>NZ_CP029347.1:1607473-1928967 GCF_003143555.1 Saliniradius amylolyticus
TGATGCGCCGGTCTCCGGCATGCAGGAAACCCCGGTGGCGGTGAACCCCAGCTATTCGGCCATCAAGGCGGGTCGCCTTGGTGTGATGCAGCGTGGCCTGCAGGAATTTGAACTGGTCGGTGATGAGCACGGCGATACCCTGGCGGTAACCTTACTGCGCAGCGTCGGCTGGTTGTCGCGCCGGGACCTCAGCACCCGGGGTCAGGGTGCAGGCCCCGATCTGGCTACCCCCCAGGCTCAGTGTTTAGGCCAGTATGAGTTTCACTTTGCGCTACTGCCTGGTGATCCCACGCCCACTAAACTGCTCAATCAGGCCCGGCAGTTCCGTCAGCCGGTGGCTGTGTTACGGGGGCACAGCGAGCATCAGGCGCCTCAGGTCCAGCTACACAGCCCGGAGCTGCAGATCACCAGCTGCCGCCGTGTTAAAGACCATCTGGAAGTGCGGCTTTGGAACCCGCAGGAGTCCGAGGTTAAGGCCGACTTTGGCACTCAATCAGTGACCCGCACCGATCTAAACGGCGATCCTCTGCCACTGTCACTGGTGGTCCAGCCAAAACAGATTGCCACCTTCACCCTTAAATTAGGAGCCAACCAATGACGCGCGCCACGATTCTCGCCCTGCCGGTGGATGGCCGTCCGGTTACCCGTGAGCAGCTAGGCCTTCTTGCCAGGGCTGCTGACTGTGAGCTACTGCTGCCCGAGGTGGATGCGCTGGGCTTTTTCCGGGAACCTGCCGATCGTAAGCAGCTACATCAATGGATCCACCAGCAAGCCTCGAAGGCCGATGGCTTTATACTGTCGCTGGATATGCTGGTCTATGGCGGTTTGGTGCCATCGCGCTTTATCGAGGACGATCTGGACAGCCTGCGTGAGTGGCTGGAATTGCTTAAAGACTTAAAACAGCACTATCCCGACAAGCCTTTGTATGGCTTTTGCGCCACCATGCGCATGTCCAATAACAACGAAAACGAAGAGGAAAAGCTCTATTGGGCCGATTATGGCACCGATATCTGGGAGTGGTCCTTTTACAGCGATCGTTTCGACTGCTTAGCCGACAGTGAAGATAAGACCCGCGCCGAGGCGGCCAAGGCGCGTATTCCCAAAGCCATCCGTGAGGATTATCTGGCAACGCGCAGGCGTAATCTGGCGATCACCGAACAAATCCTGGATTGGGTTGACGACGGTATCATCGACCGGTTGATCCTGCCCCAGGATGACACCGCCGAATACGGCTTTAATATTGCCGAGCGCCGCCACTGGCAGCAGCAGGTAGCAAGCCGAGGGCTTAGCCAAAACGTCGCCATTTACGCCGGGGCCGACGAAGTCGCCGCCACCTTACTGGCCTGTCAGTTACAGCAGCTTGGTGTGGTCGAAAAAACCAGACTGGCTATCGACCCTCATCATGCCGACAGCCTGAGCCAGATGGTGGCGCGTTATGAAGATCGTCCGGTGGTGGACTCACTCCAGGGCCAGATAGCCGCAGCAGGCGCAGAACTCGTATCATCCCCGGACGATGCCGATGCCATTATCGCCGTACACTGCCAGGGCCACCAGCAGGGCGACTGGGCGCTGGGCTACCCCTTACCCGAAAGCCTGCCTCATGATCCTGAGTGGCTTGAGCGTATTGCCAACGTCGATAAGCCGGTGGGCTTGTTGGATCTGGCCTATGCCAATGGCGGCGATCCTGAGCTTATTCAGGCTCTGGATGCCAAGCTTAATCAATTCAGCGCCTATGGCGCCTGGAATACCGCCAGCAACAGCATTGGCTTTTTAGTGACTCAGTTATGTCTGGCTAAAAAGCCTGATGCCGCCGCCAATCGCCACCTGCTGGCCATTCGGCTGCTGGACGATTATCTGTATCAGGCAAGGTTACGCCAGCATCTTCGCCGTCAGCTTACCGGCACAGAATCGGCCAGCGAATTAACCGCACTGGCGCGCAAGACCTACCTGTCAGTGGCCAGACAGTGGCTAGCCGACCATGGCCTGGAGGATATTCAACTGGATGATGTCTACCTGCCCTGGCAGCGCAGCTTCGAGATCGGCCTTGTTACCAAAATCGCGCAGGGAGCCACGTCATGAACAGCTATCAAACCCAGGTCGCCGTTATCGGGGCCAGCCTGGGCGGCGTGATGGCCGCCTGGCAAAGCTGTCGTCAGGGCGTTAAGACGATTCTGGTCAGCGAATACCACTGGCTGGGCGGACAGATGACATCCCAGGGCGTACCGCCCGACGAACACCGCTTTATCGAATCTTTTGGCGCCTCAAAAAGCTATTACGCCTTTCGCAAGGCCATTCGCGAGCACTACCAGGCGCAGCCGGATTTTGTCGATAACAGCAGCCTTACCGAAGGACTGAACCCCGGCGATGGTTGGGTCAGCCGTTTGTGCTTCGAGCCTAAAGTCGCCGAGGACTACTTCCGGGACCTGCTTCAGCCCTTTGTGGAACAGGGACTACTGGTGTTACTGGAGCGCCATCGACTCAGTTCGGTCCAGTGCCAGCAAGATCGCATCACCGCCGTCGAGGTTCAGTGCCCTCAAGGCAAAGCGGTCAGCCTGATGGCCGATGTTTACTTAGATGCCACGGACACCGGCGAGCTGCTGAAACAGGCCAATATGCCCTATGCGCTGGGCAAGGAAAGCCGGGACGAATTTAACGAACCGCAGACTCCGGAGACGGCTGATCCCATGGATCAGCAGCCGGTGACCTGGGTGATGGCACTAAGAAAATACCCGGGCAAGGCACCGGCTATTGCTAAACCCCCTGCCTATGACTTCTGGCGGGACTATCACCTGCCCGGTTATGACTATCCGATCTTCAGTGAGAAGCTGCCCGGTGGTGAGCCTTTCGGTCATATCACCTTGCCACTTTTTGGTCAGGGCGAGACCTTGGATCTGTGGCGCTACCGGCGGGTTATCGCCGCGAAAAACTGGCGCAGCGACAAGCAGGATGTGAGTCTTATCAACTGGGCGCAAAACGATTACGCGCTGGAACCTTATCTGGATAACCCAGATTTTAGTGAAGAAGAACTGGCAGAGCGCGCCCGTCAGTTATCCCTGTGTCTGCTCTACTGGCTGCAAAATGAGGCACCGCGCCACTCGGTATGCGAAGCCGGTTTTGGCTTTCCCGAACTGGGTTTAGCGCCCGACGTGACCGGCACCGAAGACGGCCTGGCACAGCAGCTTTATATTCGCGAATCGAGACGCATCAAGGGCCTGGAAACCCTGACCTTGTGCGACATTCAGGCCGATGGGAATAGCGATAGCAATCCGTTACGCGCAACCAATTCAGTAGGCATTGGGCTGTATAATATGGATATCCACCCCACCTGTCGTTCTCAGATGGGGGCCAATGCCCGGGTGCGTCCCTTCGAACTGCCCTTGGGTATCTTTATCCCCAAAACCATCACCAACCTGTTACCCGCCTGTAAGAACTTAAGCGTCACCCATCTGGTAGGCGCCGTGACCCGGGTACATCCGGTGGAATGGCTGGTCGGTGAAGTGGCCGGACTGATCGCCGCCTACAGCATAAGCCAGGGAAAAACACCGGCCGACATACACAGTGATCCCAGGCAGGTAACACAGCTACAACAGCTGCTGGAGGTTCAGGGCATTCCCCTGCACTGGCCCGATAACAATGCATTCAGTCGCTATGAGGAGTAACCATGGCCGCACTATCCCTATCTAAGGTAAAAAAACGCTTTGGCGATACCCAGACCATCCACGGTGTGGATCTGGGCATCCAGTCCGGTGAATTTGTGGTTTTTGTCGGCCCCTCGGGCTGCGGTAAATCCACCCTGCTGCGCATGATCGCAGGCTTAGAAACCGTCACCGAAGGCAAGATCCACATCGGTGAGCGCGATGTGACCAAGCTCCCGCCCAGCGAGCGTCAGGTGGCCATGGTGTTTCAGTCCTATGCCCTCTACCCCCATATGACCGCCGAGCAAAACCTAAGCTTCGGCATGAAGATGCGCAAAGAGCCTAAGGATAAAATAAAGCAAAAGGTGGCAAACGCCGCCGATATGTTGCAATTATCGCCCTATCTTAAGCGTAAACCCGGCGAATTATCCGGCGGCCAGTGCCAGCGGGTGGCCATAGGCCGGGCCATCGTTCAGGACCCCGAGGTATTTCTGTTCGATGAGCCTTTATCCAATCTGGATGCGGAGCTAAGAGTTAAGATGCGGGTGGAGTTGTCCGAGCTGCACCACCGCCTGGGCGCGACCATGATCTATGTGACCCATGATCAGGTGGAAGCCATGACCCTGGCCGATCGCATCGTGGTACTCAAAGACGGCAATATCGAACAGGTGGGTACGCCCATGGAGCTGTACACCAATCCGGTGAATGAATTTGTGGCCGGTTTTATCGGCTCGCCCAAGATGAATATCGTGGATGTGGGCGTTGGCGAGCAGCATAACGGGCACTTAAATGTATTGGTGGAGCAGCAAGCCGGTGTGCAGGTGGCGATAAAAGATGGTGTCGAGTTGCCCCGCAGCGTCGCCAGACTGGGCGTTCGCCCCGAACATATTCTGATCGCTGATGATGGTCAGTTGGAGGTGCGAGTGAACGTGATCGAACGCTTAGGCTCCACAAGCTACCTGTATTGCCAGTTAGGCAAACAAGAGATCTGCGTGCAGAGCCATGCGGTCAACCTCCCGAACACCGGCGATACCGTGCGTCTCAAGCTCACCGAGTCCAGCCTGTATCTGTTCGATCATCAGGGGCAACGCTTGTCGGCAGAGAAAGCCGAGCAGCAGCTTGTGGCGGAGGCGTCCTGAATGATGTCAGATACAACCCAGGTGGTCTGCTTTGGCGAGGCCTTGGTGGATATGCTGTCCAATCGCATTGGCGATAGTGAGAGCGGCGGCCCTGAGACCTTTACTAAGTATGCCGGTGGTGCGCCTGCCAACGCCGCAGTCGCCGTCGCTAAGCTCGGCGGAAAGGCCGCCTTTGTGGGCGCGTTGGGTCAGGATCAGTTCGGCCACTTCTTACAGCAAAACCTGGCCGATGCCGGGGTCGACATTCAGCATATTGTGACCACCGACAAGGCCAAAACCGCCCTGGCCTTTGTCTCACTGGATGAGCATGGCGAACGCACCTTTGAATTTTACCGGCCCCCGGCCGCCGATCTCTGCTTTCGACCAGAGGATTTTCGCCCTGAGCTCTTTAAACAGTCCGGTATTTTGCATATCTGCTCCAATAGCCTCACCGAAATGGCTATTGCTCAGACCACCGCATATGGTGTGCAGCAAGCCTCGAAGTCCGGCTGGATCACCAGCTTCGATGTGAATTTACGTCATAACCTCTGGCCCGAGGGCAAGGCCGACGCTAACAGGGTTAACCATCTGGCTCAGCAGTGCCAGATTATCAAGATGAGCACCGAAGAGCTGGATTATCTGGCCCAAGGTCATAAGGATTACTTAACACAGTTGCTACAACACAAACCTGAGCTCATCCTGATAACCGACGGCGCGAGACCCGTACAATGGTACACCAAAGCCGATCAGGGGCAGCTTTCACCGCCTAAGGTAGCGATGGTAGATGCCACCGCTGCGGGAGATGCCTTTATTGGCGGTTTGCTAAGCTGTTTATCGGCTAAGCCTATGCACAGCAATACACTTACCGAGTGGCTGAGTGGCCATGAGCTTGAGGATGATCTTTATTTTGCCTGTTGCTGCGGCGCTCATGCCGCCTCAATCAAAGGCGCTTTTAGCTCATTGCCTGACCCGGATTCATTACAACCTTTTTTAAACCAAGGAGCCAACCATGCCTGATTTTAAAGACGCGCGCTTTCTTCGCCAGCATATCGACGACATCCTGGCCTTTTACGATCCCCAGGTGGTGGATGGGGTTAACGGCGGCTTTCACCAGAACTATTACGACAATGGCACTGTGTTTGATAAGGGCCACAAACATCTGGTCAGCTCCACCCGTATGGTGGTCAACTACTGCCGCGCCTATCAGGACACCGGTAAAGAGCGCTATCTGGCGCTGGCGAAGCACGGCCTTAGCTATATTCGCAATCAGCACTGGGACACGGCCCGCCAGGGGTATAACTGGATCTTGCAGGACAATCAGCCGGTGGATCAGACCAATCACTGCTATGGCCTGGCCTTTGTGATACTGGCCTACTCCCGCTGTGTGGAGGTGGGGATTGAATCGGCCCGCGCCGATCTGTATCGCACCTGGGAGATCCTGAACCGCCGTTTCTGGCAGTCCCACATTGAACTGTACGCCGACGAAGCCTCACCGGATTGGAAGCAGCTGGGTGATTACCGCGGGCAAAATGCCAACATGCACTGCTGCGAAGCGACTCTGGCCGCTTATCAGGCCACCGGCGATGAGGTCTTTTTAGAGCGCGCCTACACCCTGGCAAAAACAGTGGCGGTCAAACTGGCCGACAAAACCGGTGGTCTTATCTGGGAACATTTCGGTAAACAGCTCAATATCGACTGGGACTACAACAAAGACGACCCACAAAACCTCTACCGCCCGTGGGGGTTCCAGCCCGGTCACCAAACCGAATGGACCAAGCTATTAGTCACCCTGCACCGCTATAAGAAAGAAGACTGGCTGCTTAAACGTGCCCGTGCCCTGTTCGACCGTTCCTTAGAACTCTGCTGGGACGACCAACACGGCGGCATCTGCTATGGTCATGCGCCGGATAACAGTATTTGCGATTCGGATAAATACTTCTGGGTCCAGTGCGAAACATTTGCCGCCGCCGCCATGCTGGCGCAGGCCACCGATGACCAGCAATACTGGCGCTGGTATGAGCAAATCTGGGCCTATGCCTGGGATCATTTTGTCGACCACAAATACGGCGCCTGGTATCGCATCCTGAAAGCCAACAACGACAAATACACCAACGAGAAAAGCATCCTCGGCGGTAAGTGTGATTACCATACTATGGGGGCATGCTGGGATACTCTGGCGGTGTTGTGAGCACCGCCAGCGTCATTTAAAAAAAACGCTGCCTCTAAAGAGCTCAGCCACCATCTAATGACTAACAGTACGGGAAAACATATTAATAATCACAACGCCAGCCAGAATCAGCACAATACCGATAACCGCAGGCAAATCCGGGAACTGTCGATAGATAATGGCACTAAGTGCTGTAATCAGCACAATCCCTGCGCCGGCCCAGATGGCGTAGGCAATGCCGACCGGTACAGTTTTGACCACCAGTGACAGCATATAAAACGCCACCACGTAGGCCAGCACACACAGGCCCCCCGCAACTGGCTGCTGAAAACCATTGGAGGCTTTTAAGGCCAAGGTGCCGGCCACCTCTGCGATAATGGCGATGGTCAGATAAGTAAATCCTGATGACATTTATAGCTCCCCTGGGATGCTAACGCTCCTGGCGTTGCGGCTTCTTATTCCGGGCTTTGCCTTTCCCCGTGGAAGCCGCCTTATATTTCGGTTTGGGTGGCAACCCAGTGTGCTTGGTCAGGGCTTTTTCCCCCTTACGCCCTTTCGGTGCCTGACGACGTTTCTCATTCGGGCTTTCCGGCGGGACAAGATGCTGGGGTCCCCGGCCAATGAGGTCTTCCCGCCCCATGCGCTTCAGGGCTTCGCGGATCTGCGGGAAATTCTTAGGATCGTGGTAACGCAGCATGGCCTTATGCAGACGACGGTGGATCTCCCCTTTGGCCGACGGCACGGCATCACTGTCTTTTTTCACCTTCTTCAGCGAATTCACCTCGGTGTGATACATGGTGGTGGCGGTCGCCATGGGTGACGGATAGAAGTTTTGCACCTGGTCCAGCTTAAAGCGATTTTCCTTGAGCCAGATGGCCAGATTCAGCATGTCTTCATCGGTAGTACCGGGGTGAGAGGCAATAAAATAGGGTATTAAATACTGCTCTTTGCCCGCTTCCTTAGAGAACTTATCGAATAGCTCTTTGAACCGGTAATAACTGCCCATACCCGGTTTCATCATCTTAGATAATGGGCCCTCTTCGGTGTGCTCGGGTGCAATTTTCAAATAACCGCCCACATGGTGTTTTGCCAGCTCTTCCACATAGCGCGGATCTTCCACCGCTAAATCATAGCGCACGCCGGAGGCGATCAGGATCTTCTTGATGCCGTCCAGATTGCGCGCCCGCCGATACAGATCGATGGTCGGTGTATGGTCGGTATCCATATGGGCACAGATGCTGGGATAGACACACGACGGGCGCCGACAGGTGGCCTCGGCCTTGGGGCTTTGACAGCGCAGCCGGTACATATTGGCAGTGGGCCCGCCAAGATCGGAAATCACGCCGGTAAACCCAGGCACTTTGTCGCGAATGTCTTCGATCTCTCGGATGATGGAGTCTTCTGAGCGGCTTTGAATGATGCGCCCCTCATGCTCGGTAATAGAGCAGAACGTACAACCACCGTAACAGCCGCGCATAATGTTGACCGAGAACTTGATCATGTCATAGGCCGGGATCTTGGCATCGCCATACACCGGATGAGGTATGCGTTGATACGGCAGATCAAATACCGCGTCCAGCTCTTCGGTTTCCAGCGGCATGGCCGGAGGATTGATCCAGATGGAGCGATCGCCGTGGCGCTGCATCAGCGCCCGCGCGCACCCCGGATTAGTCTCCTGATGTAAAATACGCGAAGTATGGGTATACAGGGTCTTATTGTCGCGAACCACTTCAAACGCCGGCAATTTTACATATACGTACTCCCAGGGACGACGACGAAAATCCGCCTGCACCACCACTGGCTTGGCGGCGTTTTTATCTTCCGGTTGCTGCGCCTTAGCTTGCTGATCGCAGTCCGGTTCCTCCTGATACGGGCTTGGAATAGGGTCGATCTTGCCCGGCCTGTCGAGCTGCGTGGAATCCACTCCTTCCCACTCCGGCAGCGCCTCTTTAACGATAATGGCGGTACCGCGCACATCACGAATGTCCTTGATGTCTTCTCCGGCCGCTAAGCGGTGGGTTACTTCCACCAGAGGGCGCTCGGCATTGCCGAACATCAACATATCGGCTTTCGAATCAAACAGTACCGAGCGACGGACCTTTTCCGACCAGTAGTCATAGTGGGCGATGCGGCGCAAGCTGGCCTCAATACCACCAACAATGACAGGCACACCTTTAAACGCCTCCCGGCAGCGCTGAGCGTACACAGTTACCGCCCTGTCCGGTCGCTTTCCGCCCACGTTGCCGGGGGTGTAAGCATCGTCGTGGCGCAGCTTTTTATCGGCGGTGTAGCGATTGATCATCGAGTCCATGTTGCCCGCTGTCACCCCAAAATACAGATTGGGCTTACCCAGCTTCATGAAATCGTCTTTGCTGTGCCAGTCTGGCTGGGAAATAATCCCCACCCGAAAGCCCTGAGCTTCCAGCATGCGACCGATGACCGCCATACCAAAGCTGGGGTGATCCACATAGGCATCGCCGGTGACCAGGATCACGTCGCAACTGTCCCAGCCCAGCTGGTCCATTTCTTCCCGGCTCATGGGTAAAAATGGCGCCGCTCCAAAGCAATGGGCCCAGTATTTGGGATAGGAAAACAGCGAACGCTCGGCTTTGATGGTGGCTTTCATAACAGGCGGGACTCTCGATAACGCAAAGGGTCGCGGATTATACCTGAACGCCATGGAAATATTGACCATTTTTCAGACAAACAATGTCAGATTGGTCTGTATTTAAGTTGTATTTCTTATCCGAGTTGCCTACTCTAGCGCCGTTCAATCAACGGTAATTCAATATGAATCCATCCAGAGTCACTTTAGGGCTGGTCAACCCCAAATCCGCCACCAATGTGGCCTCCATATTACGGGCCTGCGGCTGCTACGGCGCCAGTGCAGTGTTCTATACCGGCCAGCGTTATGGTTATGCCAAGGATTATCGCGCCGACACCCAGAAGATTCGCGAGCGCATTCCCACGGTGGGCGTGGACGACCTCATCAGTATGACCCCCAAGGGGGCCAGTCGTATCGGTATTGAACTGGTGGAAGGCGCCACGCCGCTGCCTGAATTTGAACATCCGGATAATGCCTACTACTTGTTTGGCCCTGAAGATGGTTCTCTGCCACAAGAAGTGGTGTCGGCCTGTGATCATGTCATTTATATCCCGACTCAGGGCAGCATGAACCTGGCCGCCACCGCCAATGTGGTACTTTATGATCGTATGAGCAAACGGGATTACCCGGTAGGTGACACACTTATTCGACAAAGCCGGGACAATAATAACCGCTTAAAAATCGCGCTCTAACAACGCCTGCTGGGTTTGCTGCTTTTGCTTGATGGTTCTGCGTAGCGTATCGAAACCCGGCACGGATGAGTATTGTTCCCACAGAGGGTGACGCAGTCTAAGCCAATGATGCACTAGCCAGCCGTCATTCGCGGTCTGCATTAAAGCATTAACAGCCTCCCTGGGTTGACCGGTTGCCAACAGACGACGTGCCCCCATTGCCTGACTGGCTGACCATTGCGGCAAGGCCTGCTCGAATTGCACCAGTTTATTTATCAACCTCTGATCACCGGGCGCAGACAGGCTCAGTAACCCCAACGCCTGCTCCACGTTTTGGATATTCACCAACCGGTCAGAAGCTTTGATCTTCCTTGCTTCAGCGGTTATCAGGGCCGGGGCTGAGCGTCTGAGTTCCTCAGCGGTCTGGAGCAATACGGGCATCAGATTGTAAGTGCCGCTTTTCAGACTAATAAGCTGAGTCAGTAATTTAAAGCGCAAAGCCGCATCCTTGCGCTGATACACCAACCGCACAAAGTTTTTCCAGAACCTGGCGTCCACCGAGTCACCATAAAGGGCAGCCGTATGCTCAAACCAGTACTGGGCCTCACCGGACAGCCCAAGATCCAGATATATCAATCCCAGATAAGCGCTGTTCGCCGCTGACCCAGGATCGAGCTCCATCGCTGACTCTAGTACCTTAACAGCGTCTGCCAGTTTGCCCTCTTGATGCAGTATGCGGGCCTTCCAGACATAGCCCCAAACGTAATCAGGGTCGATGCTGATGGCGTCCTCGAGCGCCTGATACGCCGAATCGTACTGACCGATAACACCATAAACAATCGCCAGATTAATGTTTACCCAGGGTGACAAGGGGTCCGCCTGCTGGGCTTTCAATGCGTAGGCCAGGGCCTTTTCCGGTTGATTGCGGGCAATCTCCAGCTCGGAATATAAATACAGTGCCTGCGAATTGGATGGCTCAACCTCAAATACCGCCTCCAACGCTTGTTCAGCTCGCTTAAAGTTCTGCCTTTGAGTAGCAATGATAGCCCTGGCATTGAGGGCATCTATTTGTCTAGGGTTTAAGTCCAGCGCCTGCTCAATGGCTTGTTCGGCTTTGGTAATGGCCATTGCCTCTGGCATGTAGATATCGTGAAATTGATACCGGGCATAGATATAGGCAAGGCTGCCCCGGGCGGAGGCAAAATCGGGCTCTATCTCTAACGCTTTTAAAAACGCCTTTTCAGCCCGGGCAAACCACTCACTGGTTGAGCCATTCATCCACCAATAGTTGCCTCTGAGGTAATACTGGTAGGCTTTTACGTCAACCTGGCCTGAGTCGCCTTGCTCCGATGATGGCTCTTCTGTATTGATGCCCAGTTGCTCAAATACCGGTTTTAACAGTGCCGGAGTAATGGCCCCTGGCTTTAACTCATCGCTGTTGACCGGCATCGTCCGAACCACCTTATCAACCTGGCTGTCATATATGCTCAATACAAGGTCGGCGCCTGAGGAGGTGAGTCGTTCAACACGGCCGGTTATGACAAAGCGCACTTGCTTCGACTTTTGTTCAACATTCTGCTCAGGCTGGTAGGGGGCAAGCGACAGGCGCGATTGCCCGGATAATCCCTGATGCAGCTGCTCAGATAACTCAGCGGCCAGGTAATCCCCTTCTTTTTTGCCGCTGCCGTTAGTGAATGCAGTGACCGCCACCGATGGTTGGTTTGCCACTGAATCCGATGGCGTAGGAGAGGTGTCGTATTTCGGCTCGTCAGCTCCAAACCACCAGAGCGGAACGATGATCACCATTATGACAATCAGTGCCGTGGCGATGATCACCGACATCCGGCTTTCCGGTTGCTGCGGCCTGGATGTTGGCTCAGGCTGAGATTCAGCCTGTTGCGGCAGATGTTGCTGCCACTGAACGTTACTGGTCAGCCTATACCCTCTTTTCGGCACGGTCTGGATGACTTGTCGCGCCTGACTGTCATTCAGCGCCTTACGCAACTGCGAAATAGTGCGGGTCAGCGCCTCCTCGACCACAACCCGCTCTCCCCAAACCTTGTTGAATAAGCTATCGCGGGGAACGGTCTGACCGGCCTGCAACGCTAATACCCATAACACATGCATGGCTTTGGGCTCGACGTGGACCCACTGGCCATGCAGGTTAATGCTGTTGTTATCCGCATCAACCTGTACATCACCAATATAAAATTGTCCTTCGGGGCGATTTTTACCTGTCATGCTCTGTATTTCCAATTTATTCAGCAGGTTTTATCCCTTTGATTAACAAGAAAAATAACCTTCATTAGGAAAACATTAGCCGGTCATTTCACTTTCGTCAGGCGCTCAGTATGACTCAGTTTTATAAGGTCGTCACTGGTATCGCTCATACCGGCAAGTGTTAAACATCCAAGGGGAAAACCATGCAAAATCTAATCAAAATCACCGCAATCGCCGCCATTACTTTGGCCGCTTTCACTGCCAGTGGCAGCCCGTCAGGCTCACTGGAACTGAAAACAAGCTATGCCGATGTCTATGGTGTCAGAGATGTTGAAGCCGGAAACTACCAGACTGGCGTACAGAAACTCTCTCAGTTCAAAGCCAAGACGTCACACCGGGGCGAACTCGCCGACATTAACACCAATTTATGCGTGGCTTACATTTCTCAGGGCGACTTACAGCAGGCCACAACAACCTGCTCAGAAGCGGTCAAGATGTACACCAGTAAGAGAGAGAAAAGCATCGCCTATAACAACCTGGCGGTTTTAAGCTACCTGCAGGGTGACGCCAAGGCGAGTGTCGAAAATCTGGAGATGGCCGCTTATCTGAACCCTCACAATGATATTACCGCCCGTAATCTTGAACGGGTTCTGGCCAGAAGTCAGTTCGCCAGCAACTGATTGAGCAAGACGACATCTGAACGATGCCCGCCCGTTGCGGGCATTCAGCAGGCTCGCCGCTCTCTTTCGCGGTCTTCCTTTCTTAGCCGGGCCATAATCAACAGGTTATGGTACTGGCCTCTCTTAAAAGTGGCAAAACGCTTTTCGCCCTCAATTTCAAAGTCATACTTCTTATAGAGCTCGATAGCCGGCTTATTATCGGAATGCACTTCCAACTCGATACGCACCAGGTTTAGCCAGTTATCGGCCTGCTCCAGCATCGAGTGCATCAACCGACGACCAAGCCCCTTCCCCTGGGCGTCAGGATGAATAGCAATCGCTAAAGACGCACAGTGACGCTCCCGGGCTTTGTCTGATAAAAACAAGGAAACATGTCCCATAATTCGGCCACCCTGCTCGGCTACCAGCGTATAATTCCTGGTACTGAAAAACAGATCGCTTACTGTTTCAGAGCTCATATAAGGCAGTTGAGATGTCTGCTCCGTTACCTCAGTAAAGCGATAAGTGTCAGCGAGAGACTCGGCATCAGATTTTTCAAGATGACGAATGTTAAATTCCATTAGAGCTTCCTGTGGCTCATTGCAATGCCTTGATATTACCGGTTTCTTTCACAAATACCACGCGATGCGAAGGGATTAAGGAATAACAACCAAGCCGACCTATGCCCCGGCAATGGCTTCCTGTTTGTTCAGGAACGACGGAGTAACATTACACGCCTTTGTTATGCCTACGAGCTGCTCGTTTAAGCCTGTCGTCATGCCTGCCTGCGAGCAGGCATCCAGCTATTAAAGACACACTCAGAGTGGGAAGTAGTGAAGTCGAGTGAGGGATTGCGCCAGGCTATCCTGCCCAGCGCCCTTCGGGCCGCCGCTAAAGCGACGTCCAAATTTGTTCCTGACAAATTTGTCGAACCCAGCGGGGACTCACCCTCAAACTCCGCCGAGCAATAGCACAAACAAAAACGCCCCGCTAAAAAGCGAGGCGTTTTTGTTTGAATATGGCGGAGAGTGAGGGATTCGAACCCCCGGAAGGTTTGACCCTTCGCCTGATTTCAAGTCAGGTGCATTCAACCGAGCTCTGCCAACTCTCCGTTAAGTGGGGCGTACTTTAATGAGCTTTCCGGACCTTGTAAAGGCCTATTTTAAAAATAGCTTTTAAGTGCTTAGTCTTTGTCCATTTTGCGGTGAAAAGCATCAATAAATTCCCCTTTTCCCTCCACTTACCCGAAAGCCCTTGAAAAAGTGAACTAAACCCCATACAAATGGACTATATAACAGTACAATGACTTCACTATGTGGTTGATAAACCGGAGCAAACGATGAACCCTATGAATCAAAAGACGATGTACAACACGGCGTCCAAGGCATCTGTCCTTGAAACCAACAAGGTACTTCGCAACACCTATATGCTGCTGTCCATGACACTGGCATTCAGTGCCGTCTGTGCGGCCATCACCACTGCCATGCAAATCTCGGCGATCACATCGCTGTTAATGAGCCTGGGCGCGTTGGGTGTGCTGTTTGTGGTGCACAAAAAAGCAGAAAGCTCGTCTGCCATCGGTTGGGTATTCCTGTTTACCGGCCTGCTGGGCGGTTCACTGGGCCACATTCTTAACTACTACCTGGGCGCCTTTAGCAACGGTCCTGAACTGATTATGCAAGCACTGGGGGGGACCGCGGTGGTGTTCTTCGGTCTGTCCGCTTATGCCCTGACCACGAAGAAAGACTTCTCCTTTATGGGTGGTTTCTTAATGGTGGGCCTGATCGTGGCCATTGTTGCAGGTATTGCCAACATCTTCCTGCAGATCCCAGCCATGAGCCTGGCCGTGAGCGCCGGTATCGTGCTGATTATGTCCGGCTTCATCCTGTTTGATACCAGTCGTATCATCCATGGTGGCGAAACCAATTACATCCGAGCGACCGTAGGACTGTACTTAAGTATCTACAATCTGTTCACCGCTCTGCTGCACTTACTGGGTGCCTTTGGCGGCGAAGATTAATCATCCCCCTGCGCCCCCTTCCGGGGGCGTTTTTTCATTCCGGTCATGGCAAGCTTTACATTACTTCTCACTCGCTCCCCCTTTCAGTCATCAGGCCCTGCTACGGCACTGACCTTTGCGCAATCGGCTCTGGCACTCGGCCACCAAATTAACGGAGTATTTTTCTATCTGGCGGGCGTCGATAACGCCAATGCTCTGCATACTCCCCCGGGCGACGAGGCCAACTGGCATGACCTTTGGACCGAGTTTCACCAAAAGACTCAGGTGCCCCTGCATGTGTGCGTGACCGCAGCCGCCAAACGTGGCGTGATTGCCAAAGAAGATGCCAGCCAACATCAGGTACAGCCGAACTTACACAAGCCCTTTCAGGCCTCTGGCTTAGGCGAATTGATCAAGCTGATAAGCCAGAGCGATCGGGTGGTGCAGTTATGACCCAGGTCGCCGTTATCAGTCGCCGCGCCCCTTATGCAGGTCACTGTGCTCAGGAAGCCCTGGATCTGGCCATGATGGCGGGCACCTTTGGTCTGGAGTGCGCGCTGTTCGTTGCCGGTGATGGCGTTTTTCAACTGGTTAAACACCAACAGCCGGAGCCCTTGCAGCGCAAAAATTTCAGCAAGACCTTTGCCGCGCTGGAGTTTTACGATGTGGAGCCTATCTATGTGCTGGAATCCAGCTTGTCCGAACGCGGTATAAACCCGCAAGACTTATTGCCCGAGGTCAGCATCCTAAGCCCGGAACTGTGGCAGCAAACCCTCGCAGGCTATCAACACTTGGTGAGCTTGTAATGACGCTACATCTGGTCACCGCCTCCCCCTTTTCGTCACCGGCACTGGAGCAGTGTTTGGCACAGTTAGGCGACAAGGATGGCATTCTTCTGCTTGAAGATGGGGTCTATGCGCTCAACGCCCCTAGCTGGCAGCGAAGGTTAAACGCCCTGAACCAACCTGTGTATGTGCTTCAAAGTGACTGCCTGGCCCGGGGAATGGGCGAATCACCGGCGCTCTTTCATTCGGTGGATATGGCGTCTGTGGTAGAATTGACGCTAGAGTACAACAACAGCCTGACCTGGACATGACAAGCAGTATCGAATTTCAGGGCGAGACCATCGCCACCGACGCCAACGGTTATCTAAAGTCCATCGATGACTGGAGTGAGGCACTGGCCGCAGAAATTGCGCGGCGTGATGAGATTGAAATGACCGAGGCCCACTGGGAAGTGGTGTACTTTGTGCGTAATTTCTATCTGGAGTTTAATACCAGTCCGGCCATCCGCGCCCTGGTTAAGGCCATGGCTAAAGAGTACGGTCCAGAGAAAGGTAACAGCCGTTACTTGTTTCGCCTGTTTCCCGATGGCCCGGCCAAGCAGGCCACCAAGATCGCCGGTTTGCCCAAGCCAAAGAAGTGCCTCTAACCAATCAGACCGTTGTACACGGTAACAAAGGTCATCCAAAGCAAATAAGCCACCAGACCAAAGCCAATGGCCATGGCAATCCAGTAGACAAACTTCATTAGCAGGCGCACGTCATCGGTGACTTTCATCGGCTAACGCCCTGTTGATTAATTAATTGGCCTATTAAAGCGTAATTTTTAGTCTATTACAAAAAAATGGGCCATTTTGGCCCATTTCTCAATCACTTAGTGGCACAGAGTTATTATTCTGGCGTTATTGCTTCCACACCGCCCATATAGGAGCGCAATGCTTCAGGCACGGTCACCGAACCATCCTGCTGCTGATAGTTTTCCAGGATAGCCACCAGTGTACGGCCCACGGCCAAACCGGAACCATTCAGAGTATGCAGTAACTCGGGCTTATTGGTATCCGGGTTACGGAAACGGGCTTGCATACGACGGGCCTGGAAATCCAACATGTTGGAGCAGGAAGAAATTTCCCGATAGGTATTTTGCGCCGGTAGCCACACCTCAAGGTCATAAGTCTTGCAGGCACCAAAGCCCATATCGCCGGTGCACAGCAACATCTTGCGATAAGGCAGTTCCAGCAGCTGTAATACCTTCTCTGCATGACCGGTCAACTGCTCTAAAGCCTCGAAAGACTGTTCGGGCTTAACCAATTGCACCAACTCCACCTTGTCGAACTGATGCTGGCGAATCAGGCCGCGGGTATCGCGACCGTAAGAGCCTGCTTCACTGCGAAAACACGGCGTGTGGGCGGTCATCTTCACGGGCAGCTCAGCAGCATCGAAGATCTCATCCCGGCCAATATTGGTCAGCGGTACCTCGGCGGTGGGGATCAGACTCATGCCCTGTCCTTCTTCGGTGGCAGGCTGAGTATGGAACAGATCCTCACCAAACTTGGGCAGCTGGCCGGTGCCATACAGGCTGTCGTTGTTGACCAAATATGGCACGTACATTTCCTGATAGCCGTGCTCGTCGGTATGCAAATCCAGCATAAACTGGGTTAGCGCCCGATGCAGCCTGGCGATCTGACCACGCATTACCACAAAGCGGGAGCCACTTAGCTTACTCGCTGTTTCAAAATCCAGGCCCTTGTTTAGCCTGGCGGCCACATCCACATGATCGTTGACCTCAAAATCAAACTGGCGCGGCTCGCCCCAGCGGCTGACTTCCTGATTCTGATCTTCATCACTGCCTTCAGGCACCGAATCATCGGGCAGATTGGGAATAGACAGGGAGATCTGCTTTAACTCGTCCAGCAGTTCACCCAGCTCCTGCTTGGCGGCGTCTAAATCGTCGCCCAGTTTACCCACTTCGGCCAAAAGCGGCTGAATGTCTTCCCCGGCGGCCTTGGCCTTACCGATGGACTTAGAACGCACATTACGTTCGTTCTGCAGTTGTTCGGTTTTCACCTGCAAGGCCTTGCGCTTTTCTTCCAGTGCCGAGATGGCGGCCACGTCCAGCTCGAAGCCTCGGCTGGCCAGACGCTTGGCGGTGGTTTCGATATCGCTACGTAAAAACTTGGGGTCTAACATGCTGCTTCGCTTACCCTTTCGAAAAAATAATTTGCATTCCCAGCCATGCTGCCGCTAGACAGCAAAGCACATTTAAAATCACATTGGCACCGGCCTTCAACCAGGCTCCCTGCTGCACCAGCAGCAGCGTATCCAGAGAAAAAGTGGAAAAGGTGGTCAGTGCACCGATAAAGCCAATACTGACAAAGGCCCGCCAGGGGTGACCGGCCAGAGCCTCGGCCTCTAAAGCGGCATACACCATGCCCATCAGGGCCGAGCCAATAACATTGACGGCAAGTGTACCAAAGGGAAAGCCTTTGCCAAACCACTGCAGCGCCAGCGAGGAAATAAAATAACGCAGGCAGGCACCGCCTGCTCCCCCCAAAGCAATGACGCCGTACAGGGCCAGATTATTCATAGCGCTTTACCTTACTGTGCTGGTCCTGCTGGCGCAGATAGTCCAGCTTCGCCGAGATCTGCTTTTCCAGCCCGCGATCGCTGGGCTCATAAAAGCGTGTGCCTTTTAACTCTTCTGGCAGATAACACTCACCGGCGGCATAGGCGCCCGGCTCATTGTGAGCGTAACGGTATTCTTCTCCATGGCCCATACTCTTAGCCAGTTTTGTGGGGGCATTTCTAAGATGCACCGGCACCTCGTAGTCGTGATCTTCCCGTGCCAGCTTGCGCGCCGCCTTAAAGGCGGTGTAGACGGCATTGCTCTTAGGCGCACTGGCACAATAGATGAGTGCCTGGGCGATGGCCCGCTCGCCTTCGGCCGGGCCCACCCGATGAAAAATATCCCAGGCGTTTAAGCAGACCTGCAAAGCCCGGGGGTCGGCATTACCAATATCCTCCGAGGCAATCGCCAGACAGCGCCGCGCAATGGTCAAGGGGTCGGCCCCCGCCTCCAGCATCCGACAATACCAATAGAGCGCGCCATCGGGCGACGAGCCGCGCACCGATTTATGAATCGCCGATAGCATATCGTAAAACTGATCGCCGCCCTTATCGAAGGCCATCACCTTGCCGCCCACCGCATCCTGAACCGCCTGGGGTGTGATCTCCGCTCCCGGGCAAAAATCCGCCGCCAGTTCCAGATAATTCAGCATCCGGCGACCGTCGCCCTGGCTTAGAAATAACAGCTGCTGGCGGGCCTCTCCGGTGAGCGTGGTATCACTAAAGCGCGGCTCTGCCAGGGCCCTGTCGAGCATCTGATTCAGATCATCCTTGGTCAGAGACTTCAGTACATAGACCCGGGCGCGGGATAGCAAGGCCCGGTTGAGTTCGAAGGAAGGGTTTTCCGTGGTGGCACCGATAAAGATCACCGTGCCATCTTCGATATAGGGTAAGAAGGCATCCTGCTGGGACTTATTAAAGCGGTGTACCTCATCCACAAATAAGATGGTCACCTTGCCGCGGGCGCTGGCCTGCTGTTTGGCGTTGTCGATCGCCGCACGAATCTCTTTCACTCCTGAGGTGACTGCCGAGATCCGCTCCACATGGGCTTCGCAATAGCGGGCAATGAGCTCGGCCAGCGTGGTCTTGCCGGTGCCCGGCGGCCCCCAGAGGATCATGGAGTGCGCCTTGCCCTGCTCCAATGCGTGACGCAGAGGTTTGTCCGGCCCCAGAATATGGGCCTGGCCGACGTAATCCTCGATCTTCTCCGGCCTTAGCTGAGCGGCCAGAGGCACGAAGGGGTTGGTTTCGCCAAAGTCGAACGACTGAGTCATAGCTTAACGCTGGTCGTCCAGCTCATATCCTTTAGCGAGGTTGTAGTTAAACAGCCCCTGTTCTAACAACACATTCTGCTGGATATTGTAAAAATCAAACTCACTGGTTTGCTGCTGCCTGTCGAGCATGGTCAGCTTGCTTAGCGTGTTATCGTCGAAACGAATCCTAAGCTGAGCGATATGACTGTCGTCACTGCGGCTTGCGACCACAAAGTCGCTATCGTCCCGGCTGACGTTAAACTGCGCCCAGGTGTCCGGATCGCGCTGAGCCAACAGTACCAGCGGATTATTCTGCACCGCCTCGGACTGGTTCATGGCCACCACCTGCTCCACAAAGGGGTCGATGTGCCAGACAGTGTCGCCATCGGCGATAACGATGGTGTCGTTGGGCGCGTACAACTCCCAGCGTAATTGATTAGGCTTTTGCAGTTGCAGCAAGCCCTCAGCCTGCTGAATAACGGTGTTTTCGGCATCGGTCACCGTCTGCTTAAACTCGGCCTGATAGGTATTCAGCGCATCCAGCTTTTGTTCTAACGCCTCTTTGGCGCCTTCGGCCGCTGCCAGGCTGGAAAAAAATAACGCACAACTGAGTAGTAGTTTTTTCATATTAATCTCTTGGAGGGGGTGGCGGTGCCAACACATCGCGGTTGCCATTGTGGCCCTGGGCACTGACCACACCGGAGTGCTCCATCTGCTCCACAATGCGCGCCGCCCGGTTATAGCCGATGCGGAACTGACGCTGGATACTGGACACCGACACCTTGCGTTTTTCGGTGACAAAGGCCACGGCTTCGTCGTAGAAGGCGTCCATCTCCTGATCGCCGCCTTCGGGCTGCTCACCCGGCAATAAGACTTCAGCGGTGGCTTCGCCATTGAGAATTTCATCCACATATTCCGGCTCGCCGCGAGACTGCCAGTCGGCCACCACATTATGCACCTCGTGGTCATCCACAAAGGCACCGTGAACCCGGGTCGGCACGCCTGAGCCCGGCGGCAGATACAGCATATCACCGGCGCCCAGCAAGGCTTCGGCCCCCTGCTGGTCGATAATGGTGCGTGAATCCACCTTAGACGACACCTGAAAGGCAATTCGCGTAGGCACATTGGCCTTAATCAAACCGGTGATCACATCCACCGAGGGCCGCTGCGTGGCCAGGATCAGGTGAATGCCTGCCGCCCTCGCCTTCTGGGCGATTCGGGCTATCAGCTCTTCCACCTTCTTGCCGACGATCATCATCATATCGGCGAATTCGTCCACCACCACCACGATGCTGGGCAGTTTTTCCAGATCCGGGGCCTCGGTTTCCATGCTCTCTTCCGGTTTCCACAGAGGATCTTTAATCGGCTCGCCGCGCTCGATGGCATCGGCCACCTTGGCGTTATAGCCTTTCAGGTTACGCACGCCCAGCTCCGACATCAGCCGGTAGCGGCGTTCCATCTCGCCCACACACCAGCGCAACGCATTGGCAGCCTCATTCATATCGGTGACCACCTCAGCCAGCAAGTGCGGAATGCCCTCGTACACCGAAAGCTCCAGCATCTTGGGGTCGATCATGATCAGGCGCACATCTTCGGGCGTGGATTTGTACAGCAGGCTGAGAATCATCACGTTGACGCCCACCGACTTACCCGAGCCCGTGGTACCGGCCACCAACAGGTGCGGCATCTTGGCCAGATCCACAATCACCGGTTTACCGGAGATATCCGCGCCCAGCACCATGGTCAGTGGCGACGGAGATTTCTTAAAGGCTTCCGATTCGATGACTTCGCTTAAACGCACCATTTCGCGGTTTTTATTCGGCAGTTCCAGACCGATCACCGATTTTCCGGGGATCACCTCTACTACCCGTACCGACATGGCCGATAAGGCCCGTGCCAGATCTTTGGACAGGTTGCTGATCTTGGACACCTTAACGCCCGGCGCCAGATCCAGCTCGAAACGGGTGATCACCGGGCCCGGATACACACCCACCACGGTCGCATCCACATTAAAGTCAGCCAGCTTCTCTTCCACCAAACGAGAGACCTGATCCAGCTCTTCCTGGGTAATGGGGTTTTGATTCTTATCCGGCCGATCCAGTAAGTCGAAAGACGGCATTTCCCCTTCCACCACCGGCTTCTTGGGTTCGGGCCTGGTATGTTTGGCGGCCTGCTTCTTATCCGCCATGGGGTCCAGCATCACGGGCTCTTCCGGCATGGAGGGTTCATCCATAGGCGGCAAATCGGCAATCACCGGCTCTTCACGCATAACCGGCTTGTCGTCCTCCATCTTCGGCTCGGCCGCCTTTTTACGCTTAAACAGGCCGGCAACCTTGCTGTTGCTGGCTGGCTTATCGGGTTCGGTCTCGGGCACAGGATCCGGCTCAAAGGGCACATCGGGCTCTGTGGCCATTCGGTTCGGTTCGGCTTGCGGTTCCTGTTCTTCATGTGCGCGCTTGGGCATGGAGATAGAAAAACCGGATAACTTATTGGGCAGTTGCATCAGCGCCTGAGTGCCGCGAATGGCCCATTCGCCCATGGTATCCACAATCAATAGCCAGGAAATACCGGTCATCAGGGTAAAGCCGGTACAGAAAAAGCACAGCAGCAGTAAGATGGTGCCAGGCAGATTAAAATACGGCAGCAGCCGGCCGCTGATGGCATCGCCCATAAAACCACCGGCGGAAAACGTGTAAATATCATCGAAGTTCAGGCTACCCAGGCCCGTGGCACCCACCATTACCAGGATGGTGCCAATAAGGCGCAGGCTGATGGTCAGGTAATCCAGCTCCATCAGATGTTTGGTCTGCTGGAATAAAAACCAGCCTAACAGGGCCGCGGCAAACGGAAATAAATAAGCCACATAGCCAAAGGTGTTCAGCAGAATATCGGCAAACCAGGCACCAATCGGCCCGGCGGCATTGTGGATCTCATCGCGAAATCCGGCCTGGCTCCAGCTGGGATCAGCCGGGTCGAAGGAAGCCAGCGACAACAGCAAAAACAGCGCAAAGGCGCTGCTGATGATCATGCCTACTTCCATGATCCTTTGGATACCGGATAAACGTGCCATAGTTTCGATTGGGATGTCCTTTCGGGATACTGCTTACCAGCGCCTAAAGATACCAGCCATCGGGCATAAATCCTAGAGCCTGTTGGCCTCTCATGGCGCCGTTTTCAGCCTGTTCATTTAAGGTTAATCTTTAAATTGCCGGTGTGTTTCACTTCTTCCATCACCACATAGGTGCGCGACTCACTCACACCGGGTAAACGCAGCAGTGTATCGCCCAGCAGTTTCCGATAGCTGGACATATCCGCCACCCGGGCCTTGAGCAAGAAATCAAAATCGCCGGACACCAGATGGCATTCCTGAATATCCTCCTGCTTTTTCACCGCAGCAGAAAATTCTGCAAAGATGTCCACCGAGGTTTTAGTCAGGGTAATTTCCACAAACACCAGCATGGCGGCGCCCAGCTTGGACGGGTCCACCTGAGCGTGATAACCGGTAATATAGCCTTGCTGCTCTAAACGGCGCACTCGCTCCAGACACGGTGTTGGGCTCAAGCCCACCTTTTTAGACAGATCCACGTTGGAAATACGGCCATTTTTCTGCAGCTCCACCAGGATATTGCGGTCAATGCGATCGAGGTGTTTTGGGGTTTTTACCAGCATACAATTATCTACCAATCAGGTTTATAGCAGAATATTACACTGGTTTTCATCGAAATTCAGCACACATGTCTGGAAAGCTTCACCTATACTGCGCTTCCCTACTGAAAATCAAAACAGGAAACCTCTGAAATGCTAATCGGTGTACCAAAAGAAATTAAAAACCACGAGTACCGTATCGGTCTGACGCCTGCTGCCGTTAAAGAATTTGTGACTCACGGCCATCAGGTGATGGTGGAGAACAATGGTGGCGCCGCCATCGGCTTTACCAACGAGCAGTATGAGCAAGCCGGTGCGACCATCGCCGATAAGCCGGAGAGCATCTTTGAACAAGCGGAAATGATCGTAAAGGTCAAAGAGCCGCAGCCTAACGAATGTAAGATGCTCAGTCGTGGCCAAACCCTGTACACCTTCTTGCATCTGGCCCCGGACCCAACACAAACCGAGCTGTTGATCGAATCCGGCGCTACCTGTATTGCCTATGAAACCGTTACCGACCGCAGCGGCGGCCTGCCTCTGTTGGCCCCCATGAGTGAAGTGGCTGGCCGTATGTCCGTACAAGCCGGTGCTCATTATCTGGAAAAAGCCCACGGCGGCAGCGGCACTCTGCTGGGTGGGGTTCCCGGTGTTGCCCCTGGTAAGGTACTGGTTATTGGCGGCGGTGTGGTCGGCACCAACGCGGCGAAGATGGCCATTGGCCTGGGCGCGGATGTGACCATTTTGGATCGCTCCCTGCCGCGTCTGCGTCAGCTGGACGATATCTTTGCCGGTCGCACTAACAATGTCTTCTCTACTGTGGATGCCATCGAGCATTACTCGGCCCGTGCCGATCTGATTGTGGGCGCGGTCCTGATCCCCGGTGCCGCAGCGCCGAAACTGCTGACCCGTGACAATATCCGCGCTATGAAAGAGGGCTCTGTACTGGTGGATGTGGCCATCGACCAGGGCGGCTGCTTTGAAACCTCCAGAGCCACCACTCACCAGGACCCTGTGTATAACGTGGACGACGTGGTGCACTACTGCGTAGCCAATATGCCGGGCGGCGTGGCCCGCACCTCTACCATGGCACTGAACAACGCCACCCTGCCCTTTGGTCTGGCCCTGGCCAACAAAGGCCCCAAACAAGCCATGTTGGATGACGAGCATCTGCTGGCCGGCCTGAACGTGCACGAAGGCAAGGTCACCTACAAAGCGGTAGTTGACGCTCTGGGCGAACAGCTGGGCTTTAGCTATACCGATGCTAAAACCGCACTGGGTGGCTGATAGTGCCTGACTTCATCGGAGCTTGCCTACGCAGACACGCCGTCAATACCTCCCTGTAGGCTCCTTTTCGGCGTCCTGCCTCGCAGGGTCTGCTTAAGGCTAGCACCAACAAAATCAGAAAGCCGGGTCAAATACCCGGCTTTTTTATGTCAAGGGGGTGAATCACGGTGCGCTCTGCGCACGAGGCCTTGGGCGAACCACGCCCGCTATTGGCGAGAACGCGCAGCCAATAGAGTGGTGAGCGGGAGGGCAACGGATGCCCGACCAGGACTTTTGCTACTGGCAGGAAACCGCAAGCAAAAGGCCGGGCTGGAATATCCTCCCAAGGACGGGTGCTAGTGATGGCTTAAAGCATTAGTTCACGAATACGAGAGCAGCGATTCGGCCTGATTATCACCGACTGGGCAGCTAAACTTAGGGCAAAGCCACTATATAGCTGTTTATGAGCCAATCCCTGCCACCGCTGGAAGTTTTCTACGACGCCGCATGCCCGCGTTGCCGCAAAGACCGGGTGCGCTATGAAAAGCTGGCCGGGAAATACGCCCACAACATCCTGTGGCTGGACGCCAATACCCACCAACAGAAAATGGCCGAGCTGGATATCGACTACCACGCCGCCCTGCTGGCACTGCACATCTACCGCCCGGATATCAACGAAGTCTACAAAGAACTGGACGCCTATGACCTACTGCTGGGAAGAGTCCCCTGGCTTAAGCCCTTAGGCTGGCTGTTCAGAATCCCTGTCATCAGACCCGTACTTGCCAAGTGGTATCACCACTGGGTGGTAAAGCGGTTATGTCAGCAAGGGAGGATGCCAAGGGAGGGGTAAAACTTATTTCGCACCTTAAAATGTATGTAATATTTATTGATAGAACTTGTTATTACATATTTTGCAGTAATGATAAGGGGATGGAGTGTACTTGGCTCTTTTTGCATATGATAAATGATGGGTTTTATCATCTTTTTCATAGCACACAGGGCAAAATGGAACATCGTCACCTTCAGCTCGGTACAACTTCCCATCAAATTCAAGTAACCGCTTCTTTTGCAGGATTTCTTCCAGTTCTTTTATTCGAGAATCTTTGTCTAATAATGCTTGCTGAACTTCGGCCATCTCAAGTCTTACATCAGCCAATGTGCTTATAAGATCAGCGATTTTTAACTTCGTTTCAGCTTCATTCAGTGTAAGCTGACTATCTTTTATTAACTTCGCAAGATCTGTCGCAGTCTTCACATTAGAAAGGACCGTTCCAATAGTTGCTAAATCAGGCATAGATTCCTCTTCAAATCAAAGGGGTAAGAGAAGGTCGAGCTCGCTACCTGCTGATACCTTTCCAAGTCTAGTACCCTACAGTAAAGCCATTCAGTTAATCAATTAGCTTTGTCATATTGGCCTTTCCCTGCTGGATATATGACGTACCGTCCCGGCACGCCAGCCCCTTTTAGAAAGACCTAAAAGGGGCGAAAAGGTCTTTGGTCGCTGCTGACTTTCCGGGAACCTTGCCGAACCAAGGCTCTGACGACGTCGAACCGGTTCTAGGTAGCGTCCTGCAAGGCTATCGCCTCGCGAAATCATCCAGGATTTCGCGTTCGATTGAGCTTTGGTTCGGTAAGGGAAAGTCAAAGCGACTGGAAGTAACCCCAAGCTCTACTCATCACCTTTAGCACCTCAAGAACTTCATGATTAGAACATAACCCTCGGTTTTGCACCCATTGGCCCGTTAAAACACCCTGTGGCGGGCAAGCGCCGCAAAAAGTGGGTCAAATATCAGGGAGAGATTTGAGCGAAAACGAACAGGGAGTGAGTGTGAACGACCGACTTTTTGCAAGCCTGACCGGCACGTCTAGGGTGTCCACGGGCCACTAGGTCCTTTTCGCTACTTTTGTGAGCTGACAAAAGTAGCTGGCGCCTTATGGATAAGGCGTCATATCCGGCAGGGAGACCAAAGTTAGAATCCTCTTACCAAGCAGGATTCTAACTTCTCAATAATCATTAAAGAGCTGGACCCCGCATCGGGGTAGGGGTGACGATTTGGTTTGGGCCCGCGCGGACGACCTGGACGAGGCCCTGAAATCAATTCAGGGCGACAGGTGATGGCGGTGGCCTACCGCCGGAGGGCTTAGTACTCCCACCACCCCTGTTGCCACCAGGCCAGAAATTCATCGAAGTCGATATGACCATCGCCGTTTTCGTCGATCATGGAAAAGGCTTCGGCCACGGCGGCGTCTTTGGTTTTGGGGGATAATGCGGTGAGCAGTTCGGTAAATTCTTCCAGGTCGATCCGGCCGTTATCGTCACGGTCGAAGAAGTTGAATTCGTCTTTTACCTGAGCCACCTGCTGCTCGGTGAGTGCTTGTTGTTCGGTCATACTAAAAACCCCGCTAACTGGATACTCCGGCACGTCGCTGATGCTTACGCGCCCATAATAAAACCAGTGTAACGGGGTCGTATTAAGGCTGTCTAGTAGTTTACGCCTTGCTTTGGCCTTGTTGGGCGGCCAGGTCACGGGCACGCTGCTCGGCGGCTTTCTGGCGGCGGCGCTGTTCCATCGCTTTGCGGGCGTCTGAGCCGACATGCTCTTCGTTACGCTGACGGGCCAGCTGTACCTGCTTTTCACGCTCGCGGAACCGGGCAATCTGCTCGTCGCTGTGTGTGCCATAGCATCGGGGGCAGGATACACCGCGCTCGAACTGGTCGCTCTGCTTGTCTTCCTCGGTAATCGGCAAACGGCAGGCGTAGCACTGGTCATAACCGGCCCGTTCCAGGTCGTGGTTTACCGCCACCCTGTTATCGAACACAAAGCAGTCGCCTTCCCACAGGGACTCGTCCTTATCCACCTCTTCCAGGTACTTCAGGATGCCGCCTTCCAGGTGATACACCTCTTCAAAGCCCTGCTCTTTTAAGTAGGCGGTGGACTTTTCACAACGGATGCCGCCGGTGCAGAACATAGCCACTTTCTTATGCTTGTTCTTATCCAGGGTCTTTTCCACATACTCGGGAAATTCGCGGAAGGTGTCGGTATTGGGATTGATGGCGCGTTTAAAGGTGCCGATCTCAATCTCATAGTCGTTGCGGGTGTCGATCAGCATCACCTCGGGATCGGAAATCAGATCATTCCATTCGCTGGGCTTTACGTAGGTACCCACGGTTTTACGCGGATCGATGCCTTCTACGCCCATGGTGACGATCTCTTTTTTCAGCTTCACCTTGGTGCGATGAAACGGCTGCTCTTCGTCATAGGATTCTTTATAGCTGATGGGGTTTAACCGCTCATCGGCGTTCAGCCAGGCCAGCAGGCTATCGATACCTTCACGGCTGCCCGAAACGGTGCCGTTAATGCCTTCTTTGGCGAGCAATAAGGTGCCTTTGATGCCATGGCTTTCCATGGTTTCCAGCAAGGGCTGACGGAGGGCTTCGAAATCGTCCAGGGTGACGAACTTATACAGCGCACATACAACGTACTGAGACATGATTTTTCCTCTATGCGGTCTGGAACGTAAAACCAGAGCATGAACAACCGGTGTGCGGGCACACCACGACCGCCTGCCAGCAACCTATTCGTACTGGCAAGCGGCGCGCATTGTATAGAAAAAACCTTACCATTTAAAGGGACTAAAGAGCCCGTTTACCTTCCCTGCTCGTCGGCAAGAGATAAACAGGCCTTAACGCCTAACTGGCTTTGGCGGTGACTGCCTGCTTTTTGGGCAGAAAGACCTCGGCCACCATGCAGCGCACACTGCCGCCGCCCACCTGCTCAATGGTGGGCACAGCGATGGGCAATATAGTGGCGTATTGGCTGAGTGTCTGGCGCTGACGCTCGGTAAAGCCGTAATAAGCGGTTTGCGACATCAGCAGGTAGCGCTTACCGTCCTCGTTCTCCACTTCCAGTACATTGCCACACATCTGGTTGATCTGGTTTTCCGACAGCAATATCAGCTCGCGCTGTTCGGCCAGAGAGGCAATCACCTCGTCGCGGCGCCCGGCCTCGATCACATCCGGGCAGACCACCGCAAAACGCTCGCCAATGCTCATCATTACATTGGTATGATACACCGGCTTACCGGATTGGGTTTGGGTCTCGAACGCCTGAAACTGATAACCCAGCTCAGTCACATACCGCTCACCGAGCTGGCGGTGGCAACGCTGCGAGATGGCCGCATAAGCCTGTTTATGGATATGGTCAAACACCAGTGCGCCTGTGCCTTCTAAGTACACGCCAGGCGCGGCCTGATCGCGTATATCGCGAGTCTCACTGATGGTAAAACCATGTCTGAGCAGGCTTTGTTGGAGCCAGTCGGGATACACTTCCTGGCGGCGGTTTTCGGTGGCCATGGGAAACAGGCTCAGTTCACCGTCAGCACCAGTAGTGAACCAGTTGTTGGGAAACACCGCATCCGGGGTTTTGGGCCTGTCGGCGGGCACTGCCATTTCCACCACATCGATATGGTGGCCTCTGAGGGTGTCCACCATGTTCGAAAACTCGGCCATCGCCTGTCCGCGCACCTCTTCCTGTGACAGAGTCAGGCGCTGCTGAAAGGCGTTATCCTTGCCGGTTTGGTTGTTATACGCAAAGTGAAGCGGTGGCACCATTACCAGAGTGCGGGCCACCTGGGGTTGTGTGTAGGGCATCATCATATTGTTGTTTTGTTGTGTAAGTTACGTTTAGAACTGCCTTATCAAACGTGTGAGCGCTCGATTCGATCAAACAGTCGGTAAAAATTATCCGTGGTGATCCGGGCTAACTCCTCCAGGGGGATGTCCTTTAAGTCGGCAATATACTGCGCCACCTCTTTAACGTAAGCGGGCTGGTTTTGCTTGCCTCTGTGTGGCACCGGCGCCAACCAGGGCGAGTCGGTCTCAACCAACAGTCGCTCTATAGGTAAGGCCTTAACCACCTGTTTAAGTTCCTTAGCACCGTTAAAGGTCACAATACCGGAGATGGAAATATAAAAATCCATTTCCATGGCGGCCTCAGCCATTTCCAGGCTCTCGGTAAAGCAATGCAGTACCCCTTTGGTATGGTCGGCTTTGTGTTGCTTTAACAGTTCGATGGTATCTTCGCGGGCATCGCGGGTGTGAATAATCAGCGGCTTATTGGTCTCATTTGCCACCTTAATATGGTCGATAAACGACTGAATCTGCACCGCTTTACTCTCGGGGCTGTAGTGATAATCCAGCCCGGTCTCGCCAATGGCCACCACCTCATCGCGGCAGGCATAGCGAATCAGCTCATCGTAACTGCAGGCGTCTTCCTGATGCAGGGGGTGTACCCCGCAGGATACCGACACATTGTCATAGGCTTTCACCTTATCCAGCATGGTCTCGTAATCATTAACGGCCACACAGACACAAAGCAGGTGCTCCACACCGGCATCGGTGGCGGCCTGGATCACCTCATGTAATTGCGATGGGTCTTTGTCCAAGCGGTCCAAATGGCAGTGAGAATCAACTAACAAATCAGGCTCCTGTAGTTTGAGATTGAGAAATTAAAACACCCAGCAGGTGATAAAGGATCAGGCTCTTATTGGCCCCGGCAGACATCAGTTGACGGCGAGCCGCCACACAACGCTGATGCAGTTCCGGGTCGAGCCGACCCTGCTGGCGGGCCCAGTGTTCGAGCCAGGCCACCGTATCTGAGGCTTTGTCCTGCCAGTCATTGGCAAGGCTCAGGGGGCTTTGCTGGCCGTTTAACACCCGCTCAAGCTGAGCAATAAAATCATCCAGACGGCTGGCCTCCCCCTGCTCCACCAAATGCTTTAGGGTCATGGGAGCCGAGCCATACAAAGACGATAATATCTCGGACTCGGGCATCAACCCCTGACCGTTCAGCCAGTTTTCAGTCTGAGCCCGGCTGGGGGTTGGCAGGCGTACTTTCAGGCAACGGCTTACAATGGTGGGTAACAGCCCTTCTAAGCTGGTACTGGTCAGAATCAAGTAGGTATTGGCGGTCGGCTCTTCCAGGGTTTTTAACAGCGCATTACTGGCCGATTCGGTCATGGCATCGGCGTGATGCAGAATCAGCACCTTAGCGCCGGACAGCTGCGAGGTGCCGGTCAGCTTACCGATTCCTTCGCGGATCAGATCCACGCCGATGGCCTTGTCGCTTTCTAACTCGATAAAATCCGGGTGTGAACCGGCCTGATACAGCTTACAGGACTGACACTGCCCACAGGGACGATCACCCGATTGTTGACAGAGTAATAACGCGGCCAAACTACGGGCAAAGTCGCCCTGCCCGCTGCCCGGTGAGGCTTGCAGTAGCAAACCATGATGCAGCTGGCCGCTTTGTCGCTGCCTGGCTAGCTGGTCAAACTGAGTCTGAAACCATGGCAGGCAAGGATTCATAAATACCTCGTTTCAAGCACGCCTCGGATGGCCTGATGAACCTCGTCCATAGGCTGGCTGGCATCGATGGTGACGATCTTGTCATCCTGCCCGGCAAGCGCGAGATAGCGCGCCCGGGTGCGGTTAAAAAAGTCAATCTGCTGCTGTTCGATGCGATCCAGGTCGCCACGCTGACGCGCCCGCTGCAGGCCAATGGCCGGATCGATATCCAGATACAGAGTCAGGTCCGGCTCAAAGCCTTTAAGGCTGATGTGACGTAGGCTGTCGAGCATAGCGTCAGGTAACTCACGCCCCCCCCCCTGATAGGCGCGAGAGGACAGGTCGTGGCGATCGCCCAACACCCACTGACCGTTTGCCAAGGCGGGTTTGATGACGTTTTCCAGCAACTGGACCCGGGCCGCATACATGATCATCAGCTCCGCCTCGGCGGTGACCGTTTCCTGCCAGTGACCCTTAACGCAATCGCGCAGAGCCTCGGCCATTGGCGTACCGCCTGGCTCACGGGTACACACCAGGTCATGGCCCTGACGCTCAATCCAGTCTTTCACCACGGCCACGGCGGAGCTCTTGCCCGCGCCTTCCAAGCCTTCGATAACGATAAATTTTGCTGCTGACATAGCTGGGATTACTCTTGGTTAAGCTGGTATTTTCTCACCGCGGCGTTGTGATCGGCAAGGGTTGTGGAAAACACATGGCTGCCGTCGTTGCGGGACACAAAATACAGCGCCTGAGTGTCAGCCGGATGCAAACTGGCGTCGACGGCTTCGCGACCCACCATGGCAATGGGCGTGGGCGGCAGGCCTTTGATCACATAGGTGTTGTACGGCGTTTTTCGGCGCAGGTCGGCGCGGCGGATATTGCCGTCAAATGCCTCGCCCATGCCATAAATCACCGTAGGATCGGTCTGCAGGCGCATATTGCGGCGCAAGCGATTGATAAAGACCCCAGCGATCAACGGCCGTTCTTCGGCCAGTGCGGTTTCTTTTTCGACGATGGACGCCAGGATCAGTGCCTGGTAGGGACTCTCCAACGGCAAACCAACCTGACGCTGCTGCCACTGAGTATTTAGATAGGCCTGCATCCGCTCATAGGCGCGGAGTACCAGATCGGTTACTGAGGTACCATGGGTAAAATGGTAAGTATCCGGCATCAGCTGGCCTTCCAGGCTATCGCCCTGGAGGCTAAGCTGTGCGATCAGTTGCTGCTCATTAAAACCCTGGCTATTGAGCCGTGAATCGGCCAGCAGGCTTTCCCGCCACTGCCGCCACTGCAGGCCTTCCACCAGGGTGATGGCAAACTGTTTTTCATCGCCCGCCGCCAGACGGACGAACAGGTCTTTGAGGCTCATCCCAGGTGTCACTTCATAGGTGCCCGCCTTAATCTGGGCCTGCTTGGGGTTAAGCCGTAGCCAGATCTTGGCCATCCAGGGCCGGGGGAGCCACTGTTTATTCTTAAGCCGCCCCAGGATAGCGTCGGCGTATTCGCCCTTAGCCACCGTAATCAGCTGAGGTTCATCAACCGGTAAAGACGCCGACCACTGGCGCTCTAGCCATTGATAGCTCATAGCGCCGGCCAGCAATAACGCCAGGGCCACAAGCCCGAGCCAACGTAACTTAGTCAAGATTCAGCCGCTCCTCTAGCTGTTCGTACCGCTCCCGGTCGAAGTCCTGTCCCTGAAACCGAACCACCGGCACCCGTCCCATCACCGAGTTACAGATAAAGGCGCTGTCGGCCTGCTCAAGCATCATCGGCATCTGGCGCACCGGATAGCAGTCGATGCCCTGCTGATGCATGGCGGCGAGCACTCGATGGCGCATTACACCGGCCACCCCGGCCTGTCTTAACTCGGGTGTAAACCAGTCATCGTCCTTGCACCAGAACAGATTGGCCATGGCCGTTTCCACCATTACCCCATCGGTGTCACACACCAGCGCGTCGGCATAGGGTTTATCCTGCAGTTCCTGTTGAACCAATACCTGTTCGAGGCGGTTGAGGTGTTTAATGCCTGCCAACAAAGGCTGCTTAGCAAGCTTGACGGCACTGAGACCCAGCTCAATGCCCTGCTCTCGCCAGCTTACGTATTTTTCGGGAAAGTCATGCACCGAGATAACCCAGTTCGGCTGGGGTTCCTTTGGCGGCGTATAGCCGCGTCCGCCACTGCCGCGGGTAATGATGATTTTCATCACCGCTTGACGATGGGCCATAGCTTGCAACTTGATGCTATCGAGCAGCGAAGGCCAGTGTTCGAAGGGGATCCTCAGGCGCTTCAGGCCTTCGGCCAGGCGCTGTTGATGCAGTGGCCAGTGCTGTAGCTGGCCGTTCTCCACCACCGCGGTGGTAAACACACCGTCGCCATAGTTAAACCCGCGATCGGTGATGGGAATTTGGTTGTCTGGTTGTCCGTTAATGATCGCCATAAGTCATCACATAAAAAAGCCTGCTTCCCACAGGAAACAGGCTTTTATCGGCAATTGCAACACCTTAGATTTTCTTAAACAGCAAGGAGCCGTTGGTCCCGCCAAAGCCAAAGGAGTTACACAAGGCATACTCCATGCTCACATCGCGAGCCTGACCGGGCACAAAGTCCAGATCGCAGCCTTCGCTGGGAGTCTCTAAGTTAATCGTTGGCGGAGCGACCTGATCGCGCAGCGCCAACATGGTGAAGATGGCTTCCACCGAGCCTGCCGCGCCCAGCAAGTGACCGGTCATAGACTTGGTAGAACTGACCAGAACATCTTTGGCCGCATCTTTAAACACCGAATGTACCGCCCGCACCTCGGCAATATCGCCAGCCGGCGTCGACGTGCCGTGGGCATTGATGTACCCCACTTGCCCGGGAGTAATCTGAGCGTCGTTCAGGGCATTTTCCATCGCGTCGGCCGCACCTTCCCCGTTTTCAGGCGGCGAGGTCATATGGAAAGCGTCGCCGCTCATGCCAAACCCGGACAGCTCGGCATAAATGGTCGCGCCACGGGCCTTGGCATGCTCATACTCTTCCAGCATGACCACACCGGCGCCTTCACCCATGACAAAACCATCACGGTCTTTGTCCCACGGACGGCTGGCCGCCTGAGGATCGTCATTACGAGAGGACAGCGCGCGGGCGGCAGCGAAACCGCCTAACCCTAACGGCGTAATCGCCGCCTCGGCACCACCGGCCAACATGGCATCGGCATCGCCGTAGGCAATATTGCGCGCCGCCACACCGATGTTATGCACCCCCGTAGTACAGGCGGTGACGATATTCAGATTAGGTCCTTTCAGACCTTCCATAATCGACAGGAAGCCGGAGATCATATTAGTGATGGTAGAAGGCACAAAAAACGGCGACATCTTACGCGGGCCGCTGTTAAGCAGTTTCTTGTGGTTTTCCTCGATAAGGCCTAAGCCACCAATACCAGAGCCGATAGCCACACCAACACGCTTGGCGTTGGCTTCGTTAATGTCCAGCCCGGAGTCCGCCAGAGCCTGTTTACCCGCGGCGATGCCGTACTGGATAAACAGATCCATTTTCTTGCTCTCCTTGCGGGACATGTACTGTTCGACATCAAAGTCTTTAACTTCGCCCGCAAAACGGGTGGCAAAATCACTCACATCAAACCGGGTTATATCCCCAATACCGCTTTTGCCTGCTAATACATTACGCCAGCTGGTTTGGGTATCTAAGCCCAGGGGTGACAACATGCCAAGACCGGTAACGACAACACGACGTTTAGACACAATGGCCTCCGACTACAAAGGATTTTTCAGGTAGGTACAAAAAAAACGGCTCTGCAGAGCCGTTTTTTACAAATTCGGTGTTACTTACGCGTCTTTGTGAGCGTTGATATAGTCGATCGCTGATTGAACCGTGGTGATCTTCTCAGCTTCTTCGTCTGGGATCTCGGTGTCAAACTCTTCTTCCAGCGCCATTACCAGTTCAACGGTGTCCAGAGAGTCAGCGCCCAGGTCGTCAACGAAAGAGGCTTCGGATTTTACTTCTTCTTCTTTCACGCCAAGCTGTTCAACAATGATTTTCTTAACGCGATCTTCGATAGTACTCATAGTTTTTGTTTTCCCTTAAGTAACGCTAGATAACAAATTTGCGGGTAGTTTATTCAGCAAAAGCTGGCCTTGCAAGCCGAAGCATTAAGTTTTTTGCTGGTCTAACCACAGTCTAGCATAAATTTAAAAAATATTATTTTCAAAGCAATTGTACCCATTTTAATAGCAAATCGATACAAATTACTGCAATTAGCTCATGTACATGCCGCCGTTCACATGGATGGTTTCACCCGTGATATAGGCTGCCCCAGGCGAGGCCAAAAACGCCACTGTGGAAGCGATCTCTTCCGGCTGGCCCAAACGGTTCGCCGGAACATCCTTAAAGATGGCCTCGCGCTGTTCGTCGTTCAAGGCCTTGGTCATATCCGTGTCGATAAAACCTGGCGCCACGACATTAACCGTGACCCCACGGGAAGCCACTTCCCGGGCCAGGGACTTAGAAAAGCCAATCACACCGGCCTTGGCCGCTGCGTAGTTGGCCTGGCCTGGGTTGCCGGCACTGCCGACGACCGAACCGATGGAAATGATCCGACCCTGACGCTTTTTCATCATACCCCGCAATACGGCTTTAGACAGTCTAAAGATCGCTGTCAGGTTAGTCTGAATAATAGAGTCCCACTCGTCGTCCTTCATTCGCATCATAAGGTTGTCACGAGTGATGCCCGCATTATTAACCAATATCTGAGGATCGCCAAATTCGGCTTTAATATCCTTCAATAAAGCGTCGGGTTGGCCTTCGTCATTGACGTTCAGCACCATACCTTTGCCCTTGCCGTCCAGATAGTCGGAGATACTCTGAGCGCCTTTCTCTGAGGTCGCAGTGCCGATAACCGTTGCGCCCTGCTCCGCTAATGCCTGAGCAATGGCCTTGCCGATACCACGGCTCGCGCCGGTTACCAGGGCAATTTGTCCGTCCAATTGTGCCATTTATTCACCTTTTTCCAATAATGATTTTAAGCTATCCGGAGTATTGATGGCCGTGGCCGCCAGTGACTTATCGATACGACGTGCCAGGCCTGTCAGTACTTTTCCTGGTCCGGTTTCGGCCAGTGTACTGATGCCTTGACCGGCCATAAACTGAACGCTCTCGGTCCAACGTACCGGACTGTACAGTTGGCGCACCAGGGCATCGCGAATGCGATCCCCATCGGATTCCACCGCTACATCCACATTATTCACCACCGGAATGTCAGGGCTGTTAAAGGTTACCTGCTTCAGCGCGTCTGCCAGTTCCTGTGCCGCCGGCTCCATTAGAGCGCAATGAGATGGCACGCTCACCGGCAAAGGCAGCGCTCGTTTGGCGCCGGTGTCTTTACACAATACCACCGCCCGGTCTACGGCCTCTTTATTGCCAGCGATGACCACCTGGCCGGGAGAGTTAAAGTTGACCGCCGACACCACCTGGCCTTCTGCTGCTTGCTGGCAGGCCGCTTTCACTTTGTCGTCATCCAAACCGATGATAGCGGCCATGGCGCCCACACCCGCGGGGACCGCTTGCTGCATTAACTGGCCGCGCTTTTCTACCAGCTTCACCGCATCGGTAAAATCCAGTACCCCGGCACACACCAGCGCCGAATACTCACCTAAGCTATGACCGGCCATCATGGCAGGCTTCGCGCCACCTTCGGCCTGCCAGATACGCCAGATAGCGACACTGGCGGTCAATAGCGCCGGTTGAGTGCGATGGGTTTCGTTGAGCTGTGATTCCGGTCCATTCTGGACCAGGGCCCAGAGATCATAACCAAGGGCTTCACTGGCTTGTTCGAAGGTCTCCTGCACCTGAGAGTAGCGTTCGGCTAACTCGGTCAACATTCCCACCGTTTGTGAGCCCTGCCCGGGAAAGACCAGTGCCAATTCAGACATGTCTTGCTCCTGTTTTAAGTTCTTATAGAGAGTAGTCTACTTGAGTAAAAAGGCCGCCGGAACGGCAGCCTTTGTCAGATCAGTATCGAACCAGTGCCGAGGCCCAGGCGAAACCGCCGCCGAAGGCTTCCAGCAACAAGTTCTGCCCGCGTTGTATGCGGCCATCTCGAATCGCGGTGTCCAGTGCCGTAGGCACGGTCGCTGCCGAAGTATTACCAAAATATGGCAGGGTTAGTACCACCTGCTCCATGGGCATTTCCAGCTTCTTAGCGGTCGCCTTGATAATGCGGTAGTTGGCCTGGTGCGGCACCAGCCAATCCAGATCCGACTTCGCCATGTTATTGGCTGCCAGAGTCTGCTCAACCACTTCACTGAGTTTGGTAACAGCCACTTTAAATACTTCGTTACCTTTCATCACCCCCCAGTTGTCATGCACAGATGCCTCTTCGCCCCGGGTTGGGTTACCGACATAGAGCAGGTCACCGTGCGATCCCGCCGCGTGAATATGAGTGGACAAAATGCCCGGCTCTTCACTGGCTTCGATAACCGTGGCACCGGCGGCATCCCCGAACAGGATGATCATGGTGCGATCCTTAGGGTCGATCAGGCGCGACAGAGTATCACTGCCCACCACCAGAATACGTTTGCACATGCCAGATTTGATGTACTGATCCGCGACGCTGAGCGCGTAGCAATAGCCGGCACAGGCAGCGGCAATATCAAACGCTGGAATGCCATCAAGATCGAGGATTTTCTGAATGTCACAGGCGGCACTGGGCAGCGCCTTGTCATGACTGGTGGTGGCGCACAGGATCATATCGATGGATTTAGCGTCGATACCCGCCGCTTCAATGGCCTGGCGAGAGGCTTCGGCACCCATAGTGGCTACATTTTCATCGTCGCCAACGATACGGCGCTCCTTAATGCCGGTGCGCTCGGTGATCCATTCGTCGCTGGTATCCACCATTTTTTCCAGATCCGCGTTGGTGCGAATCTGGCTGGGATAATAGCTCCCGGTACCAATAATTCTTGAATACATAAAGATTAAGGCCTTTCCATTAACAGACGTTCGATTTTGTCTTTAATTTTTGTTGGTACTTGTCTGTCCACCTCATGTACGGCTTCTTGGATGGCGTACAAAAATGCATCACTGGACGCATTCCCATGGCTTTTGACGACAATGCCGCGCAATCCTATCAAACTTGCCCCGTTATACTGGTCGGGGTTCACCCTGTTGTAGATCTTTTTCAATAGCGGTAGCGACAGCCGCGCCATCAGACGGGTAAACAAATTCTTTTGTGAGAGCCTTTTCACTTCGCTGATAATAAATTTGCCCAAGCCCTCGCAGGCTTTCAGCGCCACATTACCCACAAAGCCATCCGTCACGACTACATCGGCTTTATTGGAAAAGATATCCCCACCTTCGATGTAGCCTATGTAGTTTAAACTGGGCAGGGAAGACAGGATCTGGCCGGTGTGTTTGACTACATCATTGCCCTTGATCTGCTCTTCGCCCACGTTCAAAAGCCCCACCTTGGGTTGAGCGATGCCTTCGACTTCTTCGGCCATCACCGAGCCCATCACCGCATACTGAAACAGGATTTCAGAGTCGCAGCTCACATTGGCGCCCAGATCCAATAAAAACACTTTTTTGTGGTTCTGGGCTGGCACCGAAGATATCAAGGCGGGTCGGTCGATGCCCGGCAAGGTTTTTAACTCATAGTAGGCCATGGCCAGCAAGGCACCGGTATTGCCGGCACTGACACAGGCATCAGCTTCACCGCTTTGCACCAGCTCCAACGCCTTTCTCATAGACGAGCGGGGCTTGTTGCGCAGCGCCGAGCTGGGCTTATCATCCATGGTCACTACCTGCTCGGTGTGCACCAGAATTAAGGCTTCTTCAGGGTAATTGGAATAGTTTTTGAGCTGCTCTTCAAGCTGTGGGCGATCGCCACAGAGCAACAATTGTAAATTCGGGGAATCTGTTACTGCACGAACGGCAGCATTAACAGTAACAGGGGGGCCATGATCGCCCCCCATCATATCTAACGCAATGGTTAGACGGCTCAATGTCAACTCGCGTTACTTAGCGATGACTTTCTTGCCTTTATAGTAACCGTCAGCGGTGACGTGATGACGACGGTGCGTCTCGCCTGACGTGGAATCGACAGACAGAGTTTCCGCAGTCAACGCATCGTGCGAACGACGCATACCACGCTTAGAACGGGTTTTACGATTCTGTTGTACGGCCATTACCTACTCCTGATCTCGCTTTAGTTCTTTCAAAACCGCAAATGGGTTTGGATTGTCATCCACCGGTTCGACCTCCCCATAACTCATTTCGTCACTGCGTATCTGGCAATCCTGTTCTGCGTGCAGGGCCACCAAGGGCAATGACAAAATCAGTTCGTCTTCGAACAGTTTGAGCAGATCGACATTTCCATGGTCGTCGACCTCCACCGGTTCATAACGCTCCGGTAATTCATCCAGGTCACTGTCACTCCGAATCGGGCAGAAACAAAACGACACCGAAACCGGATAAACAAAGGATTCATTACACCTTTGACAGATAAGCGATACTTTGGTGGTCAACGTGCCGTCGAAAAATGCCAGACCCTGCGCGTCTTTATCAAATCGAACATTGACCGACACATCGTCTTCCACCGCAGCGGCTGCCTCATGCAAACGCGACATATCCTTAACCTCTAGCACTCCATCGTAATCGGAGCGCTTAACGGCATTTTTAAAAGGGTCGAGCTGCTTTGGCAGTTTCACTTTCTGCATAGGGCGCGCATGATATAGCCAGTCAAGGCGTTAGTCAAAGAAAATCTGCCCTCTGGCCACTGCCCAGCGCCGTTTTGTGGCGGGCTATGTTAAACTGAGCCCGGAAACAAATCCCTTATTGGAGCTCTAAATGGAACTGATACTGGCTTCGAGTTCGCCGTTCCGTCAGTCACTGCTGAACAAACTGGGTATAACGTTCCGGTGTCAAAGCCCGGACATTGATGAGTCCCCTGTTGCCGGTGAATCCCCCCAGGCCCTGGTGGAACGGCTGGCTCGCCAAAAAGCCGAGACCATCGCCGCCAATGCGCCTCACTCACTGGTTATCGGTTCTGACCAGGTGGCGGTCATCGATGATCAGATCATGGGTAAACCGGGGGAACGGGACAAGGCGCTGGCTCAACTGCGGCTGGCCAACGGCAAGCGAGTGCATTTTTATACAGGACTTTGCCTGCTCAACAGTAATTCCGGAAACTGTCAGACAGCGGTAGAGCCGGTAGAGGTCGTATTCCGCCGCCTGACCGAGCAACAGCTTACCGCTTATATTGATAAAGAAACCCCTTTCCAGTGCGCCGGAAGCTTTAAGTGTGAGGGACTTGGCATCAGCTTGTTTTCTGCCATCCACAGCGACGATCCCAATACCCTGGTGGGACTGCCGCTGATTCGCCTGACCCAGATGCTGGCCAATGAAGGCGTGGATGTATTAACCGCCTAATTGACCAGCAGCGCGGCGAGCTGATCTATATTATCCACGATAGCCTTAGGCTTGTGGGATTCCAGTCGCGAAGGATGATGCGCCCCGAAGCTGACTCCGATGCGGTCCATGCCGATGGCTTCCGCCATTTTCATATCATGTACCGTATCGCCGATCATCACCGCCTGGTGAACCGGCACATCCAGCTCTTCCAATAACTGCTCCAGCATCTGTGGATGGGGTTTGGATTCGGTCTCATCACCACAGCGTGAACCATGAAAGAAGTGGCCGGTATTGGTCTGCTGCCAGACCCGCTTTAACCCGCGACGGGCCTTGCCGGTGGCGACGGCCAGAGTACGTCCCTCACCGTGAAGCCGGGTCAAGAGTTCCGGCACGCCGTTGAATAAGGGCGTAGGCGTAGTATTCAATTCCACATATTCGTCCCGGTAAGCGGAAACCAACTGCTCCATCCGAGCCTCTGGCAATTCACCAAACAACCGCTTTAAAGACGGTCCTAAGCTGATGCCAATGATCTCTTTAACCGCCTCGTCGTCGGGCACGGGCAGTTCCAGTCGCTTCGCTACTGCCTGCACGCTGCTGACGATGCGGCCCGCCGAGTCCATCAGAGTGCCGTCCCAATCAAAAATTACTAACCGATAGTCACTCATGAACGGCGACACTCCTCTAATACTCGTTGTAGTGATGCTTCCAGCGGCGCTTCACAGCGCAGGGTGGTCTCCCGTTTGGGGTGGAGAAAGCTGATGCTGTGAGCGTGTAAAAAAAGTCGTTGTAACCCCCATTCCTGACAGCGTACATTGAACGAATCACTGCCGTATTTAGGGTCGCCACCAATAGGGTGCCCGGCGTGCTGGCAATGAACCCGGATCTGGTGGGTGCGCCCGGTGACCGGAAAGGCCTCTACCAGGGTCGCGCCATCGAAACGTTCCAGTACCTGATATTCGGTTTCCGAGTCTTTGCCGTCGGCGGTAACCGCCACCAATCGTTCCCCCGACTTCAGGGTGTTTTTCCGCAATGGCGCGCGAACTTTGTGACGGGCGTCGGGCCACTGGCCTTCAACAAGAGCCTGATAACGCTTGTCTACCTGTTTTTCGGTCAGCTGACGGTGCAGAGACTTTAAAGTAGGCCTGTCTTTGGCCACCAGTAAGCAGCCTGATGTGTCCCGGTCCAGCCGGTGAACCAACTCTAAAAATGTCTGACTGGGCCGCAATGAACGTAAGGCTTCTATCACGCCGAAACTGACTCCACTGCCAGCGTGCACCGCCATACCGGAAGGTTTGTTAACGACTAGCAGGGTCTCATCTTCATAGAGAATTTGGTGCTTGAGGTTAGAGACCACCTCTAAGTTGGCTGAGGGCAATTCTGGGCGTTCTGGCACTTTTACCGGTGGCACGCGCACTTCATCATCCTGGCATAACTTGTAGTCTGGCTTGACGCGCTTTTTATTCACCCGCACTTCACCTTTGCGCAAAATGCGATAAATCAGGCTTTTCGGCACACCTTTTACCAAAGTACGCAAAAAATTATCAATTCTTTGCCCATCGGCGGCCTCAGTGACCTTGATAAACTGAACTTTTGAGAAACTAGAATCTGTCATAACACGGTCTATTTTATCCTATTTTAGTCTCTCCCCGACACTCATTTATTCTATTGCGCTAGGTTGAGAATTAATGCGATAATCACTAGGCTTATAGCCACGCCTTCAAAATGCGAGGGCGCAGCGATAAAAAAAGCAACATTGAATCATTGTATTCGCCGGGCTTTGGGCGCTTACCCAACACGGTCAACCGAGAAAAATGCCTGTCCTGAAGAGTGTAACAGTTTAGGAAGAGTGGCATCTCAAGGCCCCGCAGCAGGATTGTTTAATTAGAATATTAACGGTCACTTGCGAAGACAGAACGAACCCAGTTTTTTGGTCATCTGATGCTTAGTATCAGGTGACGTATGACAACGCAGTATATTTAAAGCACTGGTCTCAGCCGCAGTACAGTCGGGAGACTGCGCCCTTATGCCTGAACGTCGCTCCATCTTCGACAGTGGCCGAACTTAAAAAGTATCGAGTCACAAAATATGAAAAGAATGCTAATCAATGCAACTCAACAAGAAGAGTTGCGTGTTGCCCTGGTAGATGGGCAGAAGCTTTACGATTTAGACATTGAAAGTCCCGGTCATGAGCAGAAAAAAGCCAATATCTACAAGGGCAAAATCACCCGAGTCGAGCCCAGTCTCGAAGCCGCCTTTGTCGATTATGGCGCCGACCGCCACGGCTTCCTCCCCTTAAAAGAAATCGCCCGCACTTACTTCCCCAAAAACTACACCTTCGATGGTCGCCCCAACATTAAAGAAGTGATTAAAGAAGGTCAGGAAGTCATTGTACAGGTTGATAAGGAAGAGCGCGGCCAGAAAGGCGCGGCCCTGACCACCTTTATCAGCCTCGCGGGCAGCTATCTGGTATTAATGCCCAACAACCCTCGCGCCGGCGGAATCTCCCGACGCATTGAGGGGGATGAGCGTACCGAACTTAAAAGTGCCTTAAACAAGCTGAAACTGCCCGACGGCATGGGACTGATCGTTCGTACGGCCGGTGTGGGTAAATCCTACGAAGAGCTCGAGTGGGATCTGAGTGTATTGCTGACCCACTGGCAGGCCATTGAGGAAGTATCTAAGTCCCGCTCGGCGCCGTTCCTGATCCATCAGGAAAGCAACGTCATCGTGCGCGCCATTCGTGATTATTTGCGCCGCGATATCGGCGAGATTCTGATCGACAACGAGAAGGTCTACAACCTGGCACAGCAGCATATCGAACTGGTCCGCCCCGATTTTGCGCAACGGGTTAAGCGCTACATCAGCGATGTGCCCATGTTCAATCACTATCAGGTAGAGAGTCAGATCGAGTCAGCCTTCCAACGGGAAGTGCGCTTACCCTCTGGCGGTTCCATCGTTATCGATCAGACCGAAGCCCTGACCTCCATCGATATTAACTCCTCGCGCGCCACCAAAGGCGGCGACATTGAAGAAACGGCACTGAATACCAACTTGGAAGCCGCGGACGAAATCGCCCGCCAGCTACGTCTGCGCGACCTGGGCGGATTGTTTGTTATCGACTTTATCGATATGAGCCCGGTGCGCCACCAACGAGAAGTGGAAAAGCGTCTGAATGACGCCGTCCGTCAGGACAGAGCACGAGTTCAGCTGGGTCGTATTTCCCGTTTTGGTCTGTTGGAAATGTCCCGTCAGCGCCTGCGTCCGTCACTGGGTGAGTCAGCCTCCAATGTCTGCCCCCGCTGTAAGGGCCATGGCACGGTTCGTGGAACCGAATCTTTGGCGTTATCCGTATTGCGCTTACTGGAAGAGGAGGCCATTAAGGAAAACACCGGCCAAATCGAAGCTCAGGTGCCCGTATCCGTGGCTACCTACTTGTTGAATGAAAAGCGCGACTCGGTACGAGGCATCGAAAATCGTCACAATGTCAGTTTGCTGATCATCCCTAACCCGAATCTGGAAACCCCCAACTACCGCGTGTCCCGCCTGCGCTCCGATGAAGTGATCACCGAGGCCAGCTACAACCTGGAGTTGGATAAGGAAGCGCCTGAGCCGAGTGCCAGCACCCCATCTGAAATGGCCAAAAAGCGTGAAGAGCCTGCGTTGCAGGGTATGACAGCGCCCAAAAAAGCCGCTCCTCAGGTGGCGCAGCCTTCCCTGTTTGACCGAATTGTCAAATGGCTGAAGTCTCTGCTGGAATCGGAAGAGTCCACGCAGTCGTCCTCTACAGACTCCGGAAATGGACGCGGTCAGCAGCGCCGCCGCGGCGGCCGTCAACAACAAGGCAACCGTGGTGGCCGTGGTCGCCAGCAAGATAATAAGGGTGGCAATAAGGACAACCGCCGGAAACCTGCGTCAGAGAAAAAAGCCGGTCCCGCCAAAGACAAGGCGGAGCCGAAGAAGCCTCAAAACCGGTCTAACAAAAAAGACCAGGCGCCAAAAACCGATAACAAACCAGAACAAGGCCCGAAGAACGCCGAGCAAAAGAGTAAGGCGCAACAGAATGTGGAACGCCGTCAGCGTCGGGATCGTCGCCGTTCGGTGCGCATTCAAACTGACGCAGAGACCGCCAGCCAAGCGGTAGAGGCCAAGAGCACTGACACAGAAGTCAACACGCCTGCGCCAGCCAAGAAAGAAAACGCGGCAGTGACCGAGCCTCAGGCCACTCAAACCCAAACTGAACAGGTTGAGACTCAGGCTCAGCAAGGCAACGACACTCAGGCAGAAAGCAACGAGAGCAAAGACAGCGGCCGTAACAGAAGCCGCCGTAGTCCTCGTCATGCACGGGCATCGGGACAGCGTCGCCGTAAAGAGCAGCAACCTCAGGACACCGAAACGTCAGCCGAAGCTCAGTCTGAGAAGGCAGAGCCTTCCGCCAGTGAGCAGGCGTCTCAAGTGGAGAGCAAACCGCAAGTCCCTGCTTCTGAAGTAGAGTCTAAGCAAGCTCCCTCCCCGGCCAAACCAGATGCAAAGGCGAGCTCAAGTACTCAAACTGCTGAGACTGATACCCAGCCTGAACAGGGCGAATTTGCGCTGGAGCCTACTAAGCCGGAAGCGACACCCGAGGCACCTGCCAATAAGTCAGAAGAAGAACCTGTAGCTCAGGCAGAGACAGAGACGAGTGCAGCCGCCCAGGCTGAGCCCCAGAAGACCGACGACACTCAGGCTCCCGACGAGCAGCAGGCACCGCTGTTTAGCGAGTCAGAGGAGCAGCCTTCTGAGGTGACGGTCGACAAGGCATCTGACGCATCAAAAGCCAAAGCTGAAAGCAATGGAAAAGCTTCCGGTACTGAACGCAAAGAACGAGTGCCGGCGCGTTTTGTCTCTCGCCCCATGACTCGCCCTGAGTCAGTGGAGGGCGAGTTGCCTTCGATACAAATTACCGGCATCGCCAATGACGCCCGCCCCGAGTTTGAAATCTCAGGTCTGGTGGCCTTGGGCAGTAAGGGACGCAGTCAGGCATCAGCCCCGGCAACCAACCCGGCTAGCCAGGACAGTTAAACGCTTCTGAGCTGTGACCAAAAAGGGCTGCCCGTAGGCAGCCCTTTTTTAATGGGTAAATCTTCTTTGCCGACCTAGGCGATAGACTGATTAATGGCCTTTAACGCCTGTACAGGATCGGCTGCCTGGGTAATCGGGCGACCAATCACCATATAGTCCACACCGGCTTCCATGGCCTCAGGCGGCGTCATCACCCGGCGCTGATCACCTTGTGCACTGCCGACAGGACGAATCCCGGGAGTGACCAGCTTAAACTGAGTGCCCAAATCCTCTTTCAGGATCGCCGCTTCCTGCGCCGAACAAACAACACCGTCCAATCCCGCGTCCTGAGCCAGCTTAGCCAAATGTCGTACCTGTTCCTTGGGTGACGCACTGACGCCCGTTTCGGCCAAATCCTGTTCCGACATACTGGTCAGCACCGTGACCCCAATAAGGTAAGGCCGCTGCCCGCCAAAAACGTTTAACGCTTCGACCGCTGCCTGCATCATGCGGCTGCCACCACTGGCGTGGACATTAACCATCCAGACCCCCAGTTTGGCGGCGGCCGTCACCGCTTTGGCCACCGTATTGGGAATATCGTGAAATTTCAGATCCAAAAACACATCGAAGTTTCGGTCCACCAGAGCCTTAACAAAATCCGGACCAAAATAGGTAAACATCTCCTTGCCGACTTTCAGGCGGCATTCATCCGGAGATAACTGGTCGACAAAAGCGAGAGCCTTGTCCTTATCATCAAAATCCAGTGCGATTAATACCTTGGGTTCTTTCAAGTTTATTCTCCATCTAAGCCTTTAATGGGTTTGACCACACCCCAGTGTTTACAAGACGGACACAGCCAATATACCTGCCGCCCAGAGAAGCCGCAGGAAGTGCATCGGTAGGTAGGGCGCTGTTGTAACTGTTCCCGGACCAGCTCCTGCAACAAGCTAAGTGTTTGGTCTACCTCACCGTTGCCATCACGACGGCTCAGTATCGCCATCAAATTATAAAAACCTTTCATGGTGGGATGCTGGCGCAACTGGCGCAGTAAAAATTCCACCGCCTCAGACTCCTGTCCCTCCTCAGCCATTAACTCCACCCTGGCCAGATAGGCCGTGGCACACTGCTCATGATAGCTGTCCAGTATATGCCTGAGCGATTCCTTCGCCTGAGCATCCTGTCCAGCACAACGGGTCATCAACGGAATCGCTTCAGACAGCCAGTCCACATCGCGACGAGGGACTTCTTCCAGGTAGCTCATCGCGGTGACGGGGTTATTCTGCTCGAGAGCTATCTTGCCCATGATCAACCAAGGACGAATGGCACGTTCATCGGCTAGTACCGCTTTTTGCAGTGCTTTCTCCGCTTTACTGACATCTCCTTTGCGCCAATCGATTGTTGCCTGTTCACAATAAAAATGCGCCAGCCTTTGGCATAGCTCCGCCGAATCACCATGGTGCTGTGCCATCTTTTCGGCCAGCTCTATCGCCCTCTCCCACTCTTTGGTGGTCTGGTAGATACTAAACAGTTGCTTTTGTGCGTCCAGATAGTACTTGTCACTGTCGAGCAACTGCAACGCCACGTTTTCAGCCTGTTCCAAAAAACCGGCCAGTAAGTAGTCCCGTCCCAGCTCTTTGAGCGCTGTTTCTCTTTGCGACTGGTTCAGTTGCACTTTTTCGACCAGGTTCTGGTGCAGCCGGATAGCTCGGTCTAACTCACCACGATGGCGAAAAAAATTACCCATGGCGATATGGGTTTCGGCCGTATCGCTGTTGACATCGATCATCTTAATAAGGGTATCGACAGCTTTATCCGGCTGATCAGACAGCAGGAAATTCAGTCCTTTATAGTAATGTCTGGATAGCAGTTTGGATTGCTTGCGCTGAGCCTGTCGCACACTGTTACGACCCATCACATAGCCGTAGCCTGCGGCAACGGGTAAAAGTAAAAACAGAAGCTCAAGCATGAGACCGGTCTACGAATCCTTGTCGGCGTGGCTGGTCTTATGACTCTGGCGTAAGGCTTTCCATTTGGATCGCATGGCCAGGAGGGTACTGAAAACGGCCATGACTATTACACCGAAGAAAAAGCATACCGCCATCAGACTGGAAAGGCGTAATTCTGACTGGGCAATGAGGTAATTGACACTGACCAGTTGATCATTCTGTGCCCCCAACGCCAGGGCGATAATAAATACCATTACGGCAATAAGCAGGGTCAGTATCGCTTTCAAGGGTCACTCCGGTCCGTTGGCTAGACTATAGGTTATCAGAAACGATAAAAAAACGGCACTCCTGAGGAATGCCGTTTTTACTATCTTTGCGAGTTATTCAGCAATGCTGTCGACACGCTCCCGAAGTTCTTTGCCGGGTTTAAAGTGGGGGACGTACTTGCCGTCTAACTCCACCTTTTCCCCCGTTTTCGGATTCCGGCCTACGCGCGGTGCGCGATAATGCAATGAAAAGCTGCCAAACCCACGAATCTCAATGCGGTCACCCTTTTGCAGAGTCTGAGCCATCATTTCCAGTAATTCCTTAATGGACGATTCGACATCCTTTGCCGCCATATGACTGGCTTTATAAGCCAGTCTATCGATCAATTCGGATTTGGTCATAGCAACCTCTCTAAGCCGTGGCATCGACGAGGAGGCCGTGGCCTCCTACATCATTACTCTTCGCCTTTCGCTGCTTTAAAGGCTTCGGCCATCGCGTTAGAGAAACCAGAATCGTCTTGCTGGTTCACTTTCTCAATGGCTTCTTTCTCTTCGGCCTGGTCTTTGGCTCTGACAGACAGGCTGATGTTGCGGTTCTTACGATCCACACCCACAACCTTCGCTTCGATACTTTCGCCTTCACTCACTTCAGTGCTGGCGTCTTCGATGCGATGAGTGGCCAGGTCAGCAACACGAATGTAGCCTTCCACTTCTTCAGCCAGTTTCACCGTCACACCCTTGGCATCAACAGCGCTCACTGTACCTGTAACGATAGTACCTTTCTTGTTTTCTGCCAGATAGTTATTGAACGGATCTTCTTCGATCTGTTTAACACCCAGAGAAATACGCTCACGCTCAGGGTCGACTTGCAGAACGATGGCCGAGATCTCGTCACCTTTCTTGTAGTCGCGAACAGCTTCTTCGCCTGGCTTATTCCAGGAGATGTCAGACAGGTGTACCAGACCATCGATACCGCCTTCCAGGCCGATAAAGATACCGAAATCGGTGATGGACTTGATCTTACCAGTAACCTTGTCGCCTTTGCTGTGAGACTTAGCAAACTCTTCCCAAGGGTTTGGCTTGCACTGTTTCAGACCCAGAGAAATACGACGACGTTCTTCGTCGATTTCCAGAACCATAACTTCAACAGAATCACCCAGGTTAACCACTTTAGAGGGGTGGATGTTCTTGTTGGTCCAATCCATTTCAGACACGTGAACCAGACCTTCTACGCCGTCTTCGATCTCAACGAAGCAGCCATAGTCTGTCAGGTTTGTGACCTGACCGGTCAGTTTAGTGCCTTCTGGATAACGCTCGGAGATATCAGTCCAAGGATCGTTACCCATTTGCTTCATACCCAGAGAAACGCGCTGTTTCTCACGGTCAAACTTCAATACTTTAACCTGAATCTCGTCGCCCACATTGACGATCTCGCTTGGGTGCTTAACGCGTTTCCAAGCCATGTCAGTGATGTGCAGCAGGCCATCTACGCCGCCCAGGTCAACGAACGCACCGTAGTCGGTCAGGTTCTTAACGATACCCTTAACTTCATGACCTTCTTCCAGAGTGGCCAGCAGTTGTTCACGCTCAGCACTGTTCTCTGCTTCGATAACCGCACGACGAGAAACAACAACGTTGTTGCGCTTGGCATCCAGCTTGATCACTTTAAAGTCAAGCTCTTTACCTTCCAGGTGAGTGGTGTCACGCACAGGACGCACGTCAACCAAAGAGCCTGGCAGGAAGGCGCGAACGGAGTTCACTTCAACGGTGAAACCACCTTTCACCTTACCGTTGATCACACCTTTAATGGTTTCTTTGTCTTCGTAAGCTTTTTCCAGCTCCAACCAAGCTTCATGACGCTTGGCTTTTTCGCGGGACAGAATGGTTTCACCGAAACCGTCTTCTACCGCGTCCAGTGCCACATCGACTTGATCGCCCACGGCGATCTCCAATTCTCCATCGGCGCCTTTGAATTGGTCGGCCGGTACGGCACTCTCAGACTTAAGACCCGCGTCAACCAGGACGATGTCTTTATCGATTGCAACCACAGTTCCTTTTACGATGGAACCGGGACGAGTCTCAAGCTGTTTTAAACTTTCTTCAAAAAGTTCTGCAAAATTTTCAGTCATAATGATAAGAAATAAACTTAAATGGACATCCACTCAGCATTCCCGCTAATGTGGGGTTGTTCAAATTGGCCTGATCTTTCCTTTTTTCAGGCGTTTCCTGCCAGTTTCAGTCTTTTGACAAGCGATTCTCGGCATGAGCCAAAACCGCATCAAAGACTTGCTCAATGCTGAGTTCGGTAGAATCCAGCACTAAGGCATCTTCAGCCGGCACCAAAGGGGCTACTGAACGGTTCATATCCCGTTCATCGCGGGCTTTTATGTCGGCCAAAAGGCGGTCAATGCTAACATCGTGCCCCGCCTCTTTCAACTGATTATAGCGCCGCTCGGCCCGTTCTTCCGCGCTGGCGGTCAAAAACACCTTGACCTCCGCCGAGGGGAACACGACGGTGCCCATATCGCGGCCATCGGCGACCAGTCCCGGCTCATCGCGAAAACCACGTTGACGACGTAACAGAGCCTCACGAACCTGAGGCAGAGACGCCACCTGAGAAGCCACAGCCCCGACCTCTTCAGTACGGATAGAGTCGGTCACATCCTCTCCTTCCAGTACGATACGAGTCCCCTCTTCAGAGGCTTCGAAATGCACGTCGAGCCCTGCTGCCAGAGGCGACAATGCCTGTTCATCGGTAGGGTCGATCTGATGGTGAATAGAGGCGACAGCGAGCACCCGATAGATGGCACCGCTATCGAGAAAATGCCAGCCTAAATGCTTGGCCAAACTGGTGCTGAGCGTTCCTTTGCCTGCGCCGCTGGGGCCATCAACGGTGATGACAGGTGCTGCTTGCATGCTTTCTCCCATAAAGCTAATGAGTGGCTTAAAATCGCGCGCAATTATACGCCTTCACTCACCTAAAGCAATGCAAGCAACACCTTGTTACCATTTGCCTGATCCAGCTCAACGTTCGTGACAGATCGTTTTTAGCCGTTCAAAGTAGTCGGGAAAGGTCTTAGCGGTGCAGCCCGGATCGTTAATGGTCACCGCTGTGTCGGACAAGGCCACCAGAGAAAAGCACATGGCGATGCGATGATCGTTATAGGTATCAATAGCGGCGTGCTTAATCGCCTCGGGCGGCGTTATCTCGATAAAGTCCTCGCCTTCAATCACCTCAGCGCCCACTTTTCGAAGTTCTGCCGCCATGGCGGCCAACCGGTCGGTCTCCTTGACTCGCCAGTTATAAATATTACGAATGGCGGTTTTACCTTCTGCAAAAAGAGCCGCTGTCCCAATGGTCATGGCCGCATCGGGAATATGATTCATATCCATATCTACGGCTTTGAGCGGCGCACCGGTCACCTGAATATAATCCGGCCCCCACTGGATCTCAGCGCCCATTTTTTCCAGTACCAACGCAAAGTCTTTATCGCCCTGAATACTGTCACTGCCAATACCGGTCACCTTAACGGTACCGCCTTTAATCGCACCGGCGGCCAGGAAATAAGACGCCGACGAGGCATCGCCTTCTACCAGAAACTGCCCTGGTGAACGATAAGTCTGTCCGCCTGAGATCTCAAAGCGCTGATAGTCGTGATTGTTTACCTGAACGCCGAATTTGGCCATGGTATCCAGGGTAATGTCGATATAAGGTTTGGACACCAGCTCACCAACAATCTCGATCTCGGTGGTATCTTCAAACAGCGGCGCAGCCATTAAAACCGCGGTCAAAAACTGGCTTGAAACACTGCCATCTACCTGAATATGGCCGCCTTTAAGGCCCTGTCCGGCAATCTTCAGCGGCGGATAGGCATCGTTTTTCAGATAGTCAATCTGCGCACCAGCCTGATGTAAGGCATCGACCAGAGCGCCGATGGGGCGCTCTTCCATACGTGGCTCGCCAGTCAGCTCAAACTCTCCAACAGAGGCTGCCAATGCTGCACACAGGGGGCGCATGGCGGTCCCCGCGTTACCCAAAAACAGGCTCTGCGGCGTGGATACCTTAAACGCACCGCCTAACCCCGTAACGGTGCAACGGGTCTTATCCTCACTCAGCTGATAATCCACACCGAGCTGTTTTAAGGCTGCCAGCATATGACGAATGTCGTCACTGTCGAGCAGGTTGGTCAGCGTCGTCTCCCCCGACGCCAGAGCCGCCAGCAGCAAGGCTCGATTCGACAGGCTCTTGGACCCGGGAACATTTACCGTGCCATCAATGCGCGCAATGGGCTTGAGTGTCAGTTGTTCCATCAGCCCATCCTCTTTTCAAAATCTTGCATAAAGTCCACTAAAGCCTGAACACCTTCCAAAGGCATGGCGTTATAGATAGAAGCGCGCATTCCGCCGACGCTTCGATGACCTTTCAGGGCTTTCAGTCCAGCCGCCTCAGCCTGAGACAGAAACGCGTTATCCAACTCCGGCTTTGCAAGCTGAAACGGAATATTCATCCGCGAGCGATAGCGAGGCACAATACGATTAACATAAAAGTCTGAACCATCGATGGCCTGATACAGCAGCGCTGACTTCTTCTGGCTCAACTTTTCCATAGTCTCCACGCCCCCCTGCTCTTTCAGCCATTCGAATACCAGTCCGGCCAGATACCAGGCATAGGTGGGCGGCGTATTGAACATGGAACCGTGTTCGGCAAGCGTCTGATAATGCAAAATGGAAGGAACATCCTGACGGGCTTTATCCAATAAGTCCTCGCGCACAATCACCACCGATAATCCCGAAGGGCCGATGTTTTTCTGCGCACCGGCGTAAATCACGCCAAAACGGCTCACATCCACAGGCCGGGACAAGATATTGGATGACATATCGGCGACTAAAGGCACACTGCCGGTATCCGGCACAAAGTCCAGTTCGATACCGTCGACCGTTTCATTGTCACAATAATGGAAAAAGGCTGCTGCCGGATCTAACTGCCAGCGGGCGCTGTCCGGGATACCCTTAAGCCCCTCGTGTTCGCTTTGCTCGGCGACCACCGACGGGTGTAAGAAGCGTTCCCCTTCTTTTACCGCCGCCTTAGACCAGGAGCCGGTAACCAGATAATCAGCTTTATCATTGGCGTGTGACAGGTTCTGCGGTACGGCAGCAAACTGGCCCCGACCGCCCCCATGGGTAAACAGTACCTTATAGTTATCTGGCACCTGCAATAGTTCGCGCAAGTCGGCTTCGGCCTTTTCCGCCAACGCCACAAAATCTTTGCTGCGGTGGCTGAGTTCCATGACCGAACAGCCATGGCCGCGCCAGTCTAAGAACTCACTTTGAGCTTGCTGCATCACAGGCTCTGGCAACATGGCCGGACCTGCACAAAAGTTATATACCTTGGTCATTGAGATTGACTTCCTAAACCAAAACGAGCGGCCACCAAAGCGCCGCTCGTTATCAATTACAGAAGCGCAGCCTGAGGCTGCGCCGGCTCACTCTTCTGTCGTGGTGATACCTTCGGCGCCATTATCGCCGGTTTCTGCAGCGGACTCTTGCCCGTCTTCTAATTGTTCTTCGTCCACTTCCTCGATGCGTTGCAGTCCTACCACAAACTCACCGTCGGCAGTACGAATCAGACGCACACCCTGAGTATTACGACCCACACTGGAGACTTCGTTCACCCGGGTACGTACTAGGGTGCCCTGATTGGAAATCAGCATGATTTCGTCAAACTCGTTCACCTGGACGGCCCCCACCACGTCACCGTTACGTTCGGTTACCTTGATGGACACGACGCCCTTGGTGCCACGGCTCTTAGTGGGATACTCAGCCAGAGAAGTACGCTTACCAAAACCATTTTCGGTGGCGGTGAGCACCTCACCCTCGCCTTCCGGCACGATCAGCGATACCACTTTCTGATCGTCTTCCAGCTTAATGCCCCGAACCCCAGTGGCCGTTCGGCCCATAGAGCGCACTTGATCCTCAGGGAAGCGCACCACCTTGCCGGCATCGGAGAACAGCATGATCTCACTGTCGCCGCCGGTCAATGCAACGCCAATCAATTCATCGCCGTCATTGAGGTTCACGGCGATAATGCCACTGGCCCGAGGACGAGAGTACTGTGTCAGATCGGTCTTTTTCACCGTGCCGTGGGCCGTCGCCATAAAGACGAATTTGTCTTCCACAAACTCGCGGATAGGCAGCATGGCCGTAATGCGTTCGTTGTCTTCCAACGGCAGTATGTTGACGATCGGTTTGCCACGCGCATTACGGCTGGCCAGAGGCAATTGATACGTCTTGATCCAATACAGACGGCCGCGACTGGAGAAGCACAGAATATAGTCATGGGTATTGGCGATCAGAAGGCGATTAATAAAGTCCTCGTCCTTCATCTTCGTGGCTGCTTTGCCCTTACCACCCCGGCGCTGGGCTTCATATTCGCCCAGCTTCTGATACTTAACATACCCTTCATGGGACAGGGTCACCACCACGTCTTCAGAGTCGATCAGATCTTCCATGTCGATCTCATGGCTGGCAGCGGTGATTTCGGTGCGGCGCTCATCACCGTATTCGGCGCGGATTTTCTCCAACTCTTCGCGAATGACTTCCATCAAGCGCTCGGGACTTTCCAAGATATGGATCAGCTCCGCGATCAGATCCAACAGCTCTTTATACTCGCCCAGAATCTTCTCATGTTCTAAACCGGTCAGTTTGTGCAGGCGCAGTTCCAGAATCGCCTGAGCCTGTTGCTCGGTCAGGTAATACTCGCCGTCGCGAATGCCGTATTCCGGCGCCAGCCAATCGGGACGGGCCGCATCCACACCGGCACGCTCCAGCATGTCGGTCACATGGCCTAATTGCCAGCCACGAGACACTAAGCCTTCTTTGGCATCCGCCGGGCTGGGTGAAGCCTTAATCAATTCGATAATAGGATCGATATTAGCCAGTGCAATCGCCAGGCCTTCGAGGATATGGGCCCGATCGCGCGCTTTACGCAGGTCGAACACGGTACGACGAGTCACGACTTCACGGCGATGCAGAATAAAGGCTTCCAGCATCTCTTTGAGGGTGAACACCTTAGGCTGGTTGTTTTCCAGCGCGACCATATTGATGCCAAATACTGTCTGTAACTGAGTATTGGCATACAGATGGTTCAGCAGAACTTCGGCCGACTCGTTGCGTTTCACCTCAATAACGATACGCATACCGTCTTTGTCGGATTCGTCACGCAACGCGGAGACGCCCTCAACACGTTTTTCTTTAACCAGCTCGGCGATCTTCTCGATCAGACGTGCCTTATTCACCTGATAAGGGATCTCGGTGACAATAATGGTTTCTTTACCATTGTCGTCGCATTCGATATCAGCCTTGGCGCGCAGGTAAATCTTGCCTCGCCCCGTTCGATAGGCCTCTTCGATGCCTTTCCGGCCGCTGATAGTAGCCGCAGTGGGGAAATCCGGACCCGGGATGAACTGGATCAGTTCTTCGATGCTGATATCCGGATTCTTAATCAATTCGATACAGCCGTTCACCACCTCGGTCAGGTTATGTGGCGGGATATTAGTGGCCATACCCACGGCAATACCAGAAGAGCCATTGACCAAAAGGTTTGGCACCTTAGTAGGCAGCACATCGGGGATCTGCTCGGTGTTGTCGTAGTTAGGCACATAGTCGACGGTTTCTTTTTCCAGATCCGCCAGCAGTTCACCGGCAATCTTGGCCATGCGAACTTCGGTATAACGCATGGCCGCGGCCGAATCGCCATCCACTGAGCCAAAGTTCCCCTGCCCGTCCACCAGCATATAACGCAGGGAGAACGACTGAGCCATACGCACAATGGTGTCATAAACCGCCGAGTCACCATGGGGATGGTACTTACCGATAACATCCCCGACCACACGGGCCGATTTTTTGTATGGCTTGTTAAAATCATTTTTGAGTTCGTGCATGGCGAACAGCACACGGCGGTGCACTGGTTTAAGACCATCACGAACGTCGGGCAGCGCTCGCCCGACGATTACACTCATGGCGTAATCCAGGTAAGAGTTCTTCAGCTCTTCCTCAATATTAATGGGGAGTATTTCTTTGGCGCGCTCAGTCATATACTGCGTTGTCCCTTTGTTCTTATTAGAATCAGCGGGCGAATATCGGGATGCCTTTCGCCGCAACCGAACCGGCAGCGCAGAGTAGATTCTGCGCCCTTATACAATCGCCCGATTCTACCACCATCCTTTGCAAATAAATAGCCACTGACTGAGTAGATAAGTCCATTTAGGCCTAGTCCGTTTTTGCTCAACTATTTATACTGCCGGTCAGATTTTTCAGTAGTGAGCAGACCATGACCACAGAGGCCAACCAGAACGTTGATCGAAACGAAATAGATAAATTTTCTGCCATCGCCAGCCGTTGGTGGGATCCAGAGGGTGAGTTCAAACCCTTGCACCAAATCAATCCGCTGAGAGTAGATTTTATCGCCAGTCAAAGTGGCGGTCTGTTCGATAAAACAGTGCTGGATGTTGGTTGTGGTGGCGGCCTTTTGTGTGAGGCCATGACCAGACTTGGCGCTAAGGTAACGGGTATCGATATGGCTGAGGAGTCATTAAGTGTTGCGCGCCTACATGCACTGGAATCGCAGCTGGATATCAACTATCACGCTACCACCGCGGAAGCTTATGCCGAAGACAACGCCGGGCAGTTTGAAGTGATAACCTGTCTGGAAATGTTAGAACATGTGCCCGACCCTGAATCTGTGGTCAGGGCTTGCACCAAGCTGGTCAAGCCAGGGGGCCATGTGTTTTTCTCAACCCTTAACCGCAATATTAAATCCTATCTGATGGCCATTGTCGGTGCCGAGTATGTGCTGGGATTAGTGCCTAAGGGAACGCATGAACACGGCAAATTTATCAAGCCTTCTGAACTATTACACTGGCTGGACAGTACTCCGTTGCAGGCACAAAAAATGGAGGGCTTGCATATGAATCCGTTAACCGGCCAGTACTACCTGTCGGACAGCAATGTGGATGTGAACTACCTGCTGCACTGCCGGGCCTGATTAATGACAGACTCGTTTCCAGCCAGGCCACAGGCGCTATTGTTTGACTTAGACGGCACCTTATTGGATACCGCCGATGATATGGGCACGGCCCTAAACCAGTTGCTAAAAGCGTATCAGCGTCCACCAGCCAAGGCTGAGGATTATCGGTTGATCGCCTCCCACGGTGCTAAAGGGATGCTGACACTGGGCTTTGGAGAGCACCTGCCCGACCTGGGGCAAGCAAGTCTGCGGCAACAGTTTTTGGATTTGTATGCCACCGCCATCTGCCGTCATACGCGTTTATATGACGGTATAGAAGCCGTGATCAGTACATTGACTCAACAAGGCATACCCTGGGGAATTGTTACCAATAAACCCCAGACGCTCACCGAAAAGCTGCTAAAGCATTTTCCGGTTTTGTCTGCCGCCGACATCATTCTTTGCGGTGATAGCCTGCCAAGGCGTAAGCCAGACCCATTACCGTTAACCTATGCAGCCGAGAAGTTGGAGGTGGTGTCCCGCCATTGCTGGTATATCGGTGATGCCCGACGGGATATTGATGCTGCTCTCGGGGCGGGCATGATCGCCATTTTGGCTGAGTACGGTTATATCCACCCTAATGAGAATCCCCAACAGTGGCCGGCGGATTACCGGATTACGCACCCAGAGGCATTGTTGGCGTGGTTGGTTCCCTGACGAAAAAATACCCACATCTTGTGACATAATAATGAAGCAACCACTATATATCGTATTATAATAACTAGCGTATTTTTAGAATCAAAAAATTTATAGAGAAATTCCTCCCTAAAAAAGCCTTGCATTTTACACACTGGCGATAACACCGAGATTGCTGCGTGAGTCGATACTAACTCAAATACATCTTGTGTCTGACTGACCATTTAAACACCATATATTGGGTTGCACATTCCCTAAAACCTCACTATCTTGTGTCACCAGTTGCCAGGGACTTCAATCGTTTCATCTTGCTCCGGTTGATTGCGGCAACGAGCTGTTCTCACTTTGATTTTTTGTTCCGTTTCCCAGACGGAGCAAGCTAATAACAATAAACGGCGACTAGCATGAACAACAACATTCTCGTTACCAAGCGCTGCGGCGAAACCGAGCCACTGGATCTGGACAAAATTCATAAAGTCATCACCTGGGCAGCCAAAGGCCTGAACAATGTGTCTGTCTCTCAGGTGGAGATAAAAGCCCATATTCAGTTTTATGACGGTATCAAGACTGCCGACATTCACGAAACTCTGATCAAATCAGCCGCGGATTTAATTTCCAAGGATGCGCCTGACTATCAGTATCTGGCTGCACGACTAGCCATCTTCCACCTGCGTAAAAAAGCATATGGGCAGTTTGAACCGCCTAAGCTGTACGAGCAGGTAGTGAAAATGGTGGAGCTGGGTAAGTATGATCCCCATCTGTTGCAGGACTACAGTAAAGATGAGTTGGATCAGCTTGGTGAATACATCGATCACTGGCGTGATATGAACTTCAGCTATGCCGCCGTTAAACAGCTGGAAGGCAAGTATTTGGTACAAAACCGGGTCACCGGTGATATCTACGAGAGTGCACAGTTTCTGTATATGTTGGTCGCCGCGTGCCTGTTCGCCAACTATCCCAAGGATACCCGACTGAGCTACATCAAGCGTTTCTATGATGCGGTATCCCAGTTCAAGATTTCCCTGCCCACGCCTATTATGTCGGGTGTGCGCACACCAACGCGGCAATTCAGTTCCTGTGTCTTGATCGAAACCGGTGATAGCCTGGATTCCATTAACGCGACTGCCAGCGCCATTGTTAAATACGTCAGTCAACGTGCTGGCATTGGCGTTAACGCCGGTCGTATCCGCGCTCTGGGTAGCCCCATTCGCGGCGGCGAGGCTTTCCATACCGGCTGTATCCCGTTTTACAAGTACTTCCAAACCGCGGTTAAAAGTTGCTCTCAGGGCGGTGTGCGCGGTGGCGCTGCTACCCTGTTCTATCCGCTATGGCACCTGGAAGTGGAGTCGCTGATGGTGCTGAAAAACAACCGCGGCGTGGAGGAAAACCGGGTACGGCACCTGGACTACGGCGTACAGTTTAATAAGCTGATGTATCAGCGTCTGATCAAGGATCAAGACATCACTTTATTCAGCCCCTCGGACGTACCTGGGCTGTATGATGCCTTCTTCCAGGATCAGGACAAATTTGAACAGCTCTATGTTCAGTACGAAAATGATCCCAGCATTCGCAAGAAGACCATTCGCGCCATTGAGCTATTCAGCCTGTTTATGCAGGAGCGAGCCAGTACCGGCCGCATTTATCTGCAGAATGTGGATCACTGCAATACACACAGTCCTTTCGATGCCAAGGTGGCTCCGGTACGCCAGAGCAACCTGTGTCTGGAAATTGCCCTGCCCACTAAACCGCTGGAGCACGTGAACGACGAAAACGGCGAGATTGCCCTTTGCACTCTGTCGGCCTTCAATCTGGGCAAGATCGAAAGCTTGGATGATTTTGAAGAAATGGCCGATCTGGCGGTCCGCGCTCTGGATAGTCTGCTGGATTACCAGGACTACCCGGTCCCTGCTGCCTATAATGCCACCATGGGTCGCCGCACCCTGGGGATTGGCGTAATTAACTTTGCCTATTACCTGGCTAAGCACGGCGTGAAATACTCCGATGGCAGCGCCAACGGCCTGGTACACAAGACGTTTGAGGCGATGCAGTATTACCTTCTCAAAGCCTCAAACAATCTGGCGAAAGAGAAAGGCAAATGCCCGAAATTTGATGAGACCACCTACTCACAAGGCATCCTACCTGTAGATACTTACAAAAAGGATTTGGATTCGGTCTGTAATGAGCCGCTGCATCTGGACTGGGAAGGTCTGCGCAAAGACATTGTTGAACACGGTCTGCGTAACTCTACCTTGTCAGCTCTGATGCCGTCGGAAACCTCATCACAGATTTCTAACGCCACCAATGGCATCGAGCCACCTCGCGGCCACATTAGTGTGAAGAGCAGTAAGGATGGTGTGCTGAAACAGGTGGTTCCAGATTACGAAAATCTCAAAGACGCCTATGAGCTGTTGTGGGACATCCCCTCCAACGATGGCTATCTGCAACTGGTGGGCATCATGCAGAAGTTTGTGGACCAGACCATCTCCGCTAACACTAATTATGACCCCAGCAAATACGACGGTGGCAAGGTGCCCATGAAGCTGTTGCTTAAAGACATGCTGACCGCCTACAAGCTTGGGGTGAAGACCGCTTACTACCACAACACTCGTGACGGTGCGAAAGACGACCAGAATGACCTGATTGCCGGTAGCCAGGCACCCAAGGAAAAAGAAGCCGAAGTCGTGGTCGAAGAAGATGACGACTGCGCCGGCGGTGCCTGCAAAATCTAATATTCGGGGCGGCGATAAGCCGCCCCTTATTGTGTTGCATTTCGAGTATTAAAAAACCTATGAAATATACCACCTTTAATCAGCACTCCATTGATCCTCTTGCCGAGCCGATGTTTTTCGGCAACCCGGTCAATGTGGCCCGTTATGATCAACAAAAACACAGCATCTTCGAGAAGCTGATCGAAAAGCAGATAAGCTTCTTCTGGCGTCCTGAAGAAGTGGACGTCAGCCGCGATCGTATGGACTTCCAGAAGCTGTCCGAGCAAGAAAAACACATCTTCGTGTCCAATCTGAAATACCAGACGCTGCTGGACTCGGTACAGGGTCGCAGTCCTAATATCGCCCTGCTGCCCATCGTGTCGCTGCCAGAGCTGGAAACCTGGATTGAGACCTGGTCCTTCTTCGAGACCATCCACTCGCGCTCCTACACCCATATTCTGCGCAATCTGTTTGACGATCCCAGCTCGGTGTTTGAAGACATCGTGCAAAATGATGAGATTAAACGTCGTGCCACCGATATCTCCCGTTACTACGACGATCTCATCTTCGCCACCCAACTTTGGCAAACACAAGGTGAAGGCACCCACACCGTCGACGGCGAGACTCATGTCATCAATCAGCGCGAGCTTAAGAAAAAGCTCTACCTGTGCATGAACTCGGTTAATGCCTTGGAAGCCATTCGCTTCTATGTCTCCTTTGCCTGTACCTTCGCCTTTGCCGAACGCAAACTGATGGAAGGCAATTCCAAGCTGATTAAGCTGATCGCACGGGATGAGAACCTGCACCTCACCTCAACCCAGCATATCCTCAACCTTTGGGCCAAGGGCAAAGACGACCCGGAAATGGCCGAAGTCGCCGAGGAGTGTAAAGAGGAAGCCCGGCAGATCTTCATGACTGCCGTCGAGCAGGAAAAGCAATGGGCCGAGTATCTGTTCCAGTACGGCTCCATGATCGGCCTGAACAAGGACATCCTCTGCCAGTACGTCGAGTTTATTGCCAATCAGCGCATGATGGCCATCGGCTTCGAGGCTCCCTTTGATATCAAATCCAACCCCCTGCCCTGGATGAACAACTACCTGAACTCAGATAATGTGCAGGTAGCGCCTCAGGAAGCGGAAATCAGCTCCTATCTGGTGGGTCAGATCGACAGCGAAGTCAGCAGCGATGACTTTGGAGACTTCGATCTCTAAAGCCCATGAGTCACAGTAAGGATGACGTGTTTATGATTCAGGTGAATGAACAACCGGCCTTCGAGTGCCCTAAGGACAAAACGGTACTCGAAGCCATGGAGTCCAACGACCTGGAAGTCCACTTTCACTGTCGGGAAGGCTTTTGCGGCGCCTGCCGTACTAAGCTTGTCGACGGTGAAGTGGATTACACCACCGACCCGCTCGCTTTTATCGACGATGACGAAATCCTGCCGTGTTGCTGTGTGCCCAAGAGTGCCATTAAGCTCAAACAGGTTTAGGCATCCAGCCTTTTGCTTGAACCCTACGCTGGCCTTTGAAACCATGCTGTCATCTATCCCATGAAACAATATGGAACTCAGGGTATAAATCCCTGTCTCTAGGTTTTAGCCTGATCGCAAAGGAGCTGCCATGACACCTCGACTTAAACTGCTTTTTGTTTTATCCACCGTCTTATATTGCAGCGGCTGTACCGTGTTGGGCGGTATACTCGATCACAGTATTGGTGCTGACGATCCAGCCTTGCAAGTTATCGGTGAAGGCATTGACCGAGCCATACTTCACCAGATACAGAATAAAAAAATCAAAGATTGCTACGACTATCCTGAAGGCATCCAACGTACCTCCTGTCTAAGTAAGGCCCGGGCGGCCAATAAGGCCATCAAAGCCCGTCATAAGCAACCACCATCGTCAGAACAGAATGAATTACGGTCTCATCCTCACTGGGTAAATGGGGCCTAAGATGATCGCTTTGCCGCTGCCAACGATATTTTCGTTGGCTGGGTTGCCGGTTGCCAGTGGCTTTGGCTATCTGTACCCGGGTGCTAGTCGCTTTTCCCGTTAACTGGTAAGCTGTCAGTAAAGTAAGACACTGGACGACCCATCGTGAGCGACGAGCTGGATAAATCCTTTCAGGTACTCAAACAGACCATTCCTCTGTTGCTGAAACACAAAATCCCGGCCATACCAACGAACTACGCGCTCTGGTATACCTACACAGCCAACCAAAAGCCGGAATTAAACCGCGAGTTGGACGCCATGACCGAGGCGGGCCGACCTATGTCAAAGGTGCACGCCAAAGAGCTATACCGTAAGCACTTTGCCGACGAGCAGGAGGTCAGTAGCTGGCAGCTGCGTCAGTCACTGGAAGCCATGTTGATCGAGTTGTCCCAATCCCTGACAGACACCAAGAACAATACTCATGAGTTCAAACAGTGCATGGACTCCTGTATGGACGATCTGGATAAAGTGGAGAAAGAGGGCTGGTCCATGGATGAGGTCATGCAACTGGTGCGTACCATGGTCACGGAAACCCAACAGATTCGCCGTTCCACCCTAGACTTTAGCGCTGCGCTTATCAGTGCGGAGAAAGAGATCGCCGAGTTACGCAGTAAGCTAGAAGAAACACAGCACGATGCCTTCTATGATGCTCTGACCGACCTCTATAACCGTCGCTATCTCGATGAAGAACTCGATAATATGAAGGTAGAAGACGGCGTGTGCCTTATTATGATCGATGCCGACCATTTCAAAGAGGTTAACGATAATTACGGCCACCAAATGGGTGATCGGGTGCTAAAGGCGATTGCTAAACAGCTGAAACAAAAGTGCCGAGATAATGCCGTACCCTATCGCTTTGGCGGCGAGGAGTTTGCCGTTTTAATGACTCACAGCAGTCTGAAACAGGCTACTCGTCAGGCCGAACTCATCCGCAAGTCGCTGGAAAAGATCACCGTAGTAGATAGGCGGGCTAACCGCACCTTAAGTGGTATTACCGCCTCGTTTGGCGTGGCCGAATACCAAAAAGGGATGCGCCGCAGCGATTTATTAGAACAGGCCGATAAACAACTGTATGAGGCCAAGCGCCTGGGCCGGAACCGGGTAATGCCAATACCTGGTTAGTCCAGCACGATCTCGCGCCAGCGGACCTCGCTGTCAAAGTAGTCATGCAGCACGGTGGTCAGCTCACCAAACAGAATGACCTTGTCTGGATGGCCCAGACATTGGCTGACAAAGTGATGGCAATTACGGGCCAGCAAATGATAGTCATCGTATTCAAAAATACGCTGCACCGCTTGAGCGGCGATCTGCTCGCAGGCTAACGGGTTGCCTTGGCTATCGCAGGCCACACGAATGGTGGAACCACTACGCTTGTCGATAAACCGTCGGGGCGCCACTGCCTTAATCAATCCACAGCCGTGACGTTCAATCACAGAGCCTTCCACCCAGATCCCCGAGTGCTCAAACATCCCATAAATACCACAGTACACCACGGCACCGTCGGGGATATCCCGCGGCTTCAGCGCCAGACCGGCTTTCGTTTTGGCGGGTCTGGACAGATGATAACCGGCAACGCAGGCACCCAGCCCCACGCCTGCCCAAATCAGAGGTAACGGCATAAGCTCTCGTAAATCAGTCTAAGTCAGACAAAACCCAGTGTGCCTGAAAATACTGCCAAAAATCGTGATCATTTGTAACACATTGTGAGCCCCGCTGACTTTCCCCACAGACAGGCATAGGTTAGTGTATAGGCCTGTAGAAATGTATGATTCAGCCAGTTACTTCATGAAAAGCATTAAAAAGTCCGACAAGCTACAGGATGTGTGCTACGACATCCGAGGGCCGGTTCTTACCGAGGCACGCCGTCTGGAGGACGAGGGCGCCAAGGTACTCAAACTCAATATCGGCAATCCTGCCCCGTTTGGCTTTGATGCGCCGGACGACATTTTAAAAGACGTGATCCACAATCTGCCTACCGCGCAGGGCTATGGCGATGCCAAGGGCATCTATTCAGCCAGAGTGGCGGTAATGCAGTATTACCAGCAAAAAGGCATCCAGAACATCGATATTGACGATGTTTATATCGGTAACGGCGTCAGTGAACTCATTGTGATGGCCATGCAAGCCTTATTGAATAGCGGCGATGAGGTGCTGATCCCCAGTCCTGATTATCCGCTGTGGACCGGTGCAGTCAGCCTGTCCTCGGGCACGCCGGTGCATTATGTGTGTGACGAGCAGTCGGGTTGGTTCCCGGATATCGACGATATTAAAGCCAAGATCACCACCAATACCCGCGCAATTGTGCTAATTAACCCGAACAACCCCACCGGCGCGGTATACTCCAAAGAGCTGCTGTTGGAGATCATTGAACTGGCGCGCCAGCATGATCTCATCATCTTCAGCGATGAGATCTACGATAAAATCCTCTACGATGAGGCCAAACACATCAGTACCGCTTCACTGGCCGATGATGTCTTTCTGGTAACTTTGTCGGGCCTGTCGAAGAACTATCGGGTGGCCGGTTTTCGGGTCGGCTGGATGATGATCAGCGGTGACAAAGCCCGTGGCCGGGATTACATTGCCGGACTGGATATGCTGGCCTCCATGCGCCTGAGCGCCAATGTGCCCTGCCAGCACGCCATTCAAACGGCACTGGGCGGCTATCAGAGCATTGATGATCTGGTTAAAGCCGATGGTCGCCTGCGTTTGCAGCGGGATATCGCCTGGCGCATGCTGGATCAGACCCCCGGATTATCAGTGGTGAAACCCAAAGGCGCCATGTATTGTTTTGCCAAGGTTGACGCGAAAGCATTTGGCATCAAGGACGATGAGCAAATGGTGCTGGATCTGCTGCGACAGGAAAAGGTACTGCTGGTCCATGGCAATGCCTTTAACCTCAAACAGGGCTGTTATTTTCGTGTGGTGTTCTTACCCCATGCCGAAGAGTTACAGAGCGCCATGAAGAAAATTCAACACTTCTTCAGCCATTACCGGCAGAGCTAGCCATGAGTCAGTCACAGAGCCACTTTTTCGCTCACCTCTCGCGCATGAAGCTGATCAGCCGCTGGCCGTTGATGCGTAATGTCAGCAAGGAAAATGTGCAGGAACACAGCTTACAAGTGGCCATGGTGGCCCATGGCCTGGCGCTGATCAAAAACAAACATTTCGGCGGCAATGTGGACCCATACCGCATCGCTACCCTGGCGCTGTTTCACGATGTGTCTGAAGTGCTCACCGGCGATCTGCCTACCCCGGTTAAATACTTTAACCCGGCGATTCAGAAAGAATATAAAAAAATCGAACACATCGCCGAGCAGAAACTGATTGAAATGACCCCGGATGATTTTCGCGATCATTATGCCGGGCTTATCGATAACAGTCATCACAGCGATCAAGAACGCTTCTTGGTTAAAGCGGCCGATGTGCTCTGCGCCTACTTAAAAACCCTGGAAGAACTATCGGCGGGTAATCATGAATTTGAGCTGGCTAAGAAACGTCTGGATCAAATCCTCAAGGACTACCAGTCGCCAGAAGTCGACTATTTTATGCAAGTTTATGTACCCAGTTTCTCCCTGAGTCTGGATGAAATCACGCAGGAGTGACCATGACCGCTTCTCCCTGGCTTGAACGACGTCACCAACAAACCGCTCGAAGCGGTGATTTACGCTCGCCCTTTCATCGTGATAAAGCCAGAATCTTGCACTCTGCCGCTTTTCGGCGTCTGCAGGCCAAAACCCAGGTACTGGGCGTCGGGGTGAGCGACTTTCACCGTACCCGACTCACTCACTCGTTGGAGGCAGCCCAAATCGGTCATGGCATCGGTGAACTGTTGAAGCGCAAATACCCAGAACTTACCCAGACATTAGCGCTCAGCGACGATCTCATCGAAGCCCTGTGCCTGGCCCATGACATTGGCCACCCACCTTTCGGTCACGGCGGCGAGACGGCTTTGCATCACAAGATGCGCGCTTATGGTGGCTTTGAGGGTAACGGCCAGACCTTCCGTATTGTCAGCAAGCTCGAACCCTACAGCCCGGACGCCGGAATGAACTTGTGCCGCCGCACTCTGCTGGGGCTGGTTAAATACCCGGCCCTGTTGTCGCAACTCGAGAATTCCGGCCCCGTTCCCAAACGGCTATCTGAAGCTTCGCCGCCCAAAGGCCTGTTTGAGGATGACGCCGATGTCTTTGATTGGTTACTGACCCCATTCAGCGATGCCGACAGAGCCCGATTTACCCAAACCCAGCCTGATGACGTCCACCGACGAACCCGTTATAAGTCCTTTGATTGCTCAATCATGGAGCTGGCCGACGATATCGCCTACAGCATCCACGATTTAGAAGACGCCATTGTGATGGGTATCGTGCTTAAGCAAGATTTCGAACAGGCGGTGATCGGGCCCATCGAACACATTGGTGACAAAAGCCTGAACGCGTTTCTGCCCGATTTAAGTGAGCAGCTTTTCAGCCCCAATCACTATGATCGCAAAAACGCCATTGGCGCACTGGTAAACGCCTTTATCACTCATACCGAGATCACCCTCACCGATGAAGCATTCGAAAGCCCGCTGCTGCGTCATAATGCCGCCCTGCCCCACGCCTATGCCGAAGCTCTGGGGGCATTTAAACACTTTGTGTTTGAACAGGTGATCTGTGCTCAGCCTGTCCGTGTCGCAGAATACCGCGGCCAGCAACTGGTCATGGCACTGTTCGACGCGCTCACCGATGAGCCGGAAAAACTATTACCTGCCAACACCCGTCAACGGTGGATAAAAGCCCATAAAGAAGGGCAAAATCCTCACCGGGTTATTGCCGATTATATTTCCGGCATGACCGACGAGTATGCCTCCAGTCTCTATCGTTCACTGTATTTGCCGCCTTCCGGACGACATACGCTGATTTAACCCCACTGTGCTGCTTTAACTCACACTGCTGCCGACGGCTGCGGTGGGTAGATGCCTGTGCTTTCTGATTGCACCTCACTTTACAGCTATCCTCGCAGCCCAAATAATCCACAAAAAACACTTGCATGTTTATTTATACAGTACTAATGTATTCCATATACTGTATAAACAAACAGGTAACGATAATGGCAATTGTAAAACTGAATTCTGACTACCCACAGCTTCCCACGCTAACAACAGCATCGCTGACCGACGGTGGCAGGCTGGTTCAGCTTTACCAACAAGGCACAACCGACAGACGCTGGACCTTTGTATTATCGGATACTCTTAAGTTGGCACAGCCCGATTGCCTGCACCTTCGTCGTCCCGAAGCCGAAGATGCTCAACAGTGGCTGGAAAAGATCATCACTGCCGGCCAATGCCGACTGATTCTGACCGACGATTTACCTAAGCAGTGGCTGGACTATGAACGCCTGGAATCCTTAGCGGCACAATATCAGGTTACACTGGTGAATTTGCGCCGCCCGGATCTGGACAACACCCTGGTTTATGGTCCATGGTAAGGCGCTTTGTTACCCATGCGGATTGATTATGCAGTGTTATTGCGGCTCTGGGCTAAGCTTCGCTGATTGTTGCGAGCCTTTGATTCTGGGGCAGTGTTCTCCACCTTCGGCCGAGGCATTGATGCGCTCCCGATACAGCGCCTATGCCAGCCAGAATTATGATTATATTTTAAAGACCTACAGTGCAGACCAAAGAGCGGGCCTGAGCGCCGAGGCACTGGAAGAAGCGGCTGCGAGCAGTCAATGGCTGGCTCTGCGCATTGAGGCCACCACTTCGGCCTCACAAAACCATCCTGAACAAGTGCAGTTTTGCGCGTACTACCGGGAGCAAGGTCAGCTCTGCCAATTACGGGAAACCTCCAACTTTGTGGTAGAGCACGGTGAGTGGCGCTATAGGGATGGTGTTATTGCCCCGGATTCCGGACCTGTCAAATGGCCACGCAACCAGAGTTGTTTTTGCGGTAGCGGCCTTAAATACAAACGCTGCCACGCACGGTAATACTGACCCGAACCCTGTTAGGCCGCCTGAGACAGTCCGGAATGAGGCTTGAGATCCTGCAATATCTCATACAAGCCTGTGGCATCCTGAGATACCTCGGAAGAATCGACCTGACCTTTCAGCCGCTGTTGAGCCGGGTAGGACATATTGCCCATCACCTCATCATCGATATGCTTAGGATCATTGTGCAGCGACATCGGGCAAGGGTGCATGGCCGACCATAGCCTGGCCGAGCTTAACTGGCTCTGGCGGACCAGTTCACCCGTTTTCTCCTCCATGGACCAGTGTATTGGTTCGGCTTTCAGCGCAGCCTGAGGGGCTACTGATAACTCTGCCAGTACAGAGTCAGATGCGGGAGTGTCGCTACTCGGCTCTATCCTTGGCCGGTGTAACCAATCTTCCATCAACATAGACAGCATCAAATTGAATTCGCTGCCATGCCCCTGTTGCAGGGTTTGCCCTAACTGGCCGCTAAACTCAATATCACTGTCAATAATCGGAATCATGACGTTTCTCCAACACACCTACCTGTTTATCGTATGAGCGTTTAAAACCTTTAACAAAATCGGTGACTTGCTTTCATTGCCGCTTTGAAAGATGATGCGTTGGTCGGGAAGTATTAACGAATTGGTTTAAAGGAGATAGGCTCTCTGCATGGCGGCATTGTCTTACCACAACAAGCGTATTCTGATCGTGGACGATCAACGTCCCTTCCTGATTATGCTGCGGGGAGTCATGAACAACCTGGGTGCCACCAACGTGGTGATCGCCAACAATGGTGAAACGGCGGTCTCTTCCTGTCGCAAAGAAAAATTCGATATTGTGATCGCCGATCTGCATTTGGGCAGTGATAAGAAAAACGGCTTTCAGTTGTTGGAGGAACTCAGAGAACGAAAGCTGATCAGTCCCAGCACCCTGTTTATCATGGTCAGTGCCGACAGCGAGCGGCCTGTGGTGCTGGGCAGTATGGAAAAACGCCCCGATGACTTTATTATCAAGCCTTTTTCTCAGGCACAGATAAACAGCCGTCTGAGTAAAGCCTATCAGAAGCGTCAGACGCTGCTGCCTATCTATAAGCAGATTTCAGAAAAAAATTATCAGGCTGCCGCCGATTTGTGCCGTGAATTTATTCAGCATAATCAAAAGTACAAGCAATACTGCCTGATGTTGCTGGTGGAACTACTGTGGTTACTGAATCAAAATGAGCAGGCCCTGTCTATCCTCAAGTCACTGGAAAAGAGCCAGGCGACCCCGCTGCCCTGGGTGAGCGTGGCCCTGGCCCGTACTTATATGAACCAAGGCAAACTCAACGACGCCATTTATGCAGCCAGCGGCATTCTGAATAAACGTCTTTTTGCCGCCGACGGACTGGATATTCTGGCTCAATGCTATTCCAACAGAGAAGACTTTGAGCAAGCCATCGAGCATATTCGTAAAGCCATCGACACCTCACCGCTGTCATTAAAACGCCAGTTTCTGGGCTGCGAAATTGCCCGGGCTGCTGGTGACTGGACTCTGGCTAAAGAATGCTGTCAGGCCATCTTAAGTCAGACCAAGCGCTCTGTGCACCGCAGCGTCATCCACCTGTGTAATTATGTGCGCAGTATACTGGATGAGGCCGAGCACGCCGATGATAAGAACCAGCGCAACAAGCTTCAGCAAGAAGCCATGGTAGCCATTGAGCGTAACCGCCGCGACGAGTTGTTAACTCGCACCCGGGAAGCCTTCGACTTTGAGATTTTCGAGGAGTTAATCGGTGCTCGCATCAATGTCCTCGATGGAAGACTGCTGGACGCCAAGCTGACACTCACTCGAACTCAGAAAGACATTGACACCCGTTTTGATGATTACCCTATTCACCTGGCTCCTGAGTCGATGACTCTGGCCTATTCTCTGGGTGAATACGAGCATGGCAACTGGTTAATGGCCCAGATAAAGGACTCTGAACTGACAGAGGATCCCAGTACCCAGTTTCTGGTCACCCGCACCGAGCGCCAGCAAGCCCAGGCGCAGGCCAGCTACAATAAATTTAGCAAGGAAGGTCGCGCCTTCTACGCAGGCGGTCAATACCAGGCCGCATACGAAAGCTTTACCAAGGCGCTGGAGCTCGCCCCTATGAACACCGGCGTGACCATCAACCTGTTGCAGTGCATGATGAAGCTGTTCGAAATGATGGAGAAACCAGAGCCTCAGATGATCACTCGCTGTCGTCAGTTATTCCGCACCCTGGAAAGTGTTCCGCTCACCGAGCAATACAAACTCAAGTTCGACAGTATCAAAGGCCCACTGCAAGACTACATTCGACGCCGACGTTAAATGGGCTTGTCGGCCCGGTTATGCGGACGCTGCCAATCTAACTCCGGCCCCTTAGGAATGACTTGAGTTGGATTGATCATCGTGTGGCTGTAGTAATAATGCCGTTTGATCTGATCCAGATTGACGGTTTCTGCAATACCGGGATGCTGATACAACTCTCTCAAGTAGTTGGACAGATTTGGATAATCGGCGATCCGCTGTCGGTTGCATTTAAAGTGGCCCACATACACAGGATCGAAGCGCACCAGGGTGGTAAAAAGCCGCCAGTCGGCTTCTGTTAGCTGTCCCTTCACCAGATAGCGTTGCTCAGCCAGTATCTGCTCCACATAATCCAACCCTTCAAATAATTCTCCAAAGGCCTCTTCATAAGCCTCCTGAGTCGTGGCGAAGCCGGTTTTGTAAACGCCATTATTGATGCGGTGATACACCCAATCGTTGACCTTGTCGATGGCTGGTTGCAGCTCGGCAGGGTAAAAATCCAGCTTGTTATCCGTGAGAGTATTGAAGTCGGAATTAAAAATACGCACGATCTCGGACGATTCATTGTTAACGATGGTTTGCCTCGCTTTATCCCAAAGCACGGGTACCGTCACTCGTCCTGTGTAATCGGGTTTGGCTTTGGTATACAGCTGATGCATGTAATCCAAACCATAAAGCTTATCGCCAGTGCTCCCCGGGTAATCACTGAATTCCCAGCCGTTCTCCAGCATGTCGGGGGAAACAATGGAGATATCGATATGTGCTTCCAGACCTTTCAGCTTTCTCAAAATCAACGCTCGGTGAGCCCAGGGACACGCCAAAGACAAGAACAAATGGTAACGGTCTGACTCCGGCCTGAAGGGACCGTTATCACTGACAGTATGGCGAAACTGTGACTCCTGGCGCTTAAACTTGCCGCCGTTCTTATCGGTATCGTACCACTTATCCTGCCACCGCCCTTCAACTAATAATCCCATGGGGACCTCCTCGTGATGACTAACTCCCTCAATTAAAGTCCATTACTAAACAGAACAAAACTGCAATATCATGGTCTTTATTTTCGATATATTAGAAATGTTGCTCCCCGTCACCAACAAGCTTTTGGATCAGTGCATCGGCAATAGGAATGGACGAGGTGGCTGCCGGTGACGGCGCGTTACCAACATGCAGGCTGCGCTCCGTCTGCAAAAAGTGAAAATCATGCAGCATCTCGCCTTTAGCATTGACTGCCTGAGCCCGGATACCGCTGGGGTATGGTTGCAAGTCCCGCCGTTGAATTTGCGGGCAGTATTTACGGACTTGTTGTAAATAGCCTGATGTCCAAAGCGAGTTTTTCATCTCTTCAAGACCACTTTGCCAGTAACGCCCCATCAAACGCCAAAAGCCTCCAAACGTGGCCATTTGCATGCAATCCGTGCCGCTAAATCGCCGCCACTGGTAAGCTTCTCGTCCGGCGGCCAATACCGCATTAGGCCCCACCGTGACCGAACCGTCGATCATTCGGGTCAGATGTACCCCAAGGAAAGGCAGTGAGGGATCCGGCACCGGATAGATCAGGTGCCGACAGATCTGGTTCAGACGCTTCGGCAACCGAAAGTATTCTCCGCGAAAAGGAATTATCTGAAAATCCGGTTCGAGCCCCATCATACGCGCCAGGCGGTCGGTCATCAGTCCGGCACAATTCACCAGCCGTTCCGTCTGGATGACCTCTTCATTCGTTTTTACAGTGACACCCTGGCTTCCTTCATCCAGTCCCTGCACCTGAGCGGAAAAACGGACCTCAACACCGTTTTTCTGCGCCAGTTCCAGCATTCGCCGGGCGACACGGGCGTAATCCACAATACCGGTATCTTTGACTCTTATCGCGGCTTTTCCGCTAATGTTCGCTTCCATTCGGTGAAGTTCATAGGCGTCCACCCACTGCGGCTGCAAGCCATTGTCCTGACAACGAAACCACAGCTTTTCAAGGCGCTGAACTTCTTGCTCGCTGGTGGCGACGATCAATTTACCGGGCTGAGCGTAAGGAATCTGTTGCTGACGACAAAACGCGATAACTTCCTTCAGCCCCTGACGACAATACCGTGCCTTTAAGCTGTCAGGCGGATAATAGACTCCGGCATGAATAACACCGGAGTTACGCCCGGTCTGATGCAGCGCCACCTCAGATTCTTTCTCCAACAATACTACACGTTTTCGGGGGTAACGCTGACTCAGACGCCAGGCCAGAGCCGTACCTATGATACCGCCGCCGATAATAGTCAGGTCATAAGACCGCTTCACCCGCTTATTCCTCATGCATGCTGTTGATATCGCCAATCAGCTCAGATAACTCCCGGTTCAGATGGCTGCGTTGTTTGTCATCGAGACCTGGCAGCAACTGAGCCAGAAGATGGGCATAGTGTTGACGATTGACCTCTCTTAGCCGAGGCAGTTCATCGCCCTGAAATTGCTCGACCCGAGTCATCACCTCTACAAAGCGACGCTTAAAGTCTGGCTCTGAACGGTGTTCTATTAATAGTTTTTTTACCGCATCACGCCAGCGCTGGCGGTAAGCCATCCAGGGTTCAAAGGTGGAGCGATAACGGCTCTGATAAACTTTTACCGGTTCAATCTGAGCATCATGCAACTCACCGACCCAACGCTCTAAATCCTCAACCACTTCCTGGTAACGAACTTCAAAGATTTCCTGCTGATTGAGTCCTTCCAGCTGTTCCGCCCGTTCTTCCCGACGTTCGCGATCATTGCCCTCTAATTCTTTAAAAATTGACGCTATCTGTTTATCGGATAATGTTCTGGCCAGAGGCACCAAGTCGGGCACCAGGGTATCTCTTAGTCGCTCCCAATGCCCCCTGGCCTGCTCAAAATGCTCCAGCCACTGTGGTTCGGTCATTGCACCCTGGTTTAGCTGCTCACGCAGCTGCTTTAACTGAGCCCGGTACTGAGGCAACTCCTGCTGTTGGTGCCAGTCCAACCATTGACTCATCTTCTGGTCAAATTCACGCTTCTGCTGCCGGTCCAGATCCACATAGTCGTCAAGATACCAGTGCACCAACCAATCCAGGTTGTTATAGACAAAAGTGGTTGAACAACCAGCGAGGGTCAGAACCATCGCCGCCGCCACAAATAATCGCTTGAATGTCATCGTCTGTTTTCCCTTGTTAACCCCGTTAATGTAACCTAAACGAAGCAAAGCTTCATTTTGTTTACTCCAGGAGTTGCTATGGGCATTAAAACCATCGCCGTGCTCACCTCGGGCGGGGACGCCCCCGGTATGAACGCCGCTATTCGGGCCGTGGTGCTGGCCGGCCACCATTACAACCTCAACGTATTAGGTTACCAGCACGGCTATATCGGCCTGATGGAACAAGAGTACCAGCCTCTAACACCAGGCGATGTGTATAACATCATTCAACGCGGAGGCACCCTGTTAAAAAGCGCCCGCTGCGAACCCTTCAAGACCGAAGCGGGGGCGCAGCAGGCGGCCGACAATCTTCAGCAGGCTGGGGTGGATGCCTTAATCGTGATTGGTGGCGATGGTTCCTTCCGTGGTGCGGAACACTTAAGCCATTTCTGGGACGGTCAGGTTATCGGCCTGCCGGGGACCATCGACAATGACGTTTTTGGAACCGACGCCACTATCGGCTACTACACGGCTATTGATACTGCACTGGAGAATATTGATCGGGTACGGGACACCGCCGATGCCTTTGAACGGATTTTTCTGATTGAAGTGATGGGCCGTCATGCCGGCTTTATTGGCCTAAGTGCCGCAGTAGGCTCTGGCGCCGAACAGGTGCTGTTACCCGAACTGTGCGAACAGGAACAAATCGACATTGACGCCCTCACCCGCCATATCCAAAAGGCGCAGAAAATTCGTGGTAAATGCAGTTATATCGTTATCGTGTCAGAGAATCTTTGGCCGGGCGGCGCCAATGCACTGGCCGAAGATCTCAACCGGCGCACCGGCATTGAGTGCCGCCCGGTTATTCTGGGCCATGTTCAGCGAGGCGGCTCACCGGTGAGTCTGGATCGTATGTTAGCTTCCAAGCTGGGAGCCTATGCCGTCGAGGCCGCATTGGCAGGTAAAAGTGGCATTATGCTGGGCGAACAAAATGCCAAAGTTTGCGAAGTGCCCCTGGCACAAACCTGGAGTCAACGAAAGCCATTGGATCCCTATCTGGTGCGCATTCAAACTGAGATGTTTGATCTGCTGTCTACCGAGGCTTAGCTGGCTTAACGACCAATCAGGCTCTTTACGCGATCGCGATGGCTGCGGGAAACTTTTAATTCCGTGCCATTGCTAAGCACCAGATGGTATTCGCCACTGACATGACTCACCAGTTTTGACACGTAGCGGATATTCACAATAGCCGAGCGATGGACCCGTACAAAGGTACGTGGGTCCAACTCCTGCTCCAACTCTTTCATGGTCTTTCGCATAATATGGGTGCCATCGGTGGTATGCACACACATGTAGTCGCCGGCAGCATCAACCCATTGCACCTGCTTGACCGGCACCCGGGTCGTCTCACTGCCATCCTTAATGGCGAGGATCTCAGGGTACGGATTAAGTGGTTCACCTTCCGCCAGCCGATGCAGAATAGCTTCGCAATCATCGCCCGTCATCTCCGCTACTAACTCGGCTAGGCGCTGAGTATGATGACTCTCACCCAGTTCGCTCATCCGCTGACGCACCTTATCGACCGCGGCCTGCAACCGCCCTTCTTCGATGGGCTTTAGCAGATAATCCAGCGCGTGCACCTCAAATGCCTTAATGGCGTAGGAGTCGTAGGCGGTGACAAACACCACCAGTGGCAGCTTGCCCTGAACGGATTGTAGTGACTGCAGTACCTGAAACCCATTGAGTCCCGGCATCTGAATATCTAAAAACATCAGATCCGGACGATATTTATGAATCGCTTCAATCGCCTGATGACCATTCTGACACTCCGCCACCAGCTCAATGTCATCAAAGTCGCTCAGCCTGACTGCCAGCCCCCGTCGGGCCAGAGGCTCATCGTCCACAATCAACGTCTTAATGCTATTTGCCATCTTGGTCCACCTGGAAAGGAATACGAATGCTCACACGCACCCCGGAAGGTTCGTTATGAGAGACGGTAAAAGAAAAATTATTATCATACAGTGACTGCAATCGCTCGCGGATATTCGGCAAACCTACCCCGTGATTGCGTCGCAACATGCCATTTTGAATATCGGCGCCAGGGCCGTTGTCCGCAACCTCGATCAATAAATCCTGCCCGAACTGCTTACTGCTAATGCTGATCATGCCGCCCTGCTCGGTTTTAGCGATGGCGTATTTAATCGCATTTTCAATCAAAGGCTGAAGAATCAGGCTGGGCACCAACGCCTGCCGGGTCTTGTCAGCAATATCCCATTGTACGGTCAGACGATCTTCAAAGCGCACTTTCTCAATGGCCAGATACAGATCCAAAGCCTGGATCTCTTGATCCAGCGGCACTTTTTTGATCGGATCTTTATCCAGCGAATAACGCAGAAAATCACTCAGACGCGACACCATGCCATTGGCGGTCTTGGTTTCGCCCACCAGCACCAGAGTAGATATGGCATTGAGAGTGTTAAATAGAAAATGAGGATTGAGCTGATAACGCAGCATCTTTAAATGCGCCTGGTGCGCCATAGTGGTGGCTTTCAGAGCGTTTTGCTTTTCCTGCTGCAGCAGGCGGTAATATTTGATGCCAAAATACAGGCCACTCCAACACAGGATCACCGTAAAGGAGTGCACAATATTGCTAAAATAATACACCCACTCGTCAGGACGATAACCGTGCTTGTAGATCTCCCAATAATTGATGTTACGCAGCACCGCCCAGATCACCGCAGCGATATAGGCCGCCAGCAGTGCCACCAACACCATACGCCAGGGCTCAAGCCGCCAGACCCGACGATACACGTATCGCAGTGGAATGGTAATCAACCAGCCGGTATAGACGTTGAGCATGATCACAAACAGCCAGACACTGCGCATGTCATGCAAGAAGGAGCCGAAATAGTAGATCAGTCCAAAGCCAAGCCAGCCTGCCGTATGACAGACCCAGAACTGGCGTTCGGTGCTTTCAAAGAGTCGTTGCCAGAAATTCAAAATACACGATTTGGATAATTAGACATAACGATGTGGATTATAAGACAATCCAGCCTGATTTGGCGCGCCTGGTCGCAACCAAGCGCTACTCAACGCATCCGTTGTCGGAGCCTAATAAGAAATGTTCAAACGCTTCAGAAAATGGCACCACCACCAGGCTGGCCCCACCAACAAAAACTGAAGGTCTTTAAAGAACGATGGCTTCTTACCCTCGATCTTATGGCCCACAAACTGCAGAATCCACATTATCACAAACAGCGCCAGACAGAACTGCCACACGCTGATGTTAAAATAAACCAGTAGCTCAATCGCAACCCAGGAGATTGCCGATAGCAATGTCATGGCCGCGCCGATGGGGCCGGATAGGCGAAAGTAATAAAATAACACCGGAATCAGCACCACATGGGCCCAGTTGGCCCCAAATTGAGCCAACCATTGGGGCGCGGGAATAGACCAGACTAACCCCAGGGTCACAAAGTAAATGGACGGCACCGCCACAAAGTGAATCATCACGTTAGTTTTGTTGGTGTGGCTGTCGCCGTACTCGGCCAGCAACTTATCAATTCGTCTCATACTTCCTCCAGGCCCTGTGAGTCAGGGTGGCTATATTGTTATTAGAGTGTCAGCCAAAAGTGCCTGAATGGCGCGCTGATTGTTTTCGTTTTTTTCGTCAAAGCGAATACCGAAGTAACTCAGGGTATCATCGGCTTTATAATTGACCACCTGGCCCTGGATCTCAACCGCTTTCTCAGCCGTTCCCTTTAGCCGCAGGCTCACCTTCTTGTCCATCATCTCCTTCCCTAAACCGGAATCCCGCCCCAGAGTGACCTGACATCCGTGGCGAGACAGATCCCTCAAGCTCCCCTCTCCGAAGGGCTTACTACCATCGGATAACGTCACCGAGGAGTGCACCCGGTAGCGCTGGTCAGAACGCAGGTTACGGGATTCTAACTGGTCCGGATAATCGATAAAGATCAGTCGCGAGGGCTTGGTTAAAACAAGCTTTATAGTGCTTTCAAAGGCGATGATCTCTCCAGCTTCGTCCTCAATCAACGAGCGGAAAATTACTTCGTTATCGGTATAAAAGGCGTCACGCATATTATGCCAACGGGCCGGGTCCGTGACTCTGACAATTAAACAACGTGGCTCATCCAGACCAACAAAATCGGCCCTGACCCTGTGAGTATTCACCGGCGAATTGACCTGCAATTCCACCCTTACTCCGGTTCTCAAAGCTCTGAGCTTTCTGCTCTGCTCTTCATCCAGTTGTTCTCGATGGATTTGGTTTGCCATAACCAACCTGTGTTTTTTCCGTATCCGGCTGTGGTTTTGTTAATATACTATCAAAGTCATTGATTAGCTTAGTTTATGTCACACAGCCTTCATTACCAGATTCGTTTCGACGATAAGAATCACCATTGCTATAACGTACAGCTATCAGTGCCCGCACATTCGGGCACCAAAATGATTCTCTCGCTCCCTGCCTGGATCCCCGGTTCCTATATGATCCGCGACTTTGCTAAAAATATTGTCCAGCTCAACGCAAACGATGACGCCGGCGAGGCCCTGGATGTGATCGCTCTGGACAAACAGCGCTGGCAAGTGATGAGTTCAGGGCAGGCTTTTACGCTGGAGTATCAGGTGTACGCCTTCGATACTTCGGTCCGTACCGCCTATCTGGACAACGAGCGGGCGTTTTTTAATGGCACCTCACTATTTTTGCAGGTTGAAGGCTTCGAAGACCAGCCTCACCGAGTCACAGTGGATGGTCAGAGCGCAGGAGCTGGCTGGAAAGTCGCCACCGGACTGCCCCGGCTACCGGGCACCGATAAATACGATTTTGGTGACTATCAGGCCGACAATTATGCCCATCTCATCGACTGCCCGATGGAAATCAGTGATTTTGATGCCATCGAATTTAGCGTATTCGGTGTGCCACATCATATGATCTTAAGTGGCCGCCACTACGCCGATAAAGACCGGCTCGCCAAAGACGTGACCAAATTGTGTGAGCATCACATTCGCCTGTTCAGTGGCAAGCAAGCGCCCCAAGCCCCTTTTGACGAGTACTGGTTTTTAACCAATATCCTGCCACAAAGCTTTGGCGGGCTGGAGCATAAAAACTCCACCGCCCTGCTGTGCTCCACTTTCGATTTTCCTAACCCCAATAAGCCGGAGGAAACCTCTGACAATTACCAGACTCTGCTGAGCCTGATCGCCCACGAATACTTCCACGCCTGGAATGTGTGCCGCATCAAGCCCAAGGAATTTATCCCCTATCAATTGGATCAGGAAAGTCATACCGAGCAGCTATGGGCGTATGAGGGCTTCACCTCCTACTACGACGATTTCAGCCTCTATCGCGCGGGCATTATCGGCTTTGAAGACTATCTGAAGCTGCTCAGCAAGACACTGACCCGGGTGTTCCGCGGCCAGGGCGAAACCAAGCAGAGTGTGACCCAATCAAGCTTTTACGCCTGGACCAAGTTTTATAAACAGGCCGAGGACGCGCCGGACAATATCGTCAGCTACTACACTAAGGGCGCCATGATTGCCCTGTGGCTGGATCTCAGTTTACGGCTGGAGTCGCAAGGCACTATCAGCATGGATGACATGATGCGCGGTCTGTGGCGCGAGTTCGGTCAAAAAGGCGTAGGCACCGCGCCGCAGGACTTCATCGATATGGTACGTTCGCTGGCTGGCGATAAGCTCGCTAAAGAGCTGACAGAACTGCTTTACCAGGCAGAGCGTTTGGACCTTACGGCGCTGTTAGGCAAAGTCGGCGTTAAACTGCAAAAACTGCGCGCCAGCCTGACCAGTCCCACCACCATCGACGAGCAGCGCCGCTGCCATCCGGGCTTTACCTTTAAGCCTCATGCCAAGGGGCTGGAGGTGACTACGGTGGCCGAAGGCTCACCGGCAGCGCTGGCGGGCATCAATGCCGAAGATGTGATCATAGCCGTGGATACCATGGCCGTCAGCACCGACAACCTGGCTTTGGTGCTGGACCACCAGCCACAGGATGCCAGCATCCCCGTGCACCTGTTCAGAGACAATGTACTGAAACAGATGAACCTGGTACTCAGCCAAACCCCGCCCAACGCCATTGCACTGGAGGCCAAAGACCCGGCACTGGCGAACCTCTGGCAGCAGGTTATTGAGGAGTAGTAAGATAACAGGCTGGGTCCACCGGCCTGTTTTTTCAAAGGGTTACATTTATTAATTCCTTGCCCCGCACGCGGCATTTCATTAGGGTCTGATTTATAGGAGTTTTTTCAGCTTTTTGTACATCGGTTACATATGCTCACCTCTACCTCTATAAGGTAGACAACTTGCAAGGTCATACTAATAAGCTGTTATGCAGCACTCGATATCGGTGAATAATTGATGTTAGAAATTGAATTATTTGAAAAAATTAAATCTGGTGAAATTACTTCAACGAAAGAGTTTCGAGTCATGCAAATTAGGCGTGGAACGGATGATTGGAAGAAAGATAAAACGTTCTGGGCTATTCTATGTCTTCTTGAAGCTGGATATATAACAGGCGACCGCATTATCGGGGACCAAAATGGGAACTATGAATCCTTAAAAGTTACTTCCAGTGGATTGGAAATATATAAATTTATGAAAACCCCTATTAGTGATTTCGGTAAGCCTACATTTTTGGAAATCTGCAAAAATGGCATCATTAGTGCCTTTGCTGGGAAAATTATATGGTGGCTAGTAGCAACGGCTATCATAATAGCAATACCATCATTTAATGAAAAAGCTCGGGCTATGGTTACAAGTATCTATCAAAGCCTATTTGGCTGAAAGCCGCATAACAAGTGCCTTAAACAATGGACGCAAAACGCTTGGCTTGCGCTCATTCTTCGCTAATTTTAGCCAAGCATTTTCCGCCTTTTAGGCGAGCGTTAAGCTTTATCCCGCTCAGGCGCTGGCAATCGCACCTTTACCCACGCCTTCGTAGGCCATCACCTGGTAGGTGGATTCGGGGTTTAGGCGTTTGTGCTCATCGGCCATAAACTGGGCCAGACACTCCACTGTAGAGTCGGTCTCCACAATCTCGGTTTCCCGCATCGGGATCACCAGCTCAAACAAGCCCTGTGAGGCTTCGTAGGCAAAACCATAGTGCTCGTCCAGATCCAACTGACAGGCCTTGGGCGACAGGTGCAGCTCACCGGGTTTTACCAGATCTTCCCGGGTGCCGATATAAATATCCTGCCAGCGCTCGGCCCAGTAGCACTGTAAATCCGGCGCATGATGCTCATCGCGCCATACATCCACCTTGGAGCGGTGACCATGGGCGATACGCTGGCAATTGCCGTCGTGCTTTTTCAGGCCATGAGTATAGTGATAATAAGGCGTGCGCAGCTCTTCGGTGCGCAGCTCCAGCGTTAAGCCTTCAACATTATCCGGCAGATGGGTGGCGATAATATCGCGCAAATAGTCGCGCACCGAGTCCATGGTCACTTCTTCAGCGTACACAAAGGCGTAGGCCTCTGGCGGACAATACAAATGGATGGAGCGGCCCTCGGGGCGATGAAAGTCCACCGTCACCTGCTCGGTCTGCGGGTGGTGACGAATCTCGGTATAGGAATGTTCGGCCGGCACCAACAGCTTGTGATCCACATAATCGTCGATCAGCCGTTTCAGCTGCTTTTTCACCTTACCAAAATCCAACACCATGGATTCGTCGTTTAAGGCGCCGTCCAGAATAACGTCGACGATCCAACTTTCTCCCACCATGCCCCGCTCGGGGCAAAGATAAGAAAAGTCCATCACCGTCAAATCGTTAACAAATAATTGCATGTTGCTCGCTATCTTTAATTTCTAAGGCGTATTATACATGGAGCCGACGGCAGAGGGCATAAAATTGTGCTGGATGCGCCTGACTCTGAACAACCAAGGACACCATTAAGCAGACCCTGTGAGGCAGGACGCCGAAGAGGAGCCTACAGGGAGGTATTCACGGCGTGTCTGCGTAGGGTGTCCTTGGTTGCTGTCGGGGTTAAAGTCCGGCTTTACCCTTCCCGGCTTAGCTGATCTTTTAAGTTAGGCGGAATCTCTTTGATGATCAGGGTATCGGTGGCCGCGTCATAGGTAACTCGGTTACCCAGCAGGCTGCGGTCAAAGCTGATGCTGACGCCTTTGCCCTGGCCGCTGAATTTAGCCAGGCCTTTAAGCACACTGCGATCGGCCTGAAAACTTTCTTCCACCGGCTGCTCATCCTGCTGCACAAAGCTGTAAAAATCCCGCTCGCTGTCCGGCCTTGCCAGACGTTCGGACAGATCCTTAACCGCGATATCCTCTCCTGCTTCCAGCTTCTCCTTGTAATACTCGGCCACCTGCTGACGGCTTTGCTGTTTTTCTTCCGGCGCCAGTTGTTCCACAGACAGGTATTCGTCCACCGAGGCGACCAGCTGCTTATTCTGCTGCTTGGTGTCCACCTCTTCCTCACAACCTAAAAAGGCCAGGAAGAAGTCCGCCACCTTGCGTCCGGCCCGCCCCTTGATAAAGCTGACGTAACGCTGGTTCTCCTTAGCTACCCGGTAGTCGGTCAGATCGATGCGTGCCGCTAACTGCATCTTGCTCAGATCCAGATGATCGCTGTAGGTCAGCTCCAGCTCCTGATTCACTTCCACATGCTGTTTGGTGTTCAGCAGCGCAATCGTCAGATAATCGGTGGCCAGGTACTGATAATGGCTGAAGATCACAAAGCCGGTTTCAATGGTGTCAAAATCCAGCAGAGTATTGCGAAACAGTTCGCCCGCCTCGATGCTGAAGCTTAAAAAATCACGCTGCTCGCTGATCCACTCATCCAACAACTCAGCAAATTTAGGATGCTCGGCATCCCCCAGACCGCCTACGCCTTTTCCGGGCTTGGCAGTATAGGTGGCATGGATCTGCTGGGCCAGAGATTCAATTTGTGGTGTCACCGATAACAGCTCATGGCGAGGCTTTAGTGCTAAGGTCTGCTGTTCGTCACTTTGCAGGCGGTGAACCACAAAGTGATTGATAATTGCGCTCATAATTCTCCAACATCTGTCATTTGGCGGGGCTTTGCCGTGGTGAAACCCGCAATCTATTGATATTATTGGCCCATTAACCGTTATCCGGAGCCACCATGCCCCAGACTTCGAAATACTCAGACAGCCAATTTGACGCCCTGACCCAGGACATTATCGGCGTACTGGAACAACATCAGGCCGGACGTGATCTGTCTTTGATGGTGCTCGGCAATCTGGTCACCCAGATTTTCAACCACCAGATCTCTGATGCTCAGCGCCAGCCACTGGCGGAGCAGTTCACTCAAACGCTGCTAAAAAGCATTCAGTCCGATAGCAAGGCCCAGCCAACGGAATAAGCCGCTATGATACTTGGAGAAACCCCGAGAAGGCAACGCGTAGCCCGACTGGTCAGTTGGGGCCATTGGTTTGCCCTGGCTAATATCCTGATCGCCATCGTCATCGCTTCGGTGTATGTGTTTAACTCCCGGGCACCGGATACCGCCTTAGGCGTTGTCTATCTGCTGTCCAACTGGTTCAGCCATATCGCCTTTTTGACCTTTATCGGCTTTATCATTCTGGTATTGCCGTTTTGCTACTTGCTTCCCAATGCACGTCTGGTGAGGGCCACTGGTTCGGTGTTCGCCGCTCTGGGGCTGGCGTTACTGGCGTTCGATGCTTTGCTGTACAACAAGCACGGTATACATCTGAGCCTGAGCTCGGCCGATATTATCCGCAGCGAAACACAAGGAGCGCTGGCTTCCCTCAGCTGGCAGCAGTGGGGCTTTCTGGTGTTGTTGTTTGTGGTCTGGTTTTTGTTCCAGCTGATGGTGGCCAATGCCATCTATAAGCGTATCGAGCGACTGCAAAAACAGCGTATCAGCCTGCCGGTAGTAAGTTTTTTTGTGGCCTGTTTTGTGATCAGCCACGGGGGGCACATCTGGGCCGATGCCAAACTTTACGACCCTATCCTGCAGCAAGATGATATGTTCCCGCTGTCTTACCCAGCCACCGCCAAGACCCTGATGTCAAAATACGGCTTGCTGGATCTGCAAAGCTACCAGCGCCGTAAGGAGCTGCAGTTAGACACCAGCTTTCAGCAGGTCAATTATCCGTTAAGACCGGTGTATTGTGCGGTCAACACCAAGGCCAGAGTCGTCGTACTGGTGCGGGAACAAAGCCAGTTCCTGCCACTGCTGGATACACTGGAAGGGCTGACGCCGCAGACCGACCATTTTGATATTGCCAGCTCGCGCTCAGACAGCCGCTTTTCGGTGCTGTACGGCCTGCCGGCTCTCTACCAGCAAGCCATTGCCGAGCGGCATCCGGTGCCTTTCGATATCACGCACAACTTAGGTCTGCCGACCCGCATATACAGTGACGGTGACTTGCCCGATGGCGTCGATAATTTTCGCCGGGACTGGAATACCTTTGAACGCGCCGTTAACAGTGACGAGGCCATGCTGGCCATCGGCTTTGTGGATGATGTGGAGCTGTCCTCCTTATTAAACTCAACGCTTCTGAGCAACAGCCAGGTGATCATCACCAGCACCGCACCCGGCAAAGGAGCGCCTCTGTATACCAATATCCCGGGGTTCAGCCAGCAGGTCAGCAGTCATGAGGATTTGTTACCCACCGTTATGGATGTGCTTGAGTGCGGCGCGGATAAAAATCTGTTCAGTACCGGGCAAAGCCTGATAAGCCCTGAGCGTCAGTGGCTGATTAGTAATCATGGCAACACCCTGGTGCTGTTGGATAATCAAAGTCGGGTCGAGGTGGACAGCAAGGGGAATCATCTGATTTTTCCGCTGGGTAAAGAGCAATCGACTAATCAGGATCTGAATGTCAGCCGCCTCAGTCAGGCAATTAAGCATTTAAGCCGCTTTACCCGCTAGCACCGGATTATCGTCGAGCCTTATGCTGGTCGGGGCACCCCGGCCAGCGATTCTGCCACGAGACTGTCAGCCGGGTGCATTGTCGGCAATTCGTCCGCTCCTACTAGATACCCCGTGCCAACACCGGCCTTCGCCGCCGCTTCCATATCCGAGGGTTTGTCACCGACCATCACTGACTGGCGCAGCTCTAAGTTTAACTCTCTGGCTGCCTGTAACAGCATTCCCGGTGCGGGTTTACGGCATTCGCAGTGTTGTAAATAGGCCCCTTGCGCCTTCTGTGGGTGATGGGGACAAAAATACACCCCGGCGATCTCAACGCCCTGTTCGCGAAACTGCGCCTTCATCCAGTCGGTTAATTGCCAGAATGCGGCTTCATCGTAATAACCGCGGCCGATGCCCGACTGATTGGTCACCACTACCACTAAAAAGCCGCGCTTGGCGTAAGCGCGGCATAAATCAAAAATACCGGGGACGAATTCAAAGTCTTCGGAACGGGAGACATAGCCGTGGTCGACATTGATTATCCCGTCCCTGTCCAGCAATAACGCCTTCATCTAAACGCGTGTGCCTCCGTCCAGCTCCAGCACCCGACCGGTAAAGTAGTCGTTGTTAAAGATAAACGCGGCCGCATCAGCCACTTCCTGAGGGTCCGCTAACCGACGCAGTGGCACTGTACTTAAAAACTTCTCACGCATTTCCGGGCGCATCTGGGCGGCCATGGCGGTTTCCACAAGACCTGGCGCGATACAGCCTGAGCGAATCCCAAAGCGCGCCAGTTCCTTACCCCAGGTAACCGTCATGGCAGCAACGGCCGCCTTGGACGCCGAATAGTTGCTCTGGCCCATATTACCGGCACGGGAGACCGAGGAAATATTAATGATCACCCCCTCGCTACCGGTGTTGATCATCTGACTGGCCGCCTCACGGCCACACAGGAAGGAGCCGGTCAGATTGACATCCAATACCGACTGGAACTGGTCCTTAGACATCTTATCCACCACCTGGCCGTCTTTGACCTTCAGTAGCATGCCGTCACGCATAATACCGGCTGAGTTAATCAAACCATTAAGCTGGCCAAACTGCTCGGCAATGGCAGCAAAGGTGTCTTCCACCTGTTGCTCATCGGTCACATTGACCGCGAAACTCATCGCCTGGCCGCCATCCGCCTCGATCTGTGTCTGAGTCTCTTTCAGAGCATCCTCTTTTAGATCCAGCAGTGCCAGCTTTGCTCCGGCCTTGGCCAGTGACAGTGCCATGGCCTGTCCCAGCCCCTGAGCGGCACCGGTTACCGCAATCACTTTATTTTGAATGTCCATTACTGCTCCTTAGAGTGATTAAACATCTGAAAAATAGAGGAAAAATCTTTTCGGCCCCAGCCTTGCTGGCTGTGCATGGCATACAGACTGCGCGCCAGTGCGCCCATGGGAGTGGAGCTCTTACTGTCCACCGCGCTGTCCAGCGCCAGACCCAAGTCTTTGCACATTAGATCCACCAGAAAGCCGCCATCGTAATTGTTACTTGAGGGAACCGACTCCATCACACCCGGACAGGGATTGTACTTATCCAGCGTCCAGTTACCACCACTGGATTGAGCGATGATCTCGGAAAGCACCTTAGGATCCAGTCCCTTGGAGATACCCAGTTGTAACGCTTCTGAGGTTCCCGCCATCAGCACGGCCAGTAACATATTGTTGCAGATTTTAGCCACCTGACCGGCGCCGTGATCACCGGCATGGAAAATATTCTTACCCATGGCTTCCAGCACTGGTTTGGCGCGCGCAAACTGGCTATCACTGCCCCCGACAATAAAGGTCAGCGTGCCCGCCTGGGCACCGGCAACGCCTCCGGAGACCGGTGCGTCCACGAAATCCACCTCGTAATCGGCCAGCGCCTCAGCCACTTCCCGGGCCGTGGCCTCGTCGATGGTACTGGAATCAATCACCAGGGTTCCCTCGCCCATTGACGGCCCTATTCCCTGGTCACCCGTGTAAAGGGCACGCACATGCTGTCCTGCGGGCAACATGGACACGACCACATCGGCTCCCTTGGCAGCCGCCGGCGCCGACTCAGCCACCTTCGCGCCTTGTCCGGCCAGTTCATCGCACTGGGCCTGAACCAGGTCAAACACGGTAACTTTAAAGCCGGCCTTCAACAAATTGGTGGCCATAGGGCCACCCATATTGCCTAAACCAATAAATGCGATATTCATCGTTCACTCCTTACCCAGATTGGCCAGAGGGTGATTGTTTTCTGACCAGCGCGATACAAAATGGGCATCAACCACCTCATCGGTCACCGCCTCTATGCTGGTAAACTGCCACTGGGGCCGGTTGTCTTTATCGATCAACAAAGCCCGCACTCCTTCCTGAAACTCGCCCGACTGCCCACACTGACAGGAAATGCCCAGCTCCATGCGAAAACAGTCGGCCAGAGACTTGTCTTTGCCTTCCTGCATCTGACGATAGACGATCCGCGCCGTGGTCGGCGAACCGCTTTTTAGCGATGCCTGCGCCTTACTCAGCCATTTGTCGCCCTCACTGTCTGCCGCAAGTATCGTTTCGGCGGCCTGTTTGGCGCTGCCGCTGTTGGCAACCTCATCGATCAGTGACTGATGGGCGTCGATTTGTGACTTGGGCAAATGCGGTTCTGACTGGGTCGCATAGTTGCCGCAGATGTCGGTGAGTAGCCGGTGATTGGCATCGTGATCGTTCTGCCACTCAAGAGTCTGCATCTGTTCAAGCAGTGACTGCTTATGCTCATGGGCAATAAAATGATCGGCTAGCCTCACATGCAGCGCATCGGCGGCGTTGATATTTGCCCCGGTCAGGCCCAGGAACAGACCGCATCCGGCAGGCATCTTATTAAGGAAATAGCTGGCACCAACGTCGGGGTACAAGCCAATGGTGATCTCCGGCATCGCAATACGCGATGTTTCGGTCACCACGCGATGACTGGCACCGCTCATCAGCCCCAGACCACCCCCCATCACGATGCCATTGCCCCACAACAGGATGGGTTTAGGATACGTGTGGATCTGATAATCCACCTGATACTCATTGGTGAAAAAGTCCTCGACAGCCTCGGGCGTCTTATCGGGGTTATCACGCATAGCATTATGCATGGCCACCACATCGCCACCAGCGCAAAAGGCTTTATCGCCCTCGCCATCCAGGACTACTGCCACAATACGATCGTCATCCTGCCACTGGCTCAGAGCCTGATGCAGCCCTTGAATCATCTCCAGATTGAGGGCATTTAATGCCTTGGGCTTATTTAACGTCAGATGACCGATTAAACGGCCATCTTTCGTCTCTAATGTTTGCTGTGTTACCAGTTCCGTCACAAGTCCTCCTATAGCAGGTCACCGGCGCCCTCGGCCAATACGCGACGGCCGATGATCAGACGCATGATTTCATTGGTGCCTTCCAGAATCTGATGCACCCGCACATCCCTGACATGACGCTCCAGCGGATACTCCTGAATATAGCCGTAGCCGCCATGCAATTGCAGCGCGTCATCACACACCTTAAAGCCCACATCGGTGGCGAAGCGCTTGGCCATGGCACAATAAGCGCTGCGTTCGGGATCCTGATTATCCAGTTTAGAGGCGGCCAGGCGCACCATTTGCCGGGCGGCCACTAATTCGGTGGTCATATCGGCAATCTTAAACTGCAGCGCCTGGAACGCGGCAAGGGGTTTACCGAACTGGCTGCGCTCGTGCATATAATCGCGTGCCGTTTCCAGTGCGGCCTGAGCCGTGCCCACCGAGCAGGTGGCGATGTTGATACGCCCGCCATCCAGGCCCATCATGGCGAATTTAAAGCCTTCGCCTTCCTCACCGAGCAGGTTTTGCTTAGGAATACGTACGTCTTCGAAGGTCACCAGACGCGTGGGCTGGGCATTCCACCCCATCTTTTCCTCGGCCTTGCCATAGACAATGCCTTTCGCGTCCGCGGGCACCACGACCGCAGAAATGCCCTTAGGACCTTCCTCACCGGTACGCACCATCACCACCATGACATCAGTTTCACCGGCACCGGAAATAAACATTTTGGAACCGTTTAATACGTATTCATCGCCATCAGACTTAGCGGTGGTTTTGAGTGCCGCCGCATCAGAGCCCGAGCCGGGCTCTGTCAGGCAGTAAGATGCCAGTTTCTGGCCGCTGACCAGTGGCTCGCACCACTCGTTTTTAACCACGTCGGTGCCCCAGGTGGACAGCATCCAGGTTGCCATATTGTGGATGGTCATCATGGCCGCCGTGGCAGTACACCCCATGGCCAGCTGTTCAAAGATAATAGAAGAATCCAACCGAGGCAGGCCCAAACCGCCCACTTCCTCGGGTGAGTACAGGCCGCAAAATCCCAGCTCACCGGCTTGTTGGATCACTTCTTTCGGGAAGTAGTGTTCCTTATCCCACTTAGCCGCATTGGGCGCCAATTCTTGCATGGCAAACTGCTTGGCGGCGTCAGCAAAGGCTTTTTGATCATCGGTTAACTCAAAGTTCACTGGAAACCTCTCTTAATGCAGCGAAATGGTCATATTAGGGCCGCTGGGAATATCATCTTCAAACCAGCGGCTGGTAATGGTCTTGGTTTCGGTATAAAAGCGCACCGCCTGCTTGCCATAGGCATGCAAATCGCCGAAGAACGAGTTCTTCCAGCCTGTGAAGGAGAAGAACGGCAGCGGCACCGGAATCGGCACATTTATACCCACCTGACCCACATCGATCTCATGCTGGTACTTACGGGCCGCTGCGCCACTGGCGGTAAAGATGCTGGTGCCGTTGCCATAGGGATTACCGTTAACCAGCTCAATGGCCTCTTCCAGTGTATCCACCGCCACGCAGCACAATACCGGTCCGAAAATCTCTTCACGGTAAATGTCCATGTCGGTTTTCACATCTTTAAACACGGTGGGGCCCACCCAGTTACCCTTTTCATAACCGGGCAGACTGAATTCAGAGCCATCCACCAGGCAGGTGGCGCCCTGCTCCTTACCGGACTGGATGAGCTTTAATACCCGTTGCTTGGCCTTATCACTGATCAGCGGACCAAAACCGGCGTCCTTATCATCCCAGAGACCGGGCTTAACCTGACCTATCTTGTCGGCCAGTTCGTCGATCCACTCCTGAGACTCACCCACGAAGACGGCCACAGAAATGGCCATACAGCGCTGGCCGGCAGCGCCCACAGACGAGCCCACCAGGTTGTTTAGCACCTGGTCTTTATTGGCATCAGGCATGATCACCGAGTGGTTCTTTGCCCCGGCAAAACACTGGGCACGCTTCATATTATCGGTGGCCGTCTTGTAAATGTGTTGGCCCACTGGCACTGAGCCGACAAATGACACCGCCTGAATGTCCTCGTGGTTCAGAATATGGTCCACCTGATGGGCGCTACCGTGCACCACATTCAAAAGGCCATCGGGGGCACCCGCCTCTTTAAACAGCTCCGCCAGACGCATGGGCGTGAGCGGGTCCTGCTCTGAGGGTTTGAGGATAAAACTGTTGCCACAGGCAATGGCCAGCGGGAACATCCACAGCGGAATCATGGCCGGAAAGTTAAACGGGGTAATGCCGGCACAGACACCCAAAGGCTGGGTCATACTGTAGGTATCGATACCACGGGCGACGTTTTCCACCGTTTCACCCATCATGCTGGATGGCACATTCATGGCCTGCTCCACCACTTCGATACCGCGCCAGACATCGCCTTTGGCATCATCGAAGGTTTTACCGGCTTCTTTACTAATAAGCTCAGCCAGTTCGTCGTGATGCTCTTTTAACAGCGCCTGATAGCGCATCATCAGCCGGGCCCGCTGGGGCACGGGGACATTTCGCCATTCCTCAAAAGCCGCCTTGGCCGCAGCGATGGCCTGGTTCATTTCGTCGTCGGTGGCACAAGGCACCTGGGCGATGACTTCGCCGTTTGCAGGATTGGTAACCGGTATGGTTTGCTCGGATTGAGACGGCACCATCTGGCCGTTAATGATTAATGGGATCGGTTTCATCGCGTGACTCGCTCTGTTGTAGGGTCAGACTGTTAATTGCTTGTTATTAAGATTATCAGATAATTAACCTTGACGTTAACGTAAGGTGCCAGCAGGCGCAAGCATAAACTGACAACCTCTGTGTACACCTGAGTGTTGAAGTATAACCCCTGTATTCGGGCAAGCGATTCGATTAGAAATACATTACACTAGGTCCTATCGACGGCGGCCTTAAGTGGATTTTGAGGAGTGACATTGGAGCGCAGTAAATTAAAAGTGGCAATCGTGGAAGATAATGGCATGGCCCGAATCAACCTACGTAACCACCTGATGGATATGCAGTTTCAGGATATTGGCTGCTTTACTCACGGCCGCGAACTCAGAAGCGCATTAAAGCGCCAACATTACGATATACTGCTGATGGATTTTCATCTCGGCTCCAATAAAAACGGCGTTGAGGTGATCAATGATCTGCAGAAACAAAATCTGCTTAAACCTTCTACCAGCCTGGTGTTTGTTACTTCCGATCGCATGCCCATGATCGTCGGACAGATCTTCGACGTGCATCCCGAGGCTCTGGTGCTAAAGCCTTATACCATCCGAAATCTGGAAAAGTCGTTAAACAACTGTATCGAGATGCATCAGGTACAAAAGCCTGTTCTCAGGCTGATGGATAAGAACGACAACGAAGGCGCACTGGAAGCGCTGGATCAAATGATCAACAGCGAGACCTGTAAGGCCAAATATCGGATGCCCCTTATCAAGCTGCGTGCCCGGTTGCTGTTAAAGCTCAAGCGTTTCAAGCAGGCTTCAGAGCTTTACCGCTCAGTGTTAGAGCGCTCAGACCAGATCATCTGGGCCAAATGGGGACTAATCCAAAGCACTCACCTGGCCGGTGAGATCGAAGAAAGCGAGGCCATGCTCAAGGATCTGCTCAAAACCAACCTCACCAGCGATAAGGCATCGGAATGGCTGACCCGTATCAATATCGAAAAGAAAGATTATGAGACGGCACTGGAGTACATCAACCGGCTAAAAGAAGGCGAAATGTCCATGTCCGCCACTCGCCTCAAGGCCCAGCTGTTCATGGCACTGGAAGAGCCGGATGAAGCCATCGATCTTGTCGAGAGAAAACGCAACTCCAACCGGGAAATCCGCGAACATTTTAACGAGTTGTCTTTGGATCTGGCCCGCATATACCTGGCTGAAGCCGAAGATAACCCTGAACCCACGATCCGCAAGGAGCGTTTGCAAACCGCTCGTTTTCTGATCGGCAGTGTGGGCCGTAAAGGTCAAAACCCGGATCTGGATGTTCAGCGAGACTACATGCAGGCCCTGGCAGCAGTAGTAGAAGATGATGTACAAAAAGCCCGGGAGTTACTGCAACAGGAAGGCATGCTGGATCTGGACAACGCCGACTTGACCACGCTGTCCGATGCTGTGGCCGCCTGGCATGGCATCGGCGATGATTCCACTGCCTCAGAGCTGCTCAACGACCTGGAAAAACGTCTGGCCTCCCTGCCCGACGAGAATGAAAAAACCGTCTCGGGACTTATGGCGCTGAAAAATGAACGACGCCTGGGCGACAAGAAAACCCGGGCCATCGCCTTTAACAAAAAAGCGCTGGAATACTATACCCAGGACCAGTTCAAAGAAGCTATCGACCTGTTCTACCAGGCTTATATTCTTTTTCCCGACGAGCCGGCATTCAGCCTCAACCTGCTGCACTGTATGGTGCAGGCCAAGCAAGCCGAGCATAAAGAAGCCAGGATAGCCGAACTGTTCGACGAGTTAAAAACCAAGAAGCTTTCCAGTGCTAACGCCAAGCGGATGCAGGAAATCCAGAGTAAAATCAAACAGTATGGCCTACTTGAACAGACCGAAACACCTGAAGAATAGGACTTTTAACGGCGGCATTTACTTTACTCATCGGACCAGATAACCTTGTGCCAAAATCCATTAGGAGGTGGTATTGATGCACATTGATGAGTTACTGGCACAAGTTAACGACGATCAGGATCTCAGCGTAACTGTTCCCAAATCGTGGGCTCAGGGACGCACCGTGTTTGGCGGCTTGTCTGCTGGCCTGCTTTACCAGGCTATGAAACAACGCGTCGCAAAAGACCGGGTACTGCGTTCGCTGACCACTAACTTTGTCGGCCCTTTATTAACCGAACAGCCCTTTACGATTGAAGTAGAAGTACTCAGAGAAGGCAAAAATGCCTCCCAGGCTACTGCCAGAGCCATTCAGGATGGCAAAGTTTCCGTAGTCAGCCAAGCCTGCTTTGGTGTAGCGCGCGACTCTAAGGTAAAGGTGGAAAACCAAACAACCCACCAGATGGAAAAGCCCAGGAAGGCCAATTTTTTACCCCAGATCCCCAAGGTCACGCCCAAGTTTTTCCAACATATGCAGTTGGCTATTGAAGAAGGTGGTATCCCATTTACTGGTAAGAAAAACGCCAACTACCGAGGCTGGATGCGCTTTAAAAAACCGCCCCGGGAAGTGACCGACGCCCACCTGATTGCCCTTGCTGACGCCTGGCCACCGGCCATCTTGCAGAAGCTACGCTGGCCGGCGCCCGCCAGTACAATGAGCTGGAATCTGGACTTTATTCATCCCCACTCTCCCGTTGACCCTAAGGAGTGGTTTGCCTATCAAGTGGAGACACGCCAGGCTGGTGATGGCTATGCCCACAGCGAAGCCAACATCTGGGATGACAAAGGTGAACTCGTGGCCCTGAGCCGCCAGATCATCGCGGTGTTTGATTAATACCTTAACAACAGGCACCGGCAGCACCCGACCCGGTGTTGCCCTGCCTGACTTCATCGTCTACCTTTCGTTTTTGGATAGAGCCTGCGTAAATCGGTAAATAGCCGTCCATCGCTACAAGCCCGCCCAGTATTTTCACTAAAGCCTGCACAAGGCTGGTTGATTGAGTCATGATGCTTTCCCCTTGCTATTGAGTGGAAAGCCAGTTTATTGTATCCCAATAGAGTAATTAACCCAGACAGAGGAAAGTCACTGTTTCCTAAAAAGGCATAATAGCAATGTTCCAACACCTATCCGATATGGCCATCTTTGCCCGAGTGATCGAGATGGGCAGCTTTACCGCTGCCAGCGACGATTTGCAGCTATCGAAAGGCGCGGTCAGCAAAGCCGTCGGCAGACTGGAAAAGCACCTGAGTATCCGCCTTCTAACCCGTACCACACGCTCGTTATCCTTAACCAGCGAGGGAGAACAGTTCTATCAACACTGCGCATGCATTGTCCGTGAGGCCGAGCTGGCCCAGGAGCACCTGGCGTCGCTTAAGACAGAGCCTGAAGGTAAAGTCACCATCAGCGCCTCGGATAACTTCGGCGCGACCCGAGTTGCGCCCTTATTGCCGTCACTACTGGAGCGCTACCCGAAATTATCGGTGGATCTGCAACTGAGTAACGAGATTGTGGACATGGTCAAAGATGGCGTCGATATCGCCATAAGATGTGGTCAGTTGAAAGACTCCAATCTCTACTTCCGCCCCTTGAAGCCTCTTGAGATCGTGCTGGCCGCGTCTAAGACCTATCTGGATAAGGCAGGCCGCCCCAAACATCCTCAGGAGCTGGCCCGAAGTCAGGGCAAACATCAGTGCCTGACCAATGGTGCCAGCGCCAGATTCAAGCGCTGGCGATTTTACAAAGGATCGGAGTTGATTGAGGTGTCTGTAGATGGCCGTTTAAGCATCAGCGACGACAGAGCCTTGTTACATGCCCTGCGCCAACACAAGGGACTCGCCTTTATGCCCAGATATGCACTACAGAAATACATCGAAAATGGCGAGCTGGAAACGGCACTACCCGACTATATGCCGCAACCCGTACCCATGTACCTGGTATATCCTGAACGGCGTTACAAGGGCGCCGGTATCCAGGCCTGCCTGGATCACCTGGAAAAGCACCTGGGCCGGGGTGGAAAGGAGTAACATTTCACCATTACGGCATCTGCGAGCGTTTTGGTTGAAGGCCAGCGAGTAAATGTCCGGAAACAGGTGCTAGTTAGTTGCGTTATACATTTTTAAACCGTTTCGCCACATAGGCGGCAACGGGAGATAAGAAAAGTAAGATGATCGGCACGACAACACTTCCAGTTGCAAAAAGAATAACACTACCGGTCAAGCTGAGGACAGCAATAGCAGCCCACCCCGTACAAATCATTAACGTTGTTTGATTGTTAGTTTCCGTTTTCCATATCCGCAATGACACAGCAAGAAACACCAGTAACATTATGAACGGTAAAAAGTTTGATAATTCCATTTGACTCCCCTTTAGCACCTAACAGCGTCTTACTTAGAATTCTGGGTATCCCCCTAGCAATTCATACATTGGAACGTCGGTGTCTTCTCCATTTATCTCATAGCAACAACAAGTTAACCCACAGTGCTATTAGAAGGACCAGTCTGCCGCTACCGGCAGGCTGGCTTAATCATCCTTGCGAATCATATCCTTTTGCCGCTTTCGGGCCAGCATTCGGGCCAGACGACGCATACTGATGGTCTTATCTTTCTCATCGACAATTTCCATGCCCAGTAAGGCTTCCATCAGGTCTTCCAGCGTCAGAATGCCTTCCAGGCCGCCGTATTCGTCGACAACCAACAGCATATGAGCGCGGTGGTTCAGGAAGTAATCGAAGGTGCGAACCAGTGGCATGGAACTGAGCATGGTAACCATGTCTTTGCGATATTCGCCCACCTTGCGATCATCATTGCCTCTTGCCTTGGCCATCAGCAAGTCAGATTTGAGCACAAAGCCGTTGATATGCTCGGGATCATCCTCAAATACCGGGATCCGCGAAAAGCCGATGTCCTGATGCTTATAGAAAAAACCTTCCACGGTCATGGTCTCAGGCACCGAAAACACCACGGTACGGTGGGTCATTACGTCGCGGATCTTAAGCTCATGCAGGGTCAGCAGGTTTTGCATAATCCTGCCTTCTTCCATCGCCAGTTGCCCTTCCTGCTGCGATACCTCAGCCATGGCAATCAGCTCGTCCCGGTTGAGGCCCTGCAGGGGGCTGTCGCCGGCAAAATGCCGGGTCAGCCACTGTGACATCTTGACGAAGGGGTACATCAGCACAATCAGATAACGCAGAAAATGCGCCGTTGCCGGGGCCAGTTGCCGCCAATAGGTGGCCCCCAAAGTCTTGGGAATGATCTCGGAGAAAATGAGGATTGCCAGCGTCAGCACAGCCGACGCCACCCCTAGGTAGGCATCGCCGAACACGATAGCTGCCTGAGCCCCAGCCCCTGCTGCCCCGAAGGTATGGGCAAAGGTGTTCAGGGTTAAAATGGCCGATAAAGGACGGTTAATGTCCTGCGTATGCTGGCGCAATAAGACGCCGGAGTTCTTACCGTCATTCTCCATCACCGAGATGTAGGCCGACGACACACTTAAAATCACCGCCTCGGCCACCGAACATAAAAACGAGAAGCCGAGGGCGATGAACACATACAACGTCAGTAACAGCATGGGCGCTTAGTCCTGCTCCTTGCCATTGTGTTTGTCAAACCACCACAGGATGTATTCCACCTTGGCCATTAACTGACTGGGACGCTGATAGATACCGTGGCTGGCACCAGGAATGCGCACCATGGCCGTGTCCACCCCTTCCAGCTTCAGGGCCTGATAATACTGCTCGGTTTCCGATATAGGCGTTCGATAATCCGCATCACCGGTCAGCAACATAGTGGGCGTAGTGACATTGCCCACATAACTGATGGGCGAGCGTTTCATGTAGTGCTCGGGGTTCTCCCAGGGTTTATCGGCAAACCAATACTTATAGAAGAACGGATAAAAATCGGCCGTGAGCACAAAGCTATACCAGTTGATCACCGGCTTTGCCACCACCGCGGCGCGGAAACGATCAGTATGTCCGACAATCCAGGCAGTCAACACACCGCCGCCGGAACCACCGGTGACATAGAGCTGGTCTTTATCGATAAAACCTTTGTCGATTACCGCATCCACACCAGACATGAGATCGTCATAGTCCGCACTGGGGTAATTATGGTGAATGGTCTGGGCAAACTCCTTGCCGTAGCTGTCACTGCCTCTGGGATTCACATAGAGCACCACATAACCTGCAGCGGCAAACAGCTGAACCTCACTGGAAAAATGAGGACCATAATTAGCCACCGGCCCGCCGTGGATCTCCAGCAGGAGCGGGTAGTTTTTGTCTTTATCGAACCCAGGCGGATAGGCGATCCAGCCCTGAATGTCCCGGCCATCAGCACTGGATTTAAACCAGATTTCCTCGATCTTAGCCAGAGACTTATGACCAAGGGCGTCATCGTTGAGAGATGTCAGCACCCGAGTCTCGCCCTGCTCTACCACAGCCACATCAGCCGGACGCTGAGGGTTTGAATAGGTAAAAGCTAATGTACCGTCATCGGCCACGGCGAATTCGGCACCGGTATAGGGCCGGCCGTAGGACTGGCCACCGAGCTTATCGGTAATCAGCTTGCGTTCTCCCTCCAGAGGCTGATAAACCACCTTGGTCTTGCCCTGGTCGTCGTATTTCAGATACAGGCCTTCACCGGTGCTATCCCAAACCGCCTGCTCAATGCTACGGTCAAGATCGCCGGTCAGTACCCGGCGGTTGTCGCCATTCAGATCGCTGATATAAACCCGGGCATTTTCGTAGTTGGTCCCCTTATCGTCATAGCCGATGTAAGCCAGTTTCTCACCATCGGGAGAGACCCGGGGACTGCCGTCCGGACCTTTTCGGTCGGTGAGCATAGTGGCTTCGCCGGATGTGACATTCAGGCGGAACACCTCGCTGTCCAGAGGGTCCATGGCATCGGCGGGTTGCTCGTTAGCCGAGAAATACAGCGCCTTGCCATCCGCACCCCAGCTCATAACGCCCTGATGGTCGTAGTCGGTGTCGGTGATTTGCCGGGGGGTACCGCCATCGGCATCGAGCACAAATATTTGGCGGAAACCGTCTTTGGTATAACCACCGCCGTCGAAACGGTAATAGACCTTATCGATAAACTGAGCGGGCTCGGCCCAATCTGCACCCTCCGGCTTACCCGGCAAGGATACGGGCGCGGGCTCAGGCTGTTTAACAAACATCTGGAAAGCAAGCTGATTACCATCCGGTGACCAGGTCAGGTTCGACGGTGCCGAGCTCAGGTTGGTCATACGAGCCTGCTTGCCGGAATCTAACCACAGCATATGAATTTGCGGCTTGCCGGATTCGGTAGACACATAGGCCAGGCGATTATTGTCCGGCGATAAACTCAATCCATAAACATTGTGATAGCCATCGGTAAGAGGCAGTAGCTGGCCGTTGTTGCCCACTTGCCACACGTTGCCCAGCTTACGGTCCGACTGGATATCCATGAAGTGACGCACAAAATACACCGTATCACCATTGTCGGCGATGGTCAGATCAGAGGCATATTCGAGCTCAAACACATCCTCAGACTCTAACACAGACTCTTCACTGGCCTGAGCCGAAAGGCCAACGGACAGCAGCACAGCGGCGCTTAAGGTCTTACGAAACATGGTTATATTTCCTTGAGGTTGGACGACTGACCTCAAGACTAGGGACAAAGGCCTGAGGGTTCAAGGCCTGTGCAAAATTACAGACACTCTCGCGTAAATGCCTGATCCAGTTCAGAGAAGGCGCGCTTCAGTAAGCCTGCCAGTTCCCAGTATCGAGGTTTGCCTTTGTAGCCGCTCATCTGACAGCCGTGTTCACGTAACTTCTGGTAAATTTCCTGATACCAGTTAACTAACTGCGGCGGTAGCTGGCTGTCGGCCCGCTGACCAAGCCACCAAAGCCCCTGCAGAGGTAAACCAAGGATCAACAGCACCATAGTCAGGGTTTGAGGAATATGAGCACTACCAAAGTGATTGAGTAACAAGGTGGCACTGAGAATCGCTACCGGCGGCATCCACTGAACACCAAAGCGCGTCGCTGAGATCACCCGACACTCGGGAAACAGCGCATAGAGCTCTTTACGCATCGGCCAAAGCTTCATATATTGCTGGCCCAGACTCAGTGTTTTAAAGAAAGACTGCACAACTTCCTACCTTTTTGAGGTACGTGACTTTATATCGGCGGCACGTCAATAAACCTGACTTTATTAACGTTATCCTAGCCTATCGCGATCATTTCGCCCATGCCAAAACTGACGCTTTTCAATAAGTGCTGCCTAAACAACGAAATTTTTAACTCTGTCACCTTGGAGATCTTGGTTTTTGGATTTTTAATCCTATATCTTCCCCAACTCGTAACCCTACACTGTTCTCATTACTTAACACGATTGAGACTAAAGCGGCATCGCTCGATGGGTGCAAACAATGGTATCCTTGCCGCAATAATTTATTTGATTTGGAGTTGTTATGGCAGAAGCAAGACATTGCCCCTTGATTATCTTAGGCTCAGGACCGGCAGGCTATTCCGCCGCCGTCTACGCGGCTCGTGCGAATCTTAAACCTGTTCTCATTACGGGTATTCAGCAAGGCGGTCAGTTGACCACCACCACCGACGTAGAAAACTGGCCGGGCGACCCCGAAGGCCTGACCGGACCGGATCTGATGGTCCGGATGCAAAAGCATGCCGAAAAATTCGATACCGAAATCGTCTTCGATCACATCAACGAAACCGATCTGTCCAAGCGCCCTTTCACCTTGAAGGGCGACAGCGGTACTTACACCTGCGACGCGCTGATTATTGGCACTGGCGCCTCAGCCAAATACCTGGGCCTGGAAAGCGAACAAGCCTTTATGGGCAAAGGGGTATCGGCCTGTGCGACCTGTGACGGTTTTTTCTACCGCAATCAGAAAGTTGCGGTAGTGGGCGGTGGCAATACGGCCGTGGAAGAGGCACTGTATCTGTCTAACATCGCTTCTGAAGTCCATGTTATCCATCGGCGTGAAACCTTCCGCAGCGAGAAGATCCTCACCGACCGCCTGATGGATAAGGCCAAAAACGGTAACGTGGTGCTGCACTTAAACCGCACCCTAGACGAGGTCTTGGGCGATGAAATGGGCGTCAACAAAATTCGCATTAAAGACTCTGGCTCTGACGCCACGGAAGAATTGGATATCATGGGCCTGTTTATCGCCATCGGCCACAAACCTAACACGGATATTTTCCAAGGCCAGTTAGACATGGAAAACGGCTACATCCAGATCAAGAGTGGTCTGGAAGGCAACGCCACTGCCACCAGTGTGCCTGGTGTTTTTGCTGCTGGTGATGTGTGTGATCACGTCTACCGTCAGGCCATTACGTCCGCCGGTACCGGCTGCATGGCAGCGCTGGATGCCGAAAAGTATCTTGACGCTCTGGAGTCTTAGTCTCTGCTAATGTCGGCACCTTCGGGTGCCGACACTGATCATGACCATTCAACTTTACCGACTCAGCAACGAGGTGCAGTTCCCTCACCCCTCGTTGGCACTAAACGATCCTAATGGACTGTTAGCTTACGGCGGCGACCTTAGCGTTGCCAGACTCGTGCTGGCCTACCAACATGGGATCTTTCCCTGGTTCAGTGAAGGTGAGCCCATCCTGTGGTGGTCACCGGACCCCAGGGGCATACTGGAACTGGATAACTTCTACGCCTCCAAGAGCCTGCGCAAGCTTGCCCGCTCCGGACGTTATTCAGTAACCCTAAACCGAGATTTTAAACAGGTGATTCGCCAATGCGCCAGCGTGCCCCGCAATGACAGTGGCACCTGGATTACCGAACAGATGATTCAAGCCTATATTGAGCTTCATAAGGCCGGTCACAGTCACTCGGTAGAAATATGGGACGGCCCCGAACTAGTTGGTGGCCTCTACGGTGTGGCCGTTGGCCGGGTGTTTTGCGGCGAGTCGATGTTTCATCATCGCAGCAACACCTCGAAACTTGCCATGCTGGCGCTGGTCCAACACCTTAAACAAGCCGGATTTGCTTTTATCGACTGTCAGTTACAGAATGATCATTTGGCCTCTTTGGGCGTTACGGAAATGCCAAGGCAGGCATTCTTGGTCCGTCTCAGAGAGGCTGTCGTCCAGTCTGTTCCGTCACACTGCTGGCAGCCTCAGGAGCTGAAGATCCATGAACTTTCTGCTCACACAAAACTTTGACTGTAGCTATTTGCCCGGCAGGCAAGAACGCCTGGCGGTATTAGCGCCGGATACTCCCGGACTGCAGCACAGTTATGATTTACTGATTGAAGCGGGATTTCGTCGCGGCGGCGAGAACCTGTACAGGCCGCTTTGCGAGAACTGCAACGCCTGTCAGTCCATCCGCATTCCCACGGCGCGCTTTAACCCCTCACGCAGCCAGAAACGGATCCTGAAGCGCAATCAGGACATTAGCCTGGCGGTCAGCGACTCGGTGCAGGACAACTATTATCCGCTGTATGAGCGCTATATCCGACAAAAACACGCCGATGGCGCCATGTTTCCTCCCTCTGAGGAACAGTTTCGGGGCATGACCGCCCCAAGTTGGGGTCGCAGTCTTTATCTGGAGCTTTGGCTGGACAAACAGCTGGTGGCCGTGGCCATCACCGATCCCTTAGCCGATGCCCTTTCGGCCATTTACACCTTTTACGATCCTGACTGTCAGCAGCGTTCCTTGGGTATTCTGGCGATACTGCGTCAGATTGAATATTGTCAGCAAGAAGATGTCCAATGGCTGTATCTGGGCTATCAGGTGGATGAGTGCAACAAGATGAATTACAAAACTCAATTTTTGCCCTATCAGCGCAGAATTGACAATCAATGGCATGAATTTACAAAAAAATAGGTCCGGAGCTTTACACTTGGCCCTAACTTGGGCAAGATCTGCGCGGCATTTTCCAGACTAACAAAGGTAATTTTTGTCCATGGCGAAAGAAGATTGTATTGAAATGGAAGGCGTGGTGCTGGATACGCTTCCAAATACTATGTTTCGTGTTGAATTAGAGAACGGTCACGTTGTCACCGCGCATATTTCCGGAAAAATGCGCAAAAACTATATCCGTATCCTGACCGGCGATAAGGTCACCGTTGAACTGACCCCCTATGATCTGAGCAAGGGTCGTATCGTTTACCGTTCTCGTTAATTGATTTTCTGAGATTCAGAAAAAAGCCCAAGCCGCCCTGCGGCTTGGGCTTTTTGTTTATGTCTGACTACCTGAGGATAACTCAGGCCTGAGCCTCTGGGTCACTCTCACGCTCGTAATCAAAACTCAGTTCATCGTCTTCTCCAAGATCGATGCGGACGTTGCCGCCGTCGGTCAGCCTGCCAAACAACAGTTCATTGGCCAGCTCTTTTTTGACCTTATCCTGAATCAAACGCGCCATCGGTCTGGCCCCCATGGCTTTGTCATACCCCTTATCGGCCAACCAGGCTCTGGCATCAGCGGTCACTTCCAGTGACACGCCCTTAGCATCCAGCTGCGCCTGTAGCTCAACAATGAACTTATCTACCACCTGCAAAATCACCTCAGTATCCAGGTGATTAAACCAGACAATAGCATCCAGACGGTTGCGGAACTCTGGCGTAAAGATGCGATTGATCTCGGCCAGGGCATCGTGGCTGTGATCCTGCTGCTTAAAGCCAATGGATTTACGCACCGTTTCCTGTACCCCGGCGTTGGTGGTCATCACCAGCACCACGTTACGAAAATCCACCTTGCGACCATTGTTGTCGGTCAGGGTGCCGTGGTCCATCACCTGCAACAGAATGTTGTAGATGTCGGAATGGGCTTTTTCGATCTCATCGAGCAGCACCACCGTGTAAGGGTTTTTAATCACTGCGTCGGTAAGTAAGCCCCCCTGATCGAAGCCCACATAGCCGGGAGGCGCGCCGATCAGGCGGCTAACCGCATGACGCTCCATATACTCGGACATATCGAAGCGCGCCAGCTCTACACCCATGGTCTTAGCCAGTTGCTGGGTGACCTCAGTTTTACCGACCCCGGTCGGACCGGCAAACAGGAAGCTCCCGATGGGCTTGTTTTCATTGCCAAGGCCAGAGCGCGACAAGCGAATGGCGTTGGTTAGCGTATCAATGGCCTTATCCTGACCGAACACCACCATCTTGAGGTTACGATCCAGATTCTTAAGGGATTCCTTGTCCGATGCCGAAACGGATTTTTCCGGAATCCGCGCCATTTTGGCGATGATATGTTCGATCTCGCCCACATTGATGGTTTTCTTACGCTTTGAGGGCGCAACCAGTCGCTGACTAGCGCCAGCTTCATCAATCACATCGATGGCCTTATCCGGCAGGTGGCGCTCGCTGATGTACTTGGCCGACAACTGCGCCGCCGCACGAATTGCTTTCTGGGTGTAACGCACACCATGGTGATCTTCATAACGGGACTTCAGCCCCATCAGTATCTTAGTGGTATCGTCCACACTCGGCTCTACCACATCAATCTTCTGGAAGCGTCGCGCCAGGGCGCGATCTTTTTCGAAGATGCCCTGATACTCCTGGAATGTCGTGGAGCCGATACAGCGCAGCTCACCACTGCTGAGCTTGGGCTTCAGCAAGTTAGACGCATCCATCACTCCGCCCGAAGCGGCGCCAGCGCCGATAATGGTGTGAATTTCATCGATAAACAGGATGGCATGGTCATCCTCAGACAACTCCTTGAGGATGGCCTTAAGGCGTTTTTCAAAATCGCCCCGGTATTTGGTTCCGGCCAGCAGACCGCCCAGATCCAACGAATAAACGGTGGCTTCGGCAATCACCTCGGGCACATCCTCATGGACGATCCGATAGGCCAGACCTTCAGCAATAGCCGTCTTACCCACCCCGGCTTCACCGACCAGCAGCGGGTTGTTCTTGCGACGGCGGCACAACACCTGCACGGTGCGCTCCACTTCCTGATCGCGACCGATAAGAGGGTCGATACGGCCCTCTTTTACTGCCACGTTGAGATTAGTGGAGAACTTGCTTAATACCGACGCGCCTTCTTCCACTTCCACCTCTTCTTCTGCTTCCGATGGATTGAGACCTTCGTCGTCCGACTTGCTCACGCCGTGGGAGATAAAATTCACCACATCCAGACGGGTCACATCGGATTTTTTCAGAATATAAACGGCTTGTGATTCCTGTTCACTGAAAATCGCCACCAGCACATTAGCGCCGGTCACCTCATCTTTCCCGGATGACTGCACATGGAACACCGCACGCTGTAACACCCTCTGGAAGCCAAGAGTTGGCTGAGTTTCGCGATCCGATTCCGGGCCATCCATGATCAGAGGCGTCGTGTCTTTGACAAAATCAGTCAGCTCGGTGCGCATGGCTTCAATATTGGCACCACAGGCCTGCAGCGCTTCATGAGCTGCGGCATTATCCAATAGCGCAAGCAGCAGGTGTTCCACCGTCATAAACTCATGGCGGTGTTCACGGGCAAATACAAACGCCTGATTTAAGGAATGTTCAAGATCTTTATTCAACATACACGCCCCTTACTACTGCTGTGAACGTCTTTATCATGCCGGCTCCATAGAGCACAGCAACGGGTGTTGATGCTTTCTGGCGTATTGATTCACCTGCATCACTTTTGTTTCGGCCACTTCCGAAGTATAGATACCGCACACGGCCTTGCCATCGTAGTGGACGGTTAACATCAACTGATTGGCTTTTTCCGCTGTCAGACTGAAAAACCGCATCAAAACTTCCACCACAAAGTCCATTGGGGTGTAGTCATCATTATTCAAAATGACCTTATACATAGGCGGTGGTTCAACCTTTTTCTTGGTCGATTCCAATAATTTTTCATGGCCTATGGTACTGCTGTCTCTGCTCATACTTTAATAATAGCTGCTATCTTCTGTCCTATTATGTGATCTTTGGCCGCGTAATTAAATGTCAAAATCGCCTTGACAAGATCCGCTCAAAATATCTACATTTCTTGTTGGTTTTGTGATCACAAAACCCGTGTCTCTCTGTTAAGTGGGGGCCATGGATAGACACTTCAAGATGTCAGTGAGAGGAAGTAACAATGGCAGTTGGCAAAGTTAAATGGTTTAACAACGCGAAGGGGTTCGGCTTTATCGTGCCTGAGGAAGGCGGTGAAGACATTTTTGCACACTATTCTACGATTCAGATGGACGGATATCGCTCCCTGAAAGCCGGTCAAGAAGTCAGTTATGAGGTGCAAGAAGGTCCCAAGGGCCTGCACGCCGAAAACATCGAAATCAACGGTGAGCCTCAGCGTTAAACACCAGACCCAAACAAAAAAGCAGATGAAAATTCATCTGCTTTTTTTATGTCTGTTAGTCTCCTCAGCCATCATCGGCTGAGGAGATGCGCAACAACGCTTAGGCGATCATCGCCAATCCTTTGTTAAAGGTCTCGCTGGGGCGCATGGCGTCAAAGCCTTTGTCATCTTCTGGCTTATAGTAGCCGCCGATATCCATACTGCGACCCTGAACACCATTCAACTCATCGACGATCTTAGCTTCGTTCTCGGTTAAGAACTCCGCCACCGGCGTGAAGCGCTCTTTCAGCTCGGCGTCCTGGTCCTGATTCGCCAACTCCTGCGCCCAGTAAAGCGTCAGGTAGAAGTGACTGCCCCGGTTATCCAACTCGTTCACTTTACGCGATGGTGATTTGTTGTTTTCCAGGAAGCTGGAGGTCGCTTTATCCAGTGTATCGGCCAGTACCTGAGCCTTTTTGTTGTCATACACATTGGCCATATGCTCGAAAGAGGCCGCCAGTGCCAAAAACTCACCCAGTGAATCCCAGCGCAGGTGATTCTCTTTTAAGAACTGCTGCACATGTTTAGGCGCAGAGCCACCAGCGCCAGTTTCGAACAATCCACCACCGTTCATCAGGGGCACGATTGACAGCATCTTGGCTGAGGTACCCAACTCCAGAATCGGGAACAGATCGGTGAGGTAGTCACGCAAGACGTTACCAGTCACCGAGATGGTGTCCTTACCGGCCTTAACTCTTTCCAGTGTATGCTGCATGGCGGCTTCCGGGGCCATGATGCGGATATCCAAGCCGTCGGTGTCGTGCTCCTGCAGATAGGTATTGACCTTCTTAACCAACTCGGCGTCGTGAGCACGCTGCTCATTCAGCCAGAATACAGCCGGCATGCCGCTTAAGCGTGAGCGATTCACCGCCAGCTTCACCCAGTCACGTATAGCAACGTCTTTAACCTGGCACATACGCCAGATATCGCCCTGCTCCACATCGTGGGTAAAGATCACGTCACCAGCGCTGTTCAGCACCTGTACCTGACCCGCGGCGGGGATTTCGAAGGTTTTATCATGAGAGCCATATTCTTCGGCTTTCTGGGCCATCAGTCCCACGTTAGGCACGGTGCCCATGGTAGCGGGATCGAACGCGCCATTCTGTTTGCAGAATTCAATGGTTTGCTGATAGATACCGGCGTAACAGCGATCAGGAATCACAAACTTAGTATCCTGCACATCATTGTCTTTGTTCCACATACGGCCTGAGGTACGAATGGCCGCCGGCATGGACGCATCGATGATCACATCGCTGGGAACATGTAGGTTGGTGATGCCGCGATCCGAATCCACCATCGCCATATCCGGGCGCTCGTTGTACAGCGCATCGATATCAGCCTTGATGGCTTGCTGTTTGTCTTGCGGCAAATTGTCCAGCTTAGCGTACAGGTCGCCAATGCCGTTGTTGGGGTTAAAGTCCATGGCTTTCAGCTCGTCGGCGTACTTCTCAAGCACCTCTTTGTAAAACGCTTTGACCGCATGACCGAAGATAATGGGGTCTGAGACCTTCATCATAGTGGCTTTTAAATGCACGGAGAACAGCACGCCTTTTTGTTTGGCGTCCTCGATTTCCTGGCGCAGGAAATCCTGTAACTGAGCGGCGCTCATCTTAGTAGCGTCCACCACCTCACCAGCCAGAACCTTAACGCTGTCTTTCAGGACTTTAGTGTCGCCATCCTGAGTCTTCAGAACGATCTTCAGGCTGTCATCGCTTTCCATCGTGGTGGACAGCTCACTGCCGAAAAAGTCACCGTCGGTCATGTGCGATACATGAGACTTGGAGTCCTCTTCCCATTTACCCATAGAATGAGGGTTGTTTTTAGCGTATTGCTTCACCGAGGCTGGAGCGCGACGGTCGGAATTACCTTCACGCAGCACAGGATTGACCGCACTGCCTTTTACCGAGTCATAGCGTGTCTGAATATCTTTTTCTTCGTCGGTCTTTGGATCGAAAGGATAATCCGGCAGCTTATAGCCTTTTTGCTGCAATTCTTTGATGGCAGCCTGCAACTGAGGAATAGATGCACTGATGTTGGGTAGCTTGATGATGTTCGCTTCCGGCGTCTTCGCCAGCTCGCCCAAGTAGCCCAGATCGTCAGAGGTACGCTGCTCGTCGGTCAAATAGTCGGGGAATACCGCCAGAATACGGCCCGCCAGTGAAATATCACGACTTTCGACGTCTACGCCAGCACTCTTGCTGAATGCTTCCACCACAGGTAGAAAAGAATAGGTCGCCAGTGCAGGCGCCTCATCGGTCTTGGTATAGATAATTTTTGAACTCATGGAATTCCCTAGTTTGGTTAAGGCAAATACGAATGCATAAAAGTTTGGGATGCCTGGGGCAATTATCAAGTCTGCAAACATACCAATACCGGCGCCATATTACAAAGCACACGACTTTGTTACTATCATCCCATTAACTGTAATAACGACAGATGGAGTTGGTTTTGCCTGCCCCACACCGACGATCCAATAAATCCTCAGGCCCCCACAGACCGTACCGGTCAGCAAAGCGCAATTCACACGGGGCCTCACATCAGCCTAAGAAGATTGTGCTGTTTAACAAACCCTTCGACGTTTTAACCCAGTTCACCGACGGTCAGGGCCGGCGAACGCTGAAGGACTTTATTCCCATTGAAGGGATTTACGCCGCCGGACGTTTGGACAAAGACAGCGAAGGCCTGCTGGTGCTGACCAACGACGGAAAACTGCAGCACAAGCTCGCCAACCCTAAACATAAAACCTCCAAGACTTATTGGGTGCAGGTGGAAGGCGCGCCAGATGAAGCAGATCTGGAGCGACTCAGAAAAGGCGTTGAGCTTAAAGATGGCCTGACCAAACCGGCCAAGGTCGAGATCATGGCCGAGCCCGAGCTCTGGCCTCGCCAGCCGCCTGTGCGTTACCGAAAGACCGTGCCGACCACCTGGCTGAGCATCACTCTTACAGAAGGTCGCAATCGGCAGGTACGGCGAATGACGGCCGCCATTGGGCATCCCACCCTGCGTCTGGTGCGCTATCGAATTGGTCAGTGGACCATTGACGGTATCGACAACGGCGACTATTTGTTATTGAAGTAATGGATTTTTTAACAGGACGTCTCCATGGTCAGGCCTCATATTACTGTTGCCACCGTTGTGGAAGCACAGCGGCGTTTCTTACTCGTGGAAGAAAAGATTCAGGGCAAGGTGGTGTTTAACCAACCGGCAGGCCACTTAAAAACAGACGAAGACGTGGTGGATGGCGCCAAACGGGAGTTATGGGAAGAAACCGGGCTCGACTTGTCACCTCAGGCGTTAACCGGCATTTACCTGTTTGATGTGCCTCGGGAAGATCGCTCTTACTTGCGGTTTAACTTCTCCCTGGCTTTGGACGAGCCCGTGGGCACGGCCCCCAGAGATCCCAGCATCATTCGGTGCCACTGGCTGAGCTTAGAACAAATTCGTGAACTGGATGAAGAGAGAAAATTACGCAGCCCACTAGTACTTAGCAGTATTGTCGATTATCTGAAGGGTCACGAATACCCGCTATCCATTCTCCATCGTTTTCTCCCCGCTACTGAACCGTCGTTGTAGGCGACAATTGTCAGGCAAAAAATACCCTATGCCAAAATTGGCCAGACTCTGCTAAAATTCGCGCTCCTTTTTTACAGCATACAGTGGTACTACACTTCCCCTATGGCAGACAACAGTGCGATCAAAGTCATTGTCGGCATGTCCGGCGGCGTCGACTCCTCGGTCTCGGCTTACTTGCTTCAACAGCAGGGTTATGACGTCGAAGGCCTGTTTATGAAAAACTGGGAAGAAGACGATAACGATGAATACTGCGCCGCCGCCGAAGACTTGAAAGACGCTCAGGCTGTGGCTGATAAGCTCGGTATTAAGCTGCGCACCATCAATTTTGCCGCCGAGTACTGGGATAATGTGTTTGAATATTTTCTGGCCGAATATAAGGCTGGCCGCACTCCCAACCCGGATATCATGTGCAACAAGGAAATCAAGTTTAAGGCCTTCTTAGAGTTTGCGGTTGAAGATCTGGGTGCCGACTATATCGCCACGGGGCACTATGTTCGCCGACGTTCTCAGGATGGTCAGTGGCAATTGTTGCGAGGTTTAGACGACAACAAAGATCAGAGCTATTTCCTCTATGGCATTAGTGAACACCAGGTAGCCCAAACATTATTCCCACTTGGTGAACTGGAAAAACCCGAAGTTCGTGCCATTGCCGAACAGCAGGGTCTGATCACTCACGATAAGAAAGACAGCACCGGCATCTGTTTTATTGGCGAGCGCAAGTTTAAGGACTTCTTAAGCCAATACCTGCCTGCCCAGCCAGGCAACATTGAAACGCCGGAAGGGGAAGTGATTGGTCGCCATGACGGCCTGATGTACCACACACTGGGTCAACGTAAAGGCCTGCACATCGGTGGACTGCAAGACTATGGCGATGATCCCTGGTATGTCGTGGCAAAAGACACCGAACGTAACGTGTTGATTGCCGCTCAGGGCAGCGACCATCCCCTGCTCTATTCCGATGGCCTGATCGCCAACCAGTTAGACTGGGTGGATCGCAAAGGCCCCACGGACGAAATTCGCTGTGTGGTAAAAACCCGCTACCGTCAGCACGACATCCCGTGTCGAGTCGTCCCTCAGGACAGTGGCTGTGTGCACGTCCATTTCGACCAACCACAAAAGGCCGTTACTCCGGGTCAATCGGCGGTGTTCTATCAGGACGACGTTTGTCTGGGTGGCGGCATTATCGAACAATATCTGCGTAATCATGACTGAATATAATCGAGACCAATGCCTGGCATTGGCGGGCGTCTGTCAGGCAGCCGCCCTGACTCAGGCGTTTGCCCGCAAAGGGGACGCCGATGAAGCGGCCCTGACAGGCAGCATGAAGAGTATTATAGAGACCGACCCCAGCGATACCGAGTCGGTGTTCGGCGGTATCAGAGGCTTGCATTTAGGGCTGAAGGTACTGGAAAACCAGCTCAGTGACCGTCAGGCCGGTAAGGATGCCGAGCTGACCAAGTATGTTGCCAGCCTGCTGAGCCTGGAACGCAAGCTCAGTCGTCAGTCCAAAGTGATGCAGGCGCTGGGCCAGCGCATTGAGCAGCTTAAACGCCAACAGACGCTTTACGAGTTGCTCGATGAAACCTATCTGGCTAATTTTGCCAGTGTGTATTCCGATGTCATCAGCCCCGCTGGTCCAAAGATCCAGGTTGGCGGCTCCCAGCCTTTACTGAAAAAGCCCAACATTCAGAATCGAATCCGAGCGTCACTGTTGGCCGGGATTCGTGCCGCGGTATTGTGGCGGCAGCTGGGTGGCAAACGCCGCCAAATCCTGTTTCACCGACGTAAAATACATGCCTGTGCTGCTCAGGCGCTTAACCAGATCCCAAGATCCATAGATTAGGAGTCCTCCCATGGAACTAAGTGCATTAACCGCTCTGTGTCCGGTTGATGGCCGATACGGCAATAAGACCATCGAACTGCGGCCCGTTTTCAGCGAATATGGCCTGATTAAATACCGCGTTCAGGTGGAAGTACGTTGGTTACAGATGTTGGCCAGCATTCACCAAATCGGCGAAGTGCCGGCGTTTAGCCAAGCTGCCAATGAACGTCTGAACGCTATCGTGGACAACTTCAGCGAAGCCGATGCCGAACGCATTAAAAACATCGAAGCCACCACCAACCACGATGTCAAAGCGGTCGAGTATTTCTTAAAAGAACAAGTTGCCAATAACGACGAGCTCAACAACGTCACTGAGTTTATTCACTTCGCCTGCACCTCAGAAGACATTAACAACCTGTCTCATGGTCTGATGCTCAAAGAAGCTCGTGAGCAGGTCATCCTGCCCTACTGTGATAAGATTATTGCCGCCATCCGTAAGCTGGCCGAGCAGTTTAAGGCCGTACCGATGATGGCCCGCACTCATGGGCAACCTGCCTCCCCCACCACCATGGGCAAGGAAATGGCCAATGTGATGGTCCGCCTGCAGCGTCAGCGCGATCAGATCGCCGCGGTAGAACTGTTGGGCAAGCTCAATGGTGCGGTAGGCAATTACAATGCGCACCTGTCGGCGTATCCTGAACTGGACTGGCCTGCTATTTCCGAACAGTTTGTGACCTCGCTGGGCATCAGCTGGAATCCCTACACCACTCAGATAGAACCGCATGACTATATTGCTGAGCTATTCGATGCGGTGGCTCGTTTTAATACCATCCTGATCGACTTTGACCGCGATATCTGGGGCTATATCGCTCTGGGCCACTTTAAACAGAAGACCGTGGCGGGTGAAATCGGTTCTTCGACTATGCCACACAAGGTTAACCCCATCGACTTTGAGAACTCCGAGGGTAATCTGGGTATCGCCAATGCTATCTTCGATCATCTGGCGGCCAAGCTGCCTATCTCACGCTGGCAGCGCGATCTGACAGACTCAACGGTATTGCGAAATCTGGGTGTGGGCATGGGCTACTCCCTGATCGCCTATCAGGCGAGCCTCAAAGGCATCAGCAAGTTAGAAGTGAACGAGCAGAGCCTGTTGGATGAGCTGAACAGTAACTGGGAACTGCTGGCCGAGCCGATTCAGACCGTGATGCGCCGCTATGGCATCGAGAAGCCCTACGAGAAACTCAAAGAGCTGACTCGTGGTAAACGGGTTGACCAAAAGGGCATGCAAGAGTTTATCGACAGCCTGGAGCTGCCAGAAGCAGCTAAGGATGAATTAAAACAACTGACTCCGGCCAACTATATTGGCCGCGCTATTCAGTTAACTGAACAACTGCTTGCCTGATTCACTGTTCCATTGCTCCCCGGATTGTCTGATCTATACTCAGACTCCGGGGTCGCAATCAGGGACAGATTACCATGGCGCGATTCAGCCTGTGGCTTAACGCTGGCGTCAAACCGAATCATTCCAGCAACGCCAGTCATATTCGGCTAAGCAATATCATAGCCCTCCTCTTCGCTATCTTGCTCGTATTACAATTGGGCCTTTGCCTGCATTTTTGGTCTGAAGGCGGCCATAGACAGGCAGTGCTGATCGTATTGTACGCCTCGCTTTGTACTGCTATCCCGCTACTCAATCACTACCTCAGGCCCTTTTACGGACGTTGGGCACTGATCCTGCTATTTATCACTTATATACTGCAGACCAGCGGCCACCTGGGGCGATTGAGCCACAGTCACGATTTTTTGTTAATGGGTCTGTTTTTGTGCCCGTTTCTGTTTTCTGGCCAGCAACGGCTGGAAATCGCCTTAGCACTGCTACTTCTCACCGCAAGCTATGCCGCTGTTGAACTTAGCCCGTCAACAGTATTCAGCGCTCAGACATCCATTGATTACCAGCAAACGGTCGCCGGGTTGAACCGCATCAGCTTTGCGCTGGCAGCGCTGTTAGCCGCCTATCTGATCCACCAGGATCACCACAAAAGTTGGCAGAGACTGGCCTTTGAGCAGCAACGTTCGGAAAGTCTGTTATTGAGTATCCTGCCCAAACCCATTGCCAGGCGTTTGCAGACATCTCGCCAGCCAGTGGCCGACTATTTTGATAACGCAACCGTACTGTTCACCGATATCGAAGGCTTCAGTGAAATCAGCAAGACCCGCGCACCGACGGAATTAGTCGATTATCTAAACACTATCTACAGCGCTTTCGATCACCTGTTAGAACAACACGGGCTGGAGAAAATCAAGACGAATGGCGATGAGTATATGGCCGTTTCAGGTGTGCCGGTGCCGAATGATGATCATGCACAACGCTGCTGCCGCTGTGCCATCGCCATGCTGGACACCTATAACGACATCACTCACCGTTATGGGCTGGCAAACGGTCTGCGTATCGGCATTAATAGTGGCGAATTAGTGGCCGGAATCATTGGTAAATACAGATTCAGCTACGATATTTGGGGAGATAACGTGAACCTGGCTTCCCGCATGGAAAGCCAGGGTGTCAGTCAGCAGATTCAGGTATCTGAAGCCACCTATAGGCTGTGCAAAGACCAGTTCAGCTTTATCGACAAGGGTCAGATCCACGTAAAGGGCATGGGCCGACAACGGGTTTATTGGTTAGACCAAAACTCCTCGCGGCTCGCCAGCGCATAGAGGTTTTCTGCCTTGGTTTCCAGTATCTGGGCAAAACGCTCCTGTTCTTCGGTGGGCGACTCCATGCCTCGAAGGTTTGACGCCTTCATCTGCCAGTTCAGGGAAAAGTGCTTGATGGCGGCACGAGCATCTTCGGCGGCCGACTCGGTAACCACATCCGCAGGCAGATCGCCACCAATGACCCAGTACCCCTGTTTCTTGTTATCTTTGAGCTTCCATACCGCCACCAAAGGTGGCAGATAGCGGCTTTCTTCCGCCACCACCGAATCCACTAAAATACCCTGCTCAGCCAAAAATTTATTGGCATTTTGAAACTGTTCACGAACCCACTGACTGATTTCTTCCTGGGTCTTAGGCTGGGTTTGTTCTGTCATCTTTTGCTTCCTGTAGTAGTTGTAATAATGCTTGAATGGGGTGCTTAGGCTTAAAGCTGGCAAACCGCTGTACCTGACTGCGGCACGAGTAACCGGTAGCCAATACCTGATCGGGGTTACAGTCGGCAAGCTTAGGTTGCCAACCTAACTCAAACAATCCCCGGGACTGATCGAGGTGACTGGCCTCATGGCCATAGGTACCAGCCATACCACAACAGCCCACAGATATCGGGGTTAACTGAGCCCCCAGCTTCGAGAAGACCTGCTGCCATTGCTTTTCGCTGGCGGGCAACGCCGTTTTTTCCGTACAGTGAGCAAAGAGCGCAAACTCTTTGTCCTTAACGCTCAGCTCTGGCAATTCAACGCCTTGAAGCCATTCATGCGCCAATAGTACCTGAAAATCACCGCGCTGCTCACCTAGTACCTGCTGGTATTCATCGCGGTAACAGAGTACCAAGGAGGCATCCATGCCGATCATGGGTATCTTTAAGTGATGTACCTGGTTTAGGAACTCCGCCGCCGTCTTGGCGGTATCGGCAAACTGACGTAAGAAACCTTTCACGTGCTGAGGTTTACCATTAGGCACAAAAGGTAAGACCACCGGCTGATAACCCAGTCGCTCAACCAGGCTGGCGAAATCGGCCACCAGTTGAGCCTCGTAAAAGCTGGTAAAAGGGTCCTGCACGATCAGTACATGCTTCTGTCGCTGTTCATCCGGTAGCTGCTGTAACTGCGCCAGATCGAATTCAGGCAGGTTACGGGTATGATCGGCCAATGTGGGCGTCGATAACACCGGCGTATCTACATAACCCAACACTTTTTTGAGCAGCCAGCGACTCGGCGGTAGCTGGGTAAAGGTATTAACCAATCGCGGCATCTTCGCTAGTCTGGGGGCCATTTTCTCAATATTGGCCACCATATAGTCCTTTAGCGGCCTGGCATAGCGCTGGTAATACAGATTCAAAAAACGCGCCCGAAACGAGGGAACATCCACGTTTACCGGACACTGGCTGGCACAGGCCTTACAGGCCAGACAACCATCCATGACCTCCCTCACCTCATGAGAAAAATCGGCGTCATTGGCCGACGCGCGGCTATTGCGCCAGCGTTGCCACCAGGAGGGCATGGCCTGCTTCTCCAGCGCATCCGGGTCCAGGTTCTGCCCACTGAGCAGTCTCAGCCACTCTCGCACCATGCCTGCCCGGCCTTTGGGACTATGTCTTCGGTCACCGGTGATTTTAAATGAAGGGCACATGGGCGAAGCAGCATCATAGTTAAAGCACAGGCCATTGCCGTTGCAGTCCATGGCAGGTCGGTAGCTGTCTCTGACCGCAATGGGAATTTGCTTATCAAAGTGCGCCCGCTTGGTATCACTGACCTTCACCAATTCGGCCTCACTGCCATAAGGAGTACAGATCTTCCCTGGGTTCATCTGGTTATGGGGATCAAAGACGGCCTTGATCTTACGCAGCTCGGTAAACAGTTCCTCACCGAAAAACTCCGGCCCATATTCGCTGCGATACCCCTTGCCGTGCTCACCCCACATCAGTCCACCGTATTTGGCGACCAGCGCCACCACTTCGTCGGAAATGCTGTGCATCAGCGCTTCCTGCTCAGGATCGCACAGGTCCAGCGCCGGGCGAACGTGCAAGACTCCAGCATCCACGTGACCAAACATGCCGTAATTCAGCCCCTTGCTGTCCAGCAAAGCGCGAAATTCCATAATAAAGTCAGCCAGATTCTCCGGCGGCACCGCCGTATCCTCAGCAAAGGCAAGCGGTTTCTGGCGACCCTTGGTTTTGCCTAACAGGCCAACGGCTTTCTTACGCATGGCGTAAATCTTACCGATTTCGGCGCTCTCATAGGTTATCTGATAGCCGATAACACCGTTTTTCTGCTGTTTGATATCAGCATCCAGTCGCTGTTTCAGCTCGGTGATTTTGTCATCCATATCGGCCTGTTCGCTGGCGTTATATTCCACCATATTCAGGCCTTGCAGCTCCTTGCCGGGAACATCCTGAATCAGGTCACTGACCTCATGCCAGATGATGTCTTCGCGAGCCAGATTCAAAACTTTAGAGTCCACCGTCTCCACCGAGGTGGCTCTGGCCTCAACCATCTGTGGCGCATGACGCAGCGCAGACTCGAACGAATCGTATTTAACATTCGCCAGGGCTTTGCAGCGCGCGATGGGCGTTACGTTGAGCTTCGCTTCGGCCACAAAAGCCAGCGACCCTTCCGAGCCCGTGATCACCCGACTTAAGTCAAACTGACTCAGATCGTCATTAAACACATGCTCCAGGTCATAGCCGGTAAGAAAACGATTCATGCGTGGGAACTTGGCCAGGATCTGCTCACGCTTATCCCGACAGCTGGTCAGCACCTGCTGATAAATGGACCGCTCCGGGAGTTGTTCACCCTGGGTTTCCACCGTCTCTGTAGCCATAGGCTGAGTGTCCAGAACTCGGCCATCGGCCAATACCGAACGCAGCGCCAGTACATGATCGCTGGTTTTGCCGTACACCAGAGACCCTTGTCCCGAGGCATCGGTATTGATCATCCCGCCAATTGTGGCGCGGTTACTGGTGGACAAGTCAGGTGCAAAAAAGTAGCCGTATGGCTTTAAGAAGGCATTCAACTGGTCTTTTACCACACCGGCTTGCACTCTTACCCAGCCTTCCTGCTGATTAAACTCCAGGATTTTGTTCATGTGCCGGGATAGATCAACCACGATACCACTGGTCAACGATTGACCATTGGTACCGGTGCCACCGCCCCGGGCCGAAAAGCTGACCTTGGGATAAACCTTGCCAAGCCGACCGATAAGGCAGAGATCCTTAACATCTTTAGGATGAATCACCGCCTGCGGCAGACGCTGATAGACCGAGTTATCCGTCGCCACTGCCAGGCGATTGGAGTACCCGGTTTCGATATCACCCTGAAACCCCTGCTCAGCGAGCTGGGTAAGGTAATCTTTAAAGTGCTGCTGTAAAGCGGCGTCACTGTGGATTCGCGGTAACATGGGCAAACTGTTCTGAAAATTTTCGCCTAGTATACAAGGCTGCCCGTGGCCTTCCCAGCCTGGCGGACATGCTCTGTAACACTTTTACACAATAAGACAGGCTGAAATGATTTATAACAAAAGGTATCAGGTTGCAGGAGATATTATGAAACGAACCTTTAAACTCGGCTTGGGCGCAGTCCTGTTCATCTTGGGGACGGTATTTTTCTTTATCCCGGGTACTATTCTGTTACAAGTCATCGGGCTTTTTCTGCTGGCATCGGAATGGTCACCGGCCAGGCGCTTTTTGAAAATGGGGCAAAAAGCCATGAGTCGCAGCGCCCGAAGGCTGGATTCCGCCCTGCTGAAACGTAAGCTGCGAGCCCGCTAAGTCCAGAGTCCCGTGAATATGTCGATAAAATCGACAATCGATAACCGTGACTTTAAAAACGGCTTGCACGGGTCGGGCAGTGTCGATATGATACGCGCCGATTTGGACGCTTCCGGTGTCGAAGTCGCTAGCAATATTCAGTGCGTTCGTAGCTCAGTTGGTTAGAGCACCACCTTGACATGGTGGGGGTCGGTAGTTCGAATCTACTCGAACGCACCATTTCTCTTACATTAATTCACTTTGGTTTCGAATCAGATTGGTGCCAACACCACCGCTCTCTTATGACCCAGTCCAATGGTCGGCCAGTACGAATCAATTCCGGCGCATCATTTCTCTTACATTAATTCACTTTGGTTTCGAATCAGATTGGTGCCAGCACCACCACTCTCTTATGGCCCGGTCCAATGGTCGCCAGTACGAATCAATTCCGGCGCATCATTTCCCTTAAATTAATTTCCCTGGTTTCGAGTCAGGTTGGTGCCAGCACCACCGCTCTCTTATGACCCGGTCCAATGGTCGGCCAGTACGAATCAATTCCGGCGCACCATTTCTCTTAAATTAATTTCCTTTGGTTTCGAATCAGATTGGTGCCAACACCACCGCTCTCTTATGACCCGGTCCAATGGTCGGCCAGTACGAATCAATTCCGGCGCATCATTTCTCTTACATTAATTCCCTTTGGTTTCGAATCAGATTGGTGCCAGCACCACCACTCTCTTATGGCCCGGTCCAATGGTCGCCAGTACGAATCAATTCCGGCGCATCATTTCCCTTACATTAATTTCCTTTGGTTTCGAGTCAGGTTGGTGACAGCAACACAGTGCTCTGTAACCATGTCTAAGGGGTCAAAAAACCTTCTAATCAAGCGCCTTTTATATTCGGACCGAGCGGCCCATCTGGGAGACCGTGGTCGCCAGCCAGGCTGGCACATTTTCCAGCGATAACTGCAGTTCGGCCCCTTTGTTTAGCCAGGCTTCTTTGGGCATACCATAAATCAGCGAGCTTTTCTCATCCTGAGCGGCAGTGCGCCCGCCTGCTTCACGTATGGCCCTGAGCCCTGCGGCCCCATCCCGGCCCATGCCGGTTAGAATGACAGCGGCGGTATTCGCACCGGCTGCGTCCGCCAGTGAGAAAAACAGCTTATCGACTGAGGGCTTATGACTGCTCATACGCTCGGAGTCCTCTAACTCGATTTGGTAATTGGCGCCGCTACGCTTCACCACCATATGAATGCCACCCGGCGCAATATAGGCGTGGCCGGGTAATAAGCGCTCGCCGTGTCGGGCTTCAGAGACGGCCATGGCCGAGTTCAGGTTCAGTCGCTCAGCAAAGGAGTGGGTAAAGCCTGCAGGCATATGCTGCGTGATCACCACAGCCGGAGAGTCAGCAGGCATCATACTCAGCACCGCATGGATGGCTTCAGTGCCTCCGGTCGACGCGCCAATACCGATCAGCTTCTCGGTGGTACTGAACTTAACCAGCGCTTTCGCCTGAGTGGGTATGTACGCTCTCGCACTGACATGGGCCTGAGCCACGGCGCGTATTTTACTGACAATGAGTTCACGATAGGCTTCCATACCGGCAACAACCCCAATTTTAGGCTTGGCGATAAAATCCACCGCCCCTAACTCCAAGGCTTTGAGAGTCACTTCGGCGCCCTCTTCGGTGAGGGTTGAAACCATTAATACCGGCGTTGGCTTAGCCTTCATCAGCTTGTCCAGAAACGTCAGTCCATCGACCTTTGGCATCTCCACATCCAGTGTGATCACATCGGGACTCAGAGCCCTGACCATATCCCTGGCAACATAAGCATCAGGTGCCGTTCCTACCAGGTTCAGGTCCGGGGTTTGATTGATGATCTCACTCAAGATTCGGCGAATCAGAGCCGAATCATCCACCACCAACACATTGATACTCATAGGGCTCCTAAAATAAGTCCACCTCACCACCCTGAGGGGCCTTGCGAATGTTCAACCGATATTCGCTTTCGCGCTCAATAATAGTGGCATTGTGCAACGACTTAATCTTTTTCACCAGCACCTTACCGTCTTTAGGGAAAAAGTAGACCTTTCGGGGGTACTGCTGCAATAAGTCGCTGGCCACAATGGGAATCTGCTCGTTACCCAAAAAGTCCAGCGTGAAATCCACATTACGTTGCCCCACGTTAGTCACCGTCACCCCCCTTAGCACATTACCGCCACCAAAGACCTTAGCTTCCAGCCGGTCTCGTTTGGCGCCGAGCTTTAAAAGATGATTAATCAGCAGCTCCATCGCGTAGCTGCCGTAGCGGGCAGAGGCAGATATTATACTGTCAGTGTCGTTGGTTTCCGGCAATAGAAAATGGTTCATACCGGCCACCCCCAATACAGGATCTCTCAGACACACAGACACACAAGAACCCAACACGGTAACAATCAGAGTTTGCGGATCGTGGGTAACGTAAAACTCCCCGGGCAGAATTTTAACCGCAGACATACTGAAGTGACGATCATAATAACGCGTTGGCGCAAGGTGCGGGTCCTGAAATTCCGCGCTCATAAGGGGGCCCTCCCTGCTCGGCTTGGATAGTACACCGTATTCCCCATCGACTTGACGACGTCCTTGGCACCGCTAAAGTTTTCCGAGTGGCCGGCAACATAGATGCCGGTATCTTTGAGTAGCAACACCAGCTTCTGCAGAACCCTAAGCTGTGTCGAACGGTCGAAGTAAATCATTACATTACGGCAAAATATAATGTCCATTTGCCCTTGAATCGGCCACTGGGCGTCCAGCAAGTTGATGCGCTGAAACTCTACCATCTTGCGTAATTCAGGCACGACCCTGACTTTACCCGCGTTAGCTCCTGTTCCCTTGTGGAAAAATTGCTTTTTCAGCGTGTCGGATAAATTGCCAATACGATCCAGGTTGTAAATACCGGCTTGTGCAGCATTTAAAACCCCACTATCAATATCCGAGGCGATGATCTCAATAGGCACGTCGAACCGCCCAAACGTCTGGGCGACGGTCATGGCAATGGAGTATGGCTCTTCCCCCGTACTGGCAGCTACACACCAGATGCGCTTTGTCCCTGGGTAATGCCGTAAATACTGAGCCAACACCTCAAAATGATGAGGCTCCCTGAAAAACGAGGTCAGATTAGTGGTCAGAGCGTTGATAAAATGCTCCGCTTCGGACTGGTCCTGCTCCAGGTAATCCAGATAGTCCTCAAAACGACGCAGTTTCAACAGGCGAAGCCTTCGACTCAAGCGGCTATAGACCATTGAGTCTTTTGAGTCCGCCAACCGGATCCCGGTTAACGTGTAGAGCGTTTGCCTGACGCTATTAAAATCCTGTGAGCGGTACTCAAACTCTCTTCCTGCGCTCATAGGTTAAAACTCTTCCCACTCATCCTCGCTCGGTGTTGTCGGAATGTGAGCCCGTCCTTGCAGCTGCGGCTGACCACTGCCATTGGTTTTAGCCGGAGCAGCCACTGGCACCGGAGCCACCGCGGCAGGTTGGTTATCCAGTTTAAAGGTCATCACCCGACGGGTCATTTGTTCAGCCTGGCCTTGCAGAGACTCTGCCGACGCGGCAGACTGCTCGACCAAGGCCGCATTTTGCTGGGTCATCTCGTCCATCTGGGTAACCGCTTTGGTTACTTCCTCAATTCCCGAAGACTGCTGTACCGACGCAGCAGCAATTTCAGACATAAGGTCGCTGACCCGTTGAATGGAGTCCACCACTTCTTTCATTGTCTCACCGGACTGGTTAACCAAATTATTCCCGTTCTCAATTTTCTCAACCGAGTCATTGATAAGACCTTTGATGTCTTTGGCTGCGTCGGCAGAACGCTGGGCCAGACTCCGCACTTCCGATGCCACTACGGCAAACCCGCGCCCCTGATCCCCTGCTCGCGCTGCCTCAACGGCGGCGTTCAATGCCAGGATGTTGGTCTGGAATGCAATACCATCGATTACACCGATGATGTCCGAAATTTTGCGCGCTGATTCATTAATAGCGGCCATGGTGGTCACCACTTCCTGGATCAGTTTCCCTCCGTCTTCGGCGACTTTGGTAGATTGAGTGGACAGGGAATTGGCCTGCTTAGAATTGTCGGCATTTTGCTGCACCGTGCCCGTGAGTTCCTCCATGCTGGAAGCCGTTTCTTCCAGACTCGATGCCTGTTGCTCGGTACGGCTGGATAAATCCGTATTGCCTTGGGCAATCTCTGTAGCGGCCGTAGTTATGGTGTCGGCACTGCTGCGGATTTCACCAATCATCTCAGTAAGATTGTCCACGGTGCGATTGCAATACTGTTTCAGCTTATCAAACTGTCCCTGATACTCCTTATCAATGTGTTGCGTCAGGTCCCCTTCAGAAACGGCCAGCATCACCCGGGCCACATCATCCAGCCCTTTCTCGGCGGTATCTGTGAGCTCATTCAGGTTCTTTGCCAGCATGAGCTCGAAACCGTCTTTATCTTCCTCATCCACACGCTGAGAAAAGTCCCCCGCTGCCGCCGCTTTAACTACCTTACCGATCTCCTTCTCAGCATTGACTTCGGTGGTGCGATCTTCGATCTCCAGCACCATACCAATGCGTTCATTGTCGTCATTCATGATAGAATTTACCGTCAGCGCTAAAGTGCGACGGCCCAGCCTGACGTCTAATTCCTGAGTCTGATCCGATGAGAGCTGCACAGCATCACTGACTCCCATCGCTCCTATTAAGCTCGCCAGACTCATCCCTTTAAGCTTATCGGCCGAAAAGCCTGATTCCCGTTTGATGAGCTCCGCCTCATTACGTTTTAACATTCTCTCCGTGGCCGAATTAACATAGACGACCTGATTGTCATCATCGGCGATGAGTGTACCGGTTTGAACATTGTCCAGAGCCTGCCTGATTCGACGGCTCTCTCTTGCCGTTCGACGTTCGCGCTCTCTTGAGGCCATCTCTTTGGTCTGATCTTCCCACTCTACCACCGTGCCAATGCGCTGATGGTTACTGTCGAACATGGGGTTGGCCGTCAAAGAGAAGTTCAACTCACCAATCTTGAGCTGCGTTTGATAGGTATCGGTCAGGTTATTAATCAACCCTCGCTGATGAGCCGGCTGCTTGTGAAAATCATCCACACACCGACCGATCAGCGTATCAACGGAAAAAGAGGGAATGTGCTGCCTCAATACCGACTCATTCTTAGTCAACATATCTTTGAGCGACTGATTGATGTATGTGATAACCATATTATTGTCCGCGATCATCACATTGGCCTGGCACACATCCAGCGCTGAGCGCATCGCATTCGCCTGGTCCAGTTGTTTCGTTACTTCCTTACTGCCAAAAATATCCTGTAGCACACCCATTTGCTTCCTCCTCACCAATTTCGATGTGTCGCTATAACCTTCAGATGCGGCCGTGATTAAACTTCCGTCGCTCTGACTTTATCCACAATGCCCAGTTCGTCACTGGTAATCAGAGCCTCAATGTCCACCAGAATCACCATTTTGTCGTCCAGCGGCGCCAGACCGTCTAAATACCGACTATCAAAGGCAACCCCAAACTCCGGCGCCGGGCGAATGTCTTCGTCTTCCAGTTTGACCACGTCCGACACCGCATCGACAACAATGCCCACAATGCGATCAGCAACGGTAACCATAATAACGATGGTAAATTCGGTATACGTAGCCTCTCCCAGGTCAAACTTCAGTCTTAAATCCACGATAGGCACCACCTCACCGCGCAGATTTAATACCCCCTTGATAAACGGTGGAGCCTTGGCAATAGACGTCACCGGCTCATAGCCTCGAATTTCCTTCACCGCCATAATGTCCAATCCATAATGCTCCTCCCCCAATACAAAGGTCAGAAACTCTTTTTGCTGCCCGCCATTGGCGGCCAGTTCTGCCAGCTGAGTCATAGTGTCTCCTCCACAAATTGCTCAGTGCGACTTACGCCACTTGCCAAAGACTCCACATCCAGTATCAGCGCAACACTGCCATCGCCCATGATGGTCGCGCCGGCAATACCGGCTACACGGCGATAATGCTTTTCAAGACTCTTGATCACCACTTGCTGCTGACCTTGCAGTTCGTCCACAATCAAGCCAAAGCGTTTATTGGCGGACTCCACCAGCACCACAATGGACTCAGTCACCGGCAAGCAGTCAGACTGACGTTTATCCAGCAGCGAACTGCGCACATCGATAAGCGGCCAATAGACTTCCCGGCTCCACAGCAGGTGTTCTTTATTGAGGGTTCTTAGCTGGTCATCAGACGGTTGCATCGATTCGACGATATTGGTCAGCGGCACCACAAAGGTTTGTTCACCAACCGCGACGCACATCCCATCAAGAATGGCTAAGGTCAGTGGTAAATGAATATCAAACTGGCTTCCCCGCCCCTTACGAGAGCTTACTTCCACCCGGCCATTTAACGATTCAATATTACGCCGGACCACATCCATCCCCACACCCCGACCAGATACGTCGGTAACGGTTTCCGCCGTTGAAAATCCGGGCTCGAAAATGAGCGACCAAACCTGGTCGTCCGAGGGAGAATCAGGAATGGAAAGGCCACTTTCCTGCGCCTTCGCCAGAATCTTATCGCGATTCAGGCCGGCCCCATCGTCAATGATACTAAGCACGATGTTGCCGCCGGTCTGCTGCGCCTTTAATGTGAGATTACCCTGTTCTGGCTTGTCCATGGCCAGCCGCTGCTCCGGCGTCTCAATGCCATGGTCGAGACTATTGCGAACTAAGTGAGTCAGAGGATCCACTACTTTTTCAATCAGCCCCTTATCGATTTCCGTTTGCTGCCCTTCCAGGTGCAGTTCGACCTTTTTACCCATTTTTGACGTTAAGTCCCTAACCAAGCGGGGAAAACGACTGAACACAAAGGACATGGGCAGCATTCTCACGCTCATCACGGCTTCCTGGATTTCACGGGTATTGCGCTCAAGTTCTGTTAGCGCGGACTGGGTGCGATCGGCCATGGACTCGGGCACATCCTTACCGATGAGATTGAGCATAGACTGGGTAATGACCAGCTCCCCCACCAGGTTGACGAGGTTGTCTATCTTCTGAATATCGACACGTATAGAGCCGCTGTCTTTGGATTTTTGGGGCTTCAGATCCGGGCTTTGACGTTGGCGGCCCAAATTAGCTTGAGGCTTTGAACCTGGCTCTTGAGGCTGAAACAACCCATAGTCCTGACCTTCGACAGGCTCCTTTTCAAAAATCCCGTAATCGACGCCCTCCTTTAGGTTATTCTCTAACGATTGTTCTGAAGTTGTCTCTGGTGTGCCAGGCGCATCATCAAAGAAGCCAAAATCCTCCTCCTGACTTGAGTCAGTCGCAGAGGACTCGGGCAAGGGTTCGAAGAAGCCAAAACCGTCGTCTTCTGTTTTCTCAGTGGTACTTTGGTCAGGCGTGGTTTGACTTAATAGTTGCTCAAGCTGGGACTTTGCGTGGGTCACCACCTCCCAGTCAGGCTCCTGTTGCTGCTGATAGCAGTCTAACAAGTTGCCCAATTGGTCTACGGTAGATAGCAGGATATCCACGTCACTGTGCTGTAGCTCGAATTCGCCTTTACGAGCCCGGTCGAGCAGGTTCTCCATCACATGAGTAACATCGGTGAGAGCCGTGAATCCGAATATACCGCTGCCCCCTTTTATGGAGTGTGCAGCACGGAAGATACTGTTTAAGTCTTCCTTGTCGGGCTCCACCAGATCCAACTCCATGAGCAGCTGTTCCATCTGCTCCAGGTGTTCTCTGCTTTCCTCGAAAAACACTTCATTAAACTGGTTTAAATCGATGGACATCCTGGCCCTCCATTATCCCGCACGTTTAATTCAGCACCTTGGCCACTACTGCCAGTAACTTACTGGGATCAAACGGCTTTACCATCCAGCCTGTGGCGCCAGCAGCTCGACCCTGAGTTTTCATCTCATCGCTGGCTTCCGTGGTGAGCACTATTATGGGTGTTCTGGTATAGGCGGGGAGTCCTCGTAATGACTTAATCAGTGTCAGGCCATCCATGTTAGGCATATTCTGGTCGGTCAGGACAAAGTCAAACTGTTCTGACTTCGCCAGGTTCAGCCCCTCCTGACCATCTTTAGCCGCCTTGACTTTGTAATTAGCACTTTTAAGTGTTGCCTCAACCATCTGCCGAACTGAAGGTGAATCGTCCACTATCAATAATGATTTACTCATTGTCTTCCCATTTCACTGTTACTGTTGTTTCGTTCCCGGGCGGCGTCACCTCAACCGCGTGACATAATTGTTTTACTAACATCAGGCCCCGTCCAAAAGCCTCGCTTTCGTTGCCATCCCCCTCGCTTGAATACCCATCACCATCATCTTTAATGCTCAGTCGAAGCAACTGACGGGCGCTGTTGACAAGGATGGTGATTTCGATCCAGTCATTCTCCGATAACGCCTGTTTGCGCTTATCCCGCTGTTCAAGGTAGTCAACAAACCCGTCAAAATCATCTTTCAATTCAGAGGGTAAGCGTAAGATCCCGTGATCCAGTGCATTGTTGTACAGTTCGGTGAACACCGTGTAGGCACGGTGGCGCACTTCTTCCGGTAGATAAATGTTTTTTAATAGCTGGCTAAAGGTGTTCAGCAAGCCAGCTTCCCCGAGCATTCTGCCGCTCACTCTAATCTTGCTTTCCACACACCCCTGCGGTATTTGCTTATAGTGCTCGGTGTTTTCTACAGATTTGTGAAGCTGGGTCAGATCCGTTTCCGCAACAGTAATATCATCCTTATAATCAGTGTTCCCCAGAAACTCATTAAGCGCCCCAATGAGACGCTGTTCCAGTGAAGAACCAGTTTCTGCCAATAGATTTAGCAGTCGCTGCTCGCCAAACCAGTCACCGTGCTGATTACGCTGCTCAGTAACCCCATCACTGAACATCACTAAACGGGTTCCTGCGTCTATAGGCATTCTCTCTGTGGCGACACTGAACAACTTTCTGTCTAACACTCCCAATGCCATATGTTGTGAAGAAAACCGATGTACTATCTTGCCTGGTTCATCAAATAAAAGGACATCAGGCATGCCGCCATTCCATACCCTCAGCTCCCTGGCATTCTGGCTCAGCTCCACCAGACAACAGGCCACAAAGCGATCCCCCAGTCCACTGTCATGAAGACGTTGATTAAGCTCAACGGCCATCAGCGATAACTCACACCCCTTCGCGACCATCGCATGAAAAATATTCGCTAATGGCAATATTTGAATGGCGGCCGCCAAACCGTGACCGGTCGCATCGGCCAGTAGCAAATACACATTCCCATTTGGCGCTTTTCCGGTGAGAAATATGTCTCCACAAAACTCGTCAGCGGCGACCTTCACGACGTCACAATATGGGAGCGGCGTAGAGAATCGAGCCAGCATATTTTCATACACATTGTGTGCAATCTCTTGGTTAAACTGGTGCTGGTAAACCAGATGACGCAGTGCATGTTGCTGGTGCCGCGCGTCTTTAATCAGCTGTTCTGCACCATAGAGCTGGCTCACCTTAAACGAGAGCAGTTCCAGATTAACGGGCTTAACAACATAATCATTCACTCCCACCCGGAAGCACTGCTCAATGCACCGAAAGTCCGCGTCAGTATTGACCACCAGGAGGGGAAGGTCTGGCAAGGCCGCCGCGGTCCTTTTTAGTAGCTCCGTCAGCTCATCGGCTGGCAACTCCATATCCACAAGTACAAACTCGTAGCTCTTGCTGATGCGCTTTCCTTGCAGAGCTTGAGAGTCGATGCAGTCAACCAGACACCCTTTGTAGCTGAAGAAATCTTCATAAAGTAACCCATTCGACGGAGAATCCGTGAGCACCAAGAGGCATCGGGGCAGCGTGAGTTGTTCACTGTCTGAAGTCATACAACTTTTGCATATTCGCCATATTCAAAATGTCCCGGGCAACGCCCGATGCGCCCTCAATAGCCAGTGAAACGCCCTGAGAATTGGCCTCACGGTGCAACAGGACCATCAGACCGAGTGCGGAACTGTCCAGGTAATCCACATCACTGAAATCCAGTATAATGCTGGCGCAGCCAGGCTTGTTGAGCGCGGCCTTATATGCCTGACTGAATATCTTGTGATGGTCGAAGTCAAACCTTTCCGGCAGTCGAATACGTGATACATCTTCGTTCATCCATAGCTCCTTGTTAAAACAGTTCGACATCGCCACTGTTCATGTCGGACGAAGATACTGGATTGCGCTGGGCTGTTAGCCGCTCGGTCACTTCATCGGCACGTCGCCGGGCCTTCTCGATTAAAGAGTCGACAGAATCACGCTGGTGACAGTCCAGCAACTCAGCCACTTCGACCAAAGACTGCTGCACAAACACCAACTGTTGTCCATTGATGTCATCAAACTGCAGGCCACGTATGACCCGGTTCAGCGAACTTTCCAGTTGTTGTGCTATCACATCCAGTTTTTCAATGGTTTGTTCGTCTTCCTGGGTTTTATCCACAATCATGTCCAGTGCCTGGTTGATTTCTTTTTTCGCGTCCATTACATAACTCACGTCCTGAGCCGCAACCTTACCCATGGCCTGGGTGAGTTCGGCAATCTGATCACGAATCTGAGTCAACTGCTGTTGAATCGACTGACTGAATCCCGCCGAGCGATTGGACAGTGCTCGCACTTCATCGGCAACCACTGCAAAGCCGCGTCCTGCTTCTCCTGCACGGGCCGCCTCGATGGCTGCATTCAGGGCCAGAAGGTTCGTTTGCGAAGCGATATCGTCGACGTCTTTTAAAGCCTTCATGATCTCGGGCATGGCTTCATCGATCTGATTCACCTTTTGGAGCAAGTCCATGGAAGAGGCGGACATATTGACCGTCGTGTTGATAAACTGGTCCAGGGTATGCTCGGTGCTTTTGGCAAACTGGTGCATATACTGGCTTTGTGTCACGGGCGACTCGTCACCATTACCATGTTGGACTTCGCTCGTGTAAGTGAGGCGCTTTATCCACTCCCGCTCACTGTCCATTTGTTGCTGTAATTCTGAAAAGGCCTGCGTCAGCGTCGTCGTCGCATCACTTTGAGTACTACGTATTCGCTCTAATGCGTCGTTACATTCATCCAAAGACGTACCAATGCTGCTAAACAACAATGAGGCGTCTCCCACAGCCGCCCCGGAGTCCTCATCCACCCCGTCAGAACGGGCCTTGGCTTCATCGTTGGTTTTATGGGTGTCTGAAAACTTTACCGCGAGCCATGCGCCGAAAGCCATAACGGCCCACCCCACCAGTACGAAGCCGGTCAGTATCAAACCGAGCGAGATGACGGTAGCGAGCGACAACAGGCTCCATTGTGGTCTTGCAAAAAGCTGCAGCACGTACAAATCCTTTTACATTTCAAAAAGTAAGGCCCAAACATTTTGGGGCATGATTTGATTTTCTTACTAACCTACTACTAGTTGGTCATGACGTTAGATCAAGTTTTATTGATTAATAATTAAACTATTCTGTAACGATTGCCGTAGTTATTACACGAACTATTCGATTGCCTGACAGGGTACGAATTCGTGTAGCCAAGGAGGTCAAAGATGACAAGGCAGGCCGGGTTAAGAAAAACAACGGGACGTTGGGTTGTTCTGCTGGGGGCATTCGTCTTGGTCGCGGACGCCCTCATATTAATGCTGCTATCAGACGATGATGATCTCCTCAAACCGTATCGCACGGAACTGACTCAACTTAAACAGCAGATTCTGAGTATCACCGCCAGGCAGAACGACGACACCATCAATCCCACTTGGCTGAGGGAGCAAATAAAAACTCTTCGGCCTCAAATGCCGGTGGTACTGCTGAACTCAGAGCTCGCATTCATTCCCAATCAGCCAGACTTTCAAAGTCTTAGTCTGCCATCCGCTGATGAAATAGAGCGCTCATTAAAATCCAGCAACTTCCACGCAGGCATGGGGAGTTTAAAAATCATACACCCTCAGGAACGCTGGCTTGCACTGCTTCCGGTCGTCCCTCAACCTGCGCGACTGGCTTCCGAAGCTCCCTCATACCTGTTGGTCCCCCTGCCAGAAGAACCTCAGGAGACATTGCTGAATAACGAGATATTCCCAGCTGTGTTAATCATCAATGCCTTACTGGGGTACTTATTTTGGCTCGTATATACCAAAAGGTTCACGCCATTGAAGGGAGCGGGCACACACTACCTCAACTTTTCCAGACAGCCTGATGCCTCTATTCCTCCCTCCGTTCTTGCCCCTGATAATGCAGGAAGTTATAAGCCCGACGACGCTGTGCGGTTTGTCGCCCAAAGCGAATTTACCGCTCTGTTGCAAAGCATACCGGATGCAGCGCTCATATTTGATCACAATAAAGAGGTGATAGAAGCCAACAGCGCCGCCTTGCAACTTCTGGAGTGCGAACCCAGTCAGCTTCAGGGAAAAAAGGTAGAATCTCTAATGGGCATTCAGGATCGTCAGGGACATTCCCTGCTCAGCCGCCCTGCGGTCGAATTACTGCCAAACCGCGGCGATATCATCAGCTTTTCCGACTGTCAGTTGAAAACCGGCCCGGGCCATACCCATCTGGTCTCGTTAACCTTATCGTGTCTCAGCCGAGGCGGTAAAGGACAACGGCGCGCCGTTCTAATCATCAGTGATGAGTCTGCGCTTGAACAGATGCGCTACGAATCTCAGCAGCAAAAATACCTTCTGAACGCCATGTATAGTCATACCCCGGCATTAGTCTATTTAAAAGACCGGCGTTCGGTATATCTAATGGCGAACAATGCCTTTGCCGAATTTATCGGGCGCTCCCAGGAGCATATTATCGGCCAGCGCCCTCAGCAGCTTTTTGAGGGCGCCGTTCTGGAACAGTTGCAGGCACTGGAACAAGAAGTACTCGATAGCGGACTGCCTGTCACCCGTGAAATTGAGCATTTGACTCGTACACCAAGAACTTTTCTGTATCAGGAGTTTCCACTCAAAGACTCTCAAGGTAATGTGCGCTACACCGGCGGCATCGCGTCCGATGTGACCGCAGAGCGCCAGCTAGAGAACACCTTACAGGCACTGGCCACTGACAGTTCTGCCAGGTCTGGAGACAGCTTCTTTAACAGCCTGGTAAAACAGCTACAGCGCCTGACCAAGGCTGACTTTGTATTTATCGGGGAAACCATAAAACGCCCTCATCAGATGATGGTGATCGCAGCCAACCATAAAGGCCAAGAGCATCCCTTATTTTGTTATTACACCGACAACTCGCCTTGCCAGGCAACCCTCCAACAGCAAGGATATTATAGTGTCGACCTGCAAAGTGAGTTCCCGAACAATCAGATATATCATCTACTGAACTTACACTATTACCAGGCAATGCCTTTGCTTGATGCCGAGGGTCAGGCTATTGGTGTGATGACATTATCTTACGAGTCGGAGCCTGAAGATCCCCATTGGCTTAAGAGCACTCTGGAATTATTCTGCAGCCGCGTGAGCGCCGAGTTAAGTCGCGAACGTCTACAACGGCACCTGCATCGTCTGTCCTCCAAACTCTCCAGTCATATCGAAAACACGCCTCTGGCGGTCATAGAGTGGAATTCGGAATTTACGGTGTTAAATTGGAATCACTCTGCAGAAAAGCTGTTTGGATACTCTGCCGATGAGGCTATCGGGCATCCGCTCAATACGTTGATCATCGCTCCTATTCGCTGGGCTTATGACAGCGCCATTCTCAATTACGTGGTGGTCAACCGCACCAATAATAAATGCACCCATACCAACGTTAGCCAGGATGGTCGCGAGGTCCTCTGTGAGTGGGAAAATACCGTTATTTTGAATGATCTGGGTGAGGTGGAAAGCGTCATTTCGGTTATTAAAGACGTCACTGCCGAGCGCCGATTATTGTTTAAAATTCAACAAAAAGAACTCGAACAGCGACAGATGCTCAACTCCATGGTGGATGCCATCATCACCATCGATAACCACGGGCTGATCACCAGCTTCAATCACTCTGCCGAAACCCTGTTCGGTTATTCAGAACAGGATATATTAGGTCAGAACGTTAAAATTCTGATGCCTGCCAACATTCGTCGGCACCATGACCATTACCTGGCAGAACACATGCGCACCGGTATTACCAAGCTCATCGGTACCAGCCGCGAAGTCATGGGTGTTAAGTCCGATGGGACCGAGTTTCCCATGCGACTGTCGGTGAATAAATTGCCGGGCTCCAACAACGATGGAGAGCCACACTTCATCGGTAGCTGCACCGACATTACTCAAGAGAAGCAAAAAGACCAACAGCTCAAACATTCGATGAAGATGGATGCATTAGGGCGACTCACCGGTGGTGTTGCCCATGACTTTAACAATCTTCTCGGCATTGTCTCAGGGTACGCCGAACTGCTGGATATGAGTCTGGATGATGACGCCTTACGTCAATACGCTGCCGAGATTCTCAAGGCCAGTCACCGCGGGGAACGGCTCACCTCCCGCTTGTTAAAGTTCACCCGAAAGCGGGCCGCCGAGCCCAAGCCCATTAATATCAACAACACACTGGAAGAACAGCGGGAAATGTTACAACGCTCGCTCACCCCAACCATTGAAATAGACTTTTCGCTTACTCCCAATCTTCCACAAGTTTCCGTGGATGTGAGCGAGTTTGAGGACGCCCTGCTTAATCTTTGCATCAACGCCAAACACGCCATGGACGGTCAGGGCAGACTGAGCATTCGCACCTATGATTATCAGGGAGCCAGCAAGTCTGAAGAAGATGTGGTCAAACGGCAATGGGTGGTCATGCAAGTGGAAGACGAAGGGATTGGCATGACCGAAGAGGTCAAACAACGACTGTTTGAACCCTTTTTCTCGACTAAAGATGAGGAAAAAGGCACAGGGCTGGGGCTTAGCCAGGTATACGGATTCGTCGATCGAGCCTCGGGATTTATTGAGGTGGATTCCGAGCCCAATAAAGGCGCCCGGTTCAGCTTGTACTTCCCGGCCATTGATGCAAACGAGCACACTCAAAAGGAGGAGGACAGTGTCATGAATCCACCCTACTACGGGAATGAAACCCTACTAATCGTGGATGACGAGGTTGCTCTGGCAGATGTACTGACCACCACACTCAAACACTACGGTTATCAATTGCTGTCAGCGAATTCAGCCGAACAGGCCTTAGAAGTGCTGGAGCATCAACCGGTGGATCTGGTGATCTCAGACGTGGTCATGAAGCATCAGTCAGGTTTTGAACTGGCCAGTCAGGTAAAGCATCGTTTTAAATTACCAGTACTGTTGATCAGCGGCTACTACGATGAATCAGAGCGACGTAATAACGATCAAAGCTACACGCAATTGATCCACAAACCCTTCAGCGCTCGCACACTACTTGAAGCCATAAGAAACACTTTGGAAAACAAAGGAGCATAATCACAATGGAAAAACTACGCTTGCTGCTTGTGGAGGATGAACACGCTTTTCATCAACTTATTACCAAAACACTGTCTGACGACTATGACATCACCATTGCCGATTCGGTTATGCAGGCCACCGATTTAATTGACCAGCAGCACTTTGACTTTGCGCTGGTGGATGAAAACCTCGGTAACGCCAGTGGGTCACAATGGATTCAAACACACCATGAACGTGACAACTTCCCTCGTTCGACCATTATTTACTCCGGCTCGGCGGCCGAAGAAACCCTGCTCAAGGCGCTTGACTGTGGCGCCAGCGACTTTCTTAAAAAGCCTTTTTCGATGCAGGCGCTTAAGCAAAAGCTGGCGAGTTTACAAAAGTATCATGAACGACTGGACGAATATGAAGATCAGTTAAGTAGCAGTAACGAAGTCCTGGTCACCGCCCTGACTCAGGCGGCAAAATTTGGGCAATGTATGCAACTGGTCAAGGAGCTAAACCATTGCATGACACTGGAGCAAATGGCCACATCACTGCAACGGTTCTTCAAGCAGGTAGACCTGAAAGCCATTATCGGATTACGTCTGAACGACCAACAACAGCTTGCCGTGCATACCGAAAAAGGCAGTTGCTCTCCCCTGGAAGAGCAAGTCATTCATGCTCTGGCCAACAAAAAACGCGTATTCACCTACGGTCAACGGACGGCCTTTAATCACGAAGTGGCCTCCATACTGGTGCTGAATTTTGCGCGCAGTCAGGACTCGGAAATTTGGATCGACGCCCTGGCATCACTGATCGAATCCATCGCATCTCGCATTCAGTTTCTCAATTACCATCATTCTGTACTAGAGGTTCAGACCATGCTGGCCAGAACGCTTACCGAAACCCGCAGCCTGGTGAATGCCGCCAAGCAAAACCGCGAGGATACGCTTAACGCCATTCGCCAGAGCATCGGTCTGAGCTTTCATGTACTGGATCTGAGTGAAGAGCAGGAGCAATACCTCAGTGACCTGGTGGAAAAGGCGCTGACCGAAAACGCCAGTGAAGAGAAGACCCTGATGCAGATCCGTCATGCTCTGGATGACATACTGCAGACCATTGATAAAGTCACCGAGCAGCAAGATGCCCCCACCCCTGCGGTGGAGCCTGCGGTGCCAGCGCTCGACGACGATATTCTATTTTAGCTCGCGGCGCTGTTTACTCTGCCACTGGCAGTGCCGGACTAACATGGGATGCGTCTTAAGTGCCTCTAAACTGGCGTAATTCTTGGCCAGACTCATCTCATCAATAAAACGATGGATGGCGCTGTGACAGGGTCGGCACACCCAGATCCCAGCATTAAGTTGCTGCTGACTGCAGGACTTCCTGAAACGTTTGCGACGGTGGACTTTTTTCGGAATTAAGTGATGAAAAGTCAGCCAGGTAGCACGGCCACACAGAGCACACACGGTTGAACGCTCATTCATTGAATCACCTGTAGACTTAGCGACGACCTTTTTCATACACTGACAGTCTATCCAGAGCAATGGATGAGGTCTATGGCGCACCATCACCATCATCATGGTCACTCAACTCAGCGTATCGGGCTGGCATTTTTCCTGAATCTGGCCTTTACCCTGATCGAATTTGTCGGCGGATTGCTGACCAACAGTACCGCCATTCTGGCCGACGCCGTGCATGATTTAGGCGACTCTTTAGCGTTAGGCATGGCCTGGGGCATGGAGAAGCTGAGCCATAAACACCCCAACCAGAACTTTACCTATGGTTTTCGTCGCCTGTCATTGGTGGCGGCTTTGGTAAACGCCCTGGTGTTACTGGTTGGTTCGGTGTGGGTGATAAGCCATGCCATTCCCCGGTTGTGGGACCCTCAGATGCCAGTCGCTGAAGGCATGGTTGTGCTGGCGCTAATGGGCATTGCGGCCAATGGTTATGCGGCCTATAAACTTAGTCATGGCAATACCCTCAACGAACGCGTATTAAACTGGCACCTGCTGGAGGATGTGCTCGGCTGGGTTGCCGTATTAGTGGTCGCCATCGTGTTGTTGTTTGTCGACTGGCCAATTCTGGACCCCATCCTGTCCATCGCCTTTACCCTGTTTATCCTTTTGAATGTGGGCAAAAACCTCTATACCACCATCAAACTGTTCATCCAGGCGTCACCCAACCCAGCTCAATACCAGCAGATGCGTCAGGCCATGCTGGAGCAACAAGGCGTTGAAGACGTGCATCACATGCACTTTTGGTCACTGGATGGCGAGCGCCATGTGCTTACCGCTCATGTGGTGGTATCGGAAAATCTGTCCGCCGATCACCGACACCGGCTCAAAACGGCCCTATCCGGGGCTCTGTCAGAGTTTGAGCTGGCCCACACCACCATCGAGCTGGAGTACCCTGACGAAGTGTGTCGCGACCAGACTAGTTCCGGGTAAACTCAATCGGCCGCATAACCGACGTCAGATCTTGTCGGTGAGTGAGCTCGACAAAGGCCTGACCCAATTCATCGGAACGCCTGATAACTTCCTGCCAATAGGGAATGCGCTGTTCGGGCGGCATGGTTTCGAAATCCTTACGGTCAGGGATCTTACCGTAGGGTAATGAGCCAATAAATTCTGCCGATGGCACCAGCATCACCACGTTATCGTAACTGGCCTTGTGAGGCTGACGACGCCCGCGCTTATCAAACCAGCCAGGTGCAGGCTTAGGCCAAAAATGCGGGTAAAGCACCAACCCCTGCTGCTGTGTGGTGCTCTGCAATGTCAGGTCAAAATGATAATCAATAATACCACCGTCACGATACATGCCTGGGGGAGCACCGGCGATGTCTTTAACACCCTCCAGTACCAAGGGAATTGAACCTGAGGCCATCAGTGCCTGTTGAAGATTATCCGAACGTAAAGGTACAAACTGGCTTGTTATACCGGAGGGATCGCCAAGCATCAGCTCGGTATCGGCACTAAAAACAAAACGCTCAAAGAAATGCCGCAGCTGTCGTCGTCCCAGGGCATTACCAGATGCCGCGCCCAAAAGCCCCAGTAGCTGGGCCTCCTTGCGTTCAAAGCGAGTCAGACCGCGGCTTCGGGCAACGATAAAATGAGCTTTGATAACCGGGTTCTGAATGATCTCCTCAACCCCGGTTTGGCCCAATACATGAGTCAGTAACTGGCGTCCCTTGGCACTGATCTCCGCCGCGTCCGGCCTGTCGCTGTATACGGTATGAGAATAATGTTCCGCCAGACGGTTAATAGCCGCCAGCGGATCGCTTTGCGCAAAGCAGGCGAAGCGAAACGCCCCCGCCGACGACCCCAGTGCGTGCAAGGGACGAGATCGGCCAGCAAAAAACGACGGAAAGATCACCCGATCCAAGCCTGCCAGAACAAACCATTTTGGCCCGCCAGAAGCCCCCAACATAAAGTCAAACAACTCCGACTTCAGTCCTTGTTCGGCTAGGGCTCGATAGGCAGTCCTACCGGCATAAATATCCAAAAGTGCCATATTCCGACTCATACACGTATTTGAGGCCGATTATAAGCAGATAGAGTCAAAACGTCATTCCATTACAATTAATTAGCAAAACCATAAGTGCAAAAGAAGACCTAATACCGGTACTTGCCAACCAAAGAAACAATATAAAGTAAGTCACGTGCCTGTAGATGTGAACAAATCTTGTTTTTCTGCCATTTTGATCAAAAACTCAGCCCTGTCTGGGGATAAAACCGGCATTGATTAAAAACCAAACGGGATAACTAATTGCTTTATTTTCATGGCGTTATGACTGTTATAAAGAGAGATCAACAAGGTTATCCACAGATATAGTGGATAACTAAAAATAAATGCCTTGCATCGTCATTATGGCTCTCGCAAAATGAATTGGTCGATTACGGGAAAATGGGGGAACGCCATGACCAAGCAAACACTGGCCATCTTGCCGGAAACCTTCACCATCTACAGCTTGCATACTCAGAGTGCGATTCCTCCTTCGGTGCTAAGCAGTCCTATCTTCTTTATCGGCAAGACCTATGACGAACTGTCATTGGTGGTGCCCGAACCGGTATATATCGAAGCCGAAGAGAGCGATCCAGACTGGCGCGCTCTGGAAGTGCTGGGCCCGCTGGAACTGTCGATGGTAGGCATCATGGCTCAAATCGGTAATGTATTGGCACAGGCAAAAGTTAGCATCTTTGTGGTCTCCACCTTCGAGACCGATTACTTTTTGGTTAAACAACAGGATCTGGACGCCGCTCAACAAGCTTTACAGCAGGCCGGTTACAAGGTCATGGACTGATGCTCCCGCTGTTTCAGCCTAAAGCCCCGGAACACTGTCGCCTGTCGCTGACGCTTACCAGCCCGGTCAGTGGTCACAATCAAGCCTCGGTCGACCTGGACAACGCCCTTATCAACAGCGGATGTCTGGGCCATGGCTGCGCCATTACTCCGACCTGTGACTATTTACAGGCTCCCTTTGACGGACAGGTTTTGGCACTTTCCAACGGCCATGAACAATTAAGACTGAAAAGCCAGCAAGGCCTGGAACTGATCCTACACCTTGGCCTGTACAGCCACAGTTGGCACCGCTGCGGTTTCAGCCCGCTACTCAAACCCGGTGAACGTTTCAGTCAGGGACAGCGACTGATGGAATTCAATCTTCGGCAATTAAAAACTCAGGCCGAGTGGCCCTATTGCCTGCTACTGTGTCCACAATGGCGGAAGCTCCAAGCCATCACCGTACACCCTGGTCAGGTTTTTGCCGGTCAGGACCCCTGCATGACTCTATATCTCTAGGGCGTGTTAATCCTTCGCATATTGTTTTTTCAGCAGTTTGCCGGGGTCGAGTACAAGGCAGAGCCAATGTAGTTTGGTGACTCCAAATAAGTCTGGCAATAACGCAGTAATAGAGCCCGACAAGCACTGCCCCACGGGGCTCAACCCAAAGGCTCTTGCACTTTGTTGCAGGGTTTTGACTGAGCCCCACTAGGCCTGCAACCCTGCGCCGCGCTCAAAAGCCTTTGGAGTTGAACAAAATTCATATTCGAAGGATCAACACGCCCCAATCAGATCGGTATAACCCTCGTCTTTATCTTTACTCCGGGCTTGTTTAAGCTTGCTCACATCCGATAACTCATCAACCTGAACGAGACTATGACCACCCTTTACGGCATTAAAAATTGCGACACCATCAAAAAAGCCCGCAAATGGCTGGAGCAACACCAAATTCCCTATCAGTTTCACGACTACCGTCAGGATGGCCTGGATAAAGACTGGCTGAATCAGCGCGTTCAGGAGCTGGGCTGGCAGCAAGTACTCAATAAGCGCGGCACGACCTACCGCCAGTTAAGTGACGAGCAAAAAGCCAACCTGGATGAAGCCAGCGCCATTGAGCTTTTGGCCGAATACCCGGCCATGATCAAGCGTCCCCTGCTGGCCCACGACGGCCAGCATTATCTGGGTTTTAAGGCCGACGATTACGCCGAGGTGTTCAATGCAAAATGACGTACTGGCGCTCGCCAAGGCGCTGATCAATCGCGATTCCGTGACGCCCGATGACGCTGGCTGTCAGCCGATGATGGCGGAATTTTTGAAGCCGCTGGGCTTTAACATTGAGACGCTGCCCTTTGAAGACACGTTAAACATGTGGGCCCGTAAAGGCCACCAGGGGCCGGTGTTTTGCTTTGCCGGTCATACCGATGTGGTGCCCCCGGGACCATTGGAGAAGTGGATTAGCCCTCCGTTTAAGGCCACCGAAAAAGACGGCCTGCTGTATGGGCGTGGTGCAGCAGATATGAAAGGCAGCCTGGCTGCCATGTTGGTAGCCACCCATAACTTTGTGCAAAAACACCCGGATCACAAAGGCTCCATCGCTTTTTTAATTACCAGCGATGAAGAAGGCCCCTTTATCAACGGCACCACGCGCGTGGTCGATACCTTAGAAGCCAGAAACGAAAAGATGGACTGGTGTCTGGTGGGAGAGCCGTCCAGTACCGATAAGCTGGGTGATGTGGTGAAAAATGGCCGACGCGGCTCACTGACCGGCTTTTTAACCGTCAAAGGCGTTCAGGGCCATGTAGCCTACCCTCACCTGGCCGAAAATCCGGTACACACCAGCGCCGCTGCTCTGGATGAGTTAGCCCGAACCCATTGGGACGAAGGCAATGAATTCTTCCCGCCCACCAGTTTCCAGATTTCTAATATTAACGGTGGCACCGGAGCGGGCAACGTGATCCCGGGTGAGTTGGAAGTACAGTTTAACTTCCGTTTTTCTACCGAGGTCACCGCCGAGCAATTAAAGCAGCGCGTGATGGGCATTCTGGATACGCATCAACTGAACTATGATCTGGATTGGCTATTAAACGGTCAGCCGTTTTTAACCGCCGAGGGTGAGCTGGTCAGTGCTACTAGGGCAGCCATCACTGAAACCTGTGGCTACGACACCGAGCTATCCACCGCTGGCGGCACTTCAGACGGTCGCTTTATCGCCCCTACCGGTGCTCAGGTGGTAGAGCTTGGTCCGGTCAATGCCAGCATCCATAAAATCAATGAGCATGTACGGATTGAGGATCTGCGCCTGCTGGCAAAGGCTTATGAATCTATTCTGGAGAAGCTGCTGACCTAGCCAGCAGCACAAGGAGCCTACTATGGAGCTACACTGGCTTTGGATCACCCTGCTGGTGATCGGCTTTATCGTCAGCAACCTGATGCTGCTGAAATACACCGCTAAATTTAAGATGACGCCCAAAAAAGACCCTTTTGAATCCACAAAAGGATCTCACAAGGACGAGACGGCAGCGAAAGATCAGGACTCTCGATAGCGCACGGCGGTCCCGCAGATGCTGACCATCAGCATGCTGCCCTTGCCGCCCACCACCTCGTAATCGATGTCGATGCCGATTACCGCGTTGGCGCCCAGCATCCTGGCCTCGTTCTCTAATTCGGTGAAAGCGATTTTGCGCGCCCGGGTGAGCTCATTTTCATAAGCCCCGGAGCGTCCACCAACAATATCGCGAATGGAAGCGAACAGATCGTTAAACAGATTGGCGCCCATCACCGCCTCGCCAACGACCACGCCGAAGTATTCCTCGACCGTCTATACCAATCCGTATAGATCTTTAATCACTCAGCAAGAGCTAAAATGTGCTCTGGCAAGGCAGGTCATCGATGGTTTAGTGGGTCTAAATCGAGGTGGCCTAACACAGTCAGAGTGCGTTTTAGCCTTGCCCACGGGGAGCGGCCAGAAGGCCCTATCTCTGTGTTGGCACTTCTTGACATAGCACCACTATGCCTGCGAAGCACCGCCTTGACCTAAGGCCTTTTGACCCGCTCTGAGAGGTTAAAGATCTATACGGATTGGTATTATATCCAGTGTATGAGTGGTGGTGACTATCATCCTATAAACTCCTTATCTTCTCGTTAATGGCCTGCGCCACAAAATCAACCCGTTGCTGTGCCTGCGCCTTAGTATAGGCCAGCGGTTGCACCCTGCCCCATACCGGATCAGGCCAGGCCGCATCCGTTGTCTGTCGGGCTATATGATGCAGGTGCAGCTGAGGCACATGGTTCCCCAGCGCCGCCACGTTTAGTTTATGGGCCTTAAAGTCATCTCTTAGGATCTCGCTGACCCAGGCGGATTCCCGCCACAGGGTTTGCTGCTCAGAAAAGCTAAGGTCGATAATCTCCCGAGCCTCTTCCACTCGGGGTACCAGAATCAACCAGGGGAACTGAGCATCATTCATCAATAACAAATCGCTTAACGGCATAGAAGTGACCGCAAAACAGTCCCGACTGAGTTGTGGATGCAATTGAAACATTCTATTCTTCCAAAATTAATTCGCGTTCAGTGTAGGTAAGATCTTGAACTTCTGGGAGCTAACCTGGCAGTCCATGCGCAACGCGCTGGCAGTATTCCCATACAGACGCGCTGGATTTATCCTGCTCGCGCCGTTTTTCAGCTTCCCCTTAGCGGCTTCAGGACTCATTTTACCTGCTGTTACCGTCGTTACCGAACTGTCGCCGCCCGCTCAGACCATCGTCAGTAATGAAGTCGACGGCGTTTTTACCCGCCGGGTACGTCAGGTACTTCAAGACGCGGGAATAGAAAGCCAGTTTTATATTTATCCCTGGGCTCGGGCGCTGAACAGAGCCAAAACTCATCCCAACACGCTGATTTACGGTATTGCCAAGACCCCGCAGCGCCAGTCAGATTTTGTCTGGTTGGGTGAAATCGGCACCTACCAGTTGGGCCTCGTACACCTGAGCCAACGACCCGTAGGAATTAACGCCCTAGCCGATCTTCAGCGCTTCAGCATTGCTGTGCAGCGCGAAGACATTGCCTATCAATACCTGAGCGAACTGGGACTGGATAAACAGTTAATGGTTACCGCGGATATTCAGGCATCCTGGCGGTTGCTGCTCAATGGTAAGGTGGATCTGGTGGTGGATGACCCCAATGCGATGCACGCTCTGCGCGAGGAGTTTGGTTTACCCCCCGAAGCGGTGACCTATGCATTTCCCTTAGAAGCCCTCTTTACCACCACCTATCTGGCCGCTCACCCCAACACGCACCCGGAGGTTATCCAAAGGGTGCGTCAGGCGCTGGCCGATCTTAATCGTCGCCAGCCATTTAAATGGTCGTCGGCACCACGGTAAGCAGCGCTCGCTGCCCGAGTGCCACCTTGGCATTGGGGAATACGATAGCCTCACCATCCTGCTCGGCCACATAGGTGGCACCCGGCTCTTCCGCCAGCACCGTACCCTTAGGATAATCGGTGAAATTTGGTGTATCGTCGGCAAAATTCAGGCGAAAATCCTCTTTCGTGCGGTTGATCACCTGATTGACTTCATAGATATGGAAGTCATCCGGGTTATAGGCCGGGAACGACAGTTCCGCCTGACTCACCAGCGCCGTGAGGGTCTGACGGGCCTTCTCGAAGCGGGTCATATCATTCTGCCCAAAGGGGCGCACCTTACCCAGTTCGACGGTAAAGGCATCGGCATCAAACTCATTGGATGAGTAATAGCTAAAGGTGGTCGTAGGACCATTGGACAGCAAAATGGTATTCACTCCGCACGCCAGTAAAAACTGTAACTGTTCGGTCTTCCACGGCTTGCCATGACGATAGGGATAAACGGCAAACTTCTCGTTCTTGGAGGCTCGAATCGCGGTATGCAGATCGTAGTGGCAGCGATAGTTCTGCCCCTGCTCATTGCCCTGTGCGTAAAAGTCGGCGATGGATTGCTCCAGCTGCTTAGCGCGGCGACGTTCGTCATTGACCAGTCCCGGCGTGTCAGAATGCGCGCCGCTGAACAGGCGATTCATGTTTTCCTCCACGAAGCGCTCACCAATGTCCATGGCGGGTAAATTACCGAATAACACCAGCACCCGCTGGCAGGTCTCAAGTTCACCAGTCAGAAGCGCCCTGACCAGATCATCACAAATCTCGATGGGAGCGGTTTCGTTACCGTGCACGCCACAGGACAGCACAATATCTTTTCCCTGATGCTTAGCGGCTGAAAACTGAATGATCCCCGGCGCGGTCACCCTAACCCCGGTGCCATTGGCGAGGGTAAGATCAATCGGAGTATCAAGCAGTTCGGGTTGGGTGCGACTGAGATGCAGAAAGTCGCCTTGTTCGGTCAGACGTTGTTGTAATTGGTTCATGTTGTGCTTTGTAGGGTTACTCAGTTATGGGTGTTATAACTGACCCAGAAAGTACTAACCTACACGATTACGGTAAGCTAGCGAGTCACCGACAATTAAGTCCGACTGAGTCAGTTCCAGAAAGTCCGCTATTGTAACAGCTTTTGAGAACAAAAATCCCTGCCCGGTCTGCACGCCCATTTCTCTGAGCACATGCAGATGTTCCATCGTCTCAATGCCCTCGGCGATGACACTGCAATTCTTGGCGTTGGCAATCACCTGGGTGGCTTCGATGATGGCTTTATTGACCGGATTAGTATCCAGCCCCATGACAAAGCTCTTATCAATCTTGATGGTATCCAGAGCAATGTCGCGGATATAACCCAGATTGGAATAGCCTTTACCAAAGTCATCCACAGCAATGGTCATGCCGGTGGCTTTGAGCTGTGACAGCTGCTTTTTCACCATCAATGAACTGGACAGGGCCACATCCTCGGTGAGTTCCAGCTCAATATTGCTCAGCTCGATCCCGTAATAGGTGGCCAGGTCGTTAATTTTACTCAGCAAGCGCGAGTCGTATAGCTGGGTGGGAGAGATATTAATCGACACCTGAACCTGCTGGCGTGCCATTTCAAACTCGAAGGCGCTACGGAAGCCCGCTTCCAGCACCCAGTAGCCCAACTCGTTCATCATGTTGTAGGACTCGGCCGCCTCGATAAACACGCCGGGCACGATAACGCCGTCCAATGGGTGGTTCCAGCGCAGCAAACACTCCGCCCCTGTGATGGTCAAATCCGACAGCCGCACCTTAGGCTGAAAGTACAACTCCAACTCATCGTTATTAATGGCACGTTTAAGATCCGCTTTGAGCGCCAGTGCCCGACCAGAATTAGGCTGTTCGTGGATGCGCACCACATGGAAGTTTTTGTACTTATCGGCCTTGGCCTGTTTCAGCGCCGACTCGGCACCGGAAAACAGCTTAGTGATGTCACGGTTGCCCTGATTATTGGCCACCGCACCCACATTAAAGTCGGCCACAAAGGCTTGTTCGTTAAAGGTGATGGGGGTTTTGAAGTGGTCGGTGAGATGGGCGTAGAATTTTTGCAGTTGCAGGTCTGAGTGGGTCCCGGGCAAGACCAGCCCGAAGATATCGCCACTTATTCGCCCTATTAAGGCTTTCTCACCAAACAGGTTTTTAATCCGAAAGGCCACCTGAGCCAGAATGGCGTCCCCCACCTCATAACCATAGCTGGAGCTGACATCGGAAAAACGCACTACATCGATCAGCAGCAAGGATACCTGCTCATTCTCCGCCACCAACTTATCAATGCGATCTAAAAACGCATAGCGGTTGGGGATGGTCGACAATGATCGATAAATGAAATTCACTCAGAGACAGCGCTTGTTATGGTTATTATCAATTTGATAATAACTGTGGTGGCGGGCAAAAAAAAGCCCAAAACCAGTAATTTTGGGCTTTTTAGCGGTGTCCCCTGACAGAAAGGGGAATTTTTCGCCTCTACGGCTGTAACCCCGACCTATTTTTCCACGTCGCAGGGGGTCAGCTTCCAGATCTTACTGACATAATCCTGAATCGAACGGTCCGAGGTAAACTTGCCCATGTAGGCGGTATTCAATATGGCTTTGCGCGCCCAGCCTTTGCTGTCACGATACGCCTTATCCACCTGCTTGTGGGCCTCTGAGTATGCCTCAAAGTCCGCCAGTACCAGGAAGGGGTCGCCGCCTTCCAGCAGGCTGTGTTTAATGGACACCAGCTGCCCGGGTTTACCCGGCGTAAAGTAGTCGGTCTCCAGCCAGTCCAGCACCGCCTTGATTTCTGCGTTGTTGTAGTAGAAATCTTTGGGGTTATAGCCCTTGGTGCGCAGCGCTTCCACTTCTTCTACGGTCAGGCCGAAGATAAACACATTGTCCTCGCCCACTTCCTCAGCAATCTCGATATTGGCGCCATCTAAGGTGCCTACGGTCAGCGCACCGTTTAAGGCCAGCTTCATGTTGCCGGTACCGGAAGCTTCCTTACCGGCGGTAGAGATCTGCTCGGAGACATCCGCCGCCGGAATCATCTTCTCGGCCAGAGAGACCCGGTAGTTGGGCAGAAACACCACCTTCAGCTTATGGTTAACCCGCGGATCGTTATTGATGCGCTCGGCCACCTTATTGATAGCCAGGATAATGTCCTTGGCCAGCTTATACCCCGGCGCTGCTTTAGCACCAAAGATAAAGGCCCGCGGATGCATGTCGTAATCGGGGTTTTCCAGCAAGCGGCGATACAACGCCATGATGTGCAGCAGATTCAGGTGCTGACGCTTATACTCGTGCAGACGTTTGATCTGAATATCGAAGATCATCTTTGGATCCAGCTCTACGCCGGTCAGCGCCTTCACTTCCTCGGCCAGCGCCACTTTGTTCTCATGCTTTATCTGCATAAACTGCTTCTGGAACTTGGCATCGTCGGCGAACTTATCCAGCGCACTCAGCTTGTCCAGTTGCAGCGGCCAGTCACTACCAATCTTGTCGTCGATCAGGCCCGACAGCTTCGGATTACAGGCTTTCAGCCAGCGACGGGGCGTAATGCCGTTGGTCACATTGGTCAGCTTACCTGGCCACATCTGGTCGAACTCGGGGAACAGATTTTGTTTCACCAGCTTGGAGTGAATCGCCGCCACACCATTGACCGCAAAAGAGCTGATCACCGACAAATGGCCCATGCGTACCATCTTCTCACCGCCCTCTTCGATCACAGACAGCTTGCGCTTCATGGCATCGTCGCCCGGCCAGTGCTGATCGACCAGCCGCATAAAGCGGTGGTTGATCTCGTAGATGATCTCCAGGTGACGCGGCAGCACATGCTCCAGCATTCGGGCCGGCCATTTCTCCAGCGCCTCTGGCAACAGGGTATGGTTGGTGTAAGCAAAGGTGTTGGTACAGATTTCCCAGGCCTTGTCCCAGTCCATTTCGGCCCGGTCTACCAGGATGCGCATCAGCTCGGGGATGGCAATAGCCGGGTGGGTATCGTTAAGCTGGATCACCACCTGCTCGGCAAAGCGGCTCCAGTCGTCGCCGTGGGCCCGCTTGTAACGGCGGATAATGTCTTTCAGCGAGCAGGCGCAGAAGAAGTATTGTTGGATCAGTCGCAGTTCTTTACCCGCTTCGGTTTCGTCATTGGGGTAAAGGACCTTGGAGATGGTTTCCGCCTGCACATTTTCGCGCTGGGCGTCCACATAACCACCGGCGTTAAACACGTCCCAGTTAAAGTAGTCCGACGCCTGGCTTTCCCACAGGCGCAATACGTTGACCGTATTACCGCCATAGCCCACCACCGGAATATCCCATGGCACGCCCTTAACAATGGAGCCCGGGTGCCATTCTTTTTGAATCGCGCCCTGCTCGCCGTATTTGGTTTCCACATAGCCGTACAACGGAATTTCCTGAATCGACTCGGGACGGCAAATCTCCCACGGGTTGCCGTAGTCGCGCCAGCTGTCCGGGCGCTCAATCTGGGCGCCTTCCTGAATTTCCTGACGGAACAGGCCGTGCTCATAGTGCAGGCCGTAACCGATGGCCGGATAGTCCAGTGTCGCCAGCGAGTCGATAAAGCAAGCCGCCAACCGGCCCAGACCGCCGTTGCCCAGCGCCATATCCGGCTCCTGCTCCATCACATCGGTCAGGTTGATGCCAAGCTCCATCAGCGCCTGTTCGGTTTTTTCAAACAGCCCCAGGTTATGCAGGTTGTTGGACATCAACCGGCCCATCAAAAACTCGGCTGAGAAATAATGCACCGCGCGGGTGTCGTTCAGGTAGTGACTCTTCTGAGTCTTACGCAGACGCTCAAACACCTGCTCCTGCACCGCCGAACAGGCCGCCTTCCACCAGGCATGATCGTTGGCTTTGTTTTCATCGGTGCCCAGAGTGCGGTGCAAATGGCGCACGATGGCGTCTTTAATGTCGTCCTTGCTGAGTTTCTGCAGTGCTTGGTCCTTCACTGCATTGTTGTTTGAGTGGGTCATAGTGGCTCCTGTTCGGATGCTGATGGTTTCAAGCTTAGTCCAGGATCAGCATCGGAGTTTGTAATTAAATTACAGATGCCACTAAGTTTAATGGATCCACCGTCGAAAGGAACGCCAGGATGTGACTATATTGTTAAAAAAATGGCGTTGAATACGTATTCAACGCCAAACTCGTTATTTTTTTACAAAAAATTAACGACGCATCAACAACAGTTAAACATTCGCCTCGGCGAACACGTTGGCCACCAATTGCTGGGCTTCGGTTAACAACTGCTCCAGATGAGTCTGGCCCTTAAAACTCTCGGCGTAGATCTTATACACCGCCTCGGTGCCTGAGGGCCTGGCTGCAAACCAGCCATTCTCGGTACACACCTTCACCCCGCCCAGCGCCGCATCATTGCCCGGCGCTTTGGTTAATACCCGGGTAATGGGTTCACCGGCCAGCTCTTTGGAGGTCACCACCTCGGCGGTCATGGCCGCCAGACACTGTTTTTGCGCCCCGCTGGCCGCCACATCAATACGCTGATAGGCCGGCTCGCCGTGCTCTTTGGTCAAGCGCTGGTAATGCTGGCCTGGGTCCTTACCGGTTACCGCCAGCATTTCCGCCGCCAGCAGGCACAGGATAATGCCATCCTTATCGGTGGCCCATGCCTCTCCATTACGGCGCAGGAAGATGCCGCCGGCGCTTTCCTCACCGGCAAAGCCCATGGCGCCGCTTTGCATATGCTGAACAAACCACTTAAAGCCCACCGGCATTTCCTGCAGGGGCCGCTGTAATTTTTCGGCCACCCGGTCGATCATGCTCGACGACACCAGCGTCTTACCGATGGCCAGATCGCTGCGCCACTCGGGGCGGTGCTGGTAGAGATAGTCGATCACCACCGCCAGATAGTGATTGGGGTTTAACAGGCCAGACTCGCGGCTGACAATGCCGTGGCGATCGGCGTCCGGGTCGTTGCCGAAAGCCAGGTCGAAGTCTTTACGCAGCTCAATCAGGCCCGCCATGGCATAAGGCGAAGAGCAGTCCATGCGGATCTTGCCGTCCTTATCACAGGTCATAAAGCGAAAGCTGGGGTCCACCGACTGATTGACGATGGTCAGATCCAGTTGGTAATGCTCGGCAATGCGCTTCCAGTAAGCCAGCCCGGCGCCGCCCAGCGGGTCCACCGCCAGTTTAAGACCCGATTTGGCAATGACCTGCATATCCACCACATTGGCAAGGTCGGCCACATAATCCTCGGCAAAGTCTTTTTCGCTTACTCGGCCACTATCCATCGCTGTAGCAAAGGGCTGGCGCTGAACGCCTTTTAGCTCCGCTCGCAGCAATTCGTTGGCGCGGTTCTGGATCTGATCGGTGACCTGCTTATCCGCCGGGCCGCCATGAGGCGGATTGTATTTAAAGCCGCCATCCTGTGGCGGATTGTGCGATGGGGTAATCACAATGCCATCGGCCTTTAGGGCCTGCTCGCGATTATGGGTCAGGATAGCGTGACTGATCACCGGCGTGGGTGTATAGCCGCGGTCTTTTTCGATCACAAGCGCCACACCATTGGCCGACAGCACCTCAATGGCGGTGATAAAGGCCGCCTCGGACAGCGCATGGGTGTCCATGCCCACAAACAGTGGCCCTTCAATGCCGTGCTGCTGGCGATATTCGGCCAGCGCCTGACAGATGGCGGCAATATGGGCATCGGTAAAACTGGCCAGAACCGAGCTGCCGCGGTGTCCCGAGGTGCCAAAGCTCACCAGCTGCTCAGGGTTATCGGTGTCCGGCGTTTTGCTGTAATACTCCGCCACGAGGCGCGGAATATTGGTTAACTGGTCGTCGGTGGGCGTCTTACCCGCTTGCGGATGCAGGGCCATGGGCTCTCCTGTTTATTCGCTGGTTAAGGTGTCTTTCAACTCCGGGGCTAAAATCAGCGCCAGGCGCTGAGCGTCTTGCTGGTTGTAATCCAGAAGTCGCGCAACTTCAATCACCATCTGGGCTTTTTTACGGGTATTGTTGTTGGTGACCACCCAGAATTCCGTTTCCGGCACCGATTTCGGATTGGTGCTGCTGCCACTGGATAACAGCTCCGCCTTGGAGCGGGCAAAGTACACCCGGTTGCGGCCCTTTAACTCCAGCACCCGGCTAAAGCCCTCGCCGTGCGCCTTAGCCAGCTGCGACAGGATGCCCAAAAAACGCTCCACCCGGCTGCTCTGCGTATCCACGCCTGACTGGCTGATGGCGGCAAAGATATCTTGCTCACCAGAGCCAACCGCTACCGGGGCGGGCGCCGGTGTGGCCTTAGGAGAGGCTGTCGGTGTGTGGGGCTTCTCATCGCCCAACAGTAAACGTCTTAGAATTTGTGAGGCACTCTCGCCGATGTGCTCGGTCTGGGCAGCGATGTAACGGTACAGATCGTCATCGATTTCAATAGTTTTCATGGTATTTCGTGGTTCCGGCTGGATCAATCTGGCGCGTATTATACTTAGCTGACGTCAAGGTTACAGTCTCGCCGTAAGCGGTATTTCTGTGGTATAACCGCGATCATCAGTCTCCGACCTTTCTTTGCCATGCTTAATTATCAACGCGCCGGCAACGGCCCGACCCTGGTTTTACTGCACGGCCTGTTTGGCAGCCTGGAAAACCTCAACAGCATCAAACGCGCCCTAGAGGACAGCTTCGATGTGCTGTCTTTGGATCTGCCCGATCATGGCGATTCGCCCCGCAGCGAACGCTTCAGCTACGCCCATTACGTGCAGCAGGTTATAGAACTGCTGGACAGCCTGAATATCCGGCAGTGCTCGGTATTGGGCCACTCCATGGGCGGTAAAGTAGCGATGCAGCTTGCCCTGCACCACCCCGAGCGAGTGGACAAGCTATTGGTGGCCGATATTGCCCCGGTGGCCTACTCCGCTCGCCATGACACGGTCTTCGACGGTTTAAATGCCGTGGAGCTGGACGGCCTGAAAAGCCGCACTCAGGCCGACAAGCAAATGGCCGAGTATATCCGTGAGCCCGGGGTGCGCCAGTTTCTGTTAAAGAGCCTGAGCAAAACCGACCACGGCTGGCAGTGGAAGTTTAACCTGCCCTTGCTGGAGCGCGATTACAAAGCCATCACCGGCTGGCCCGAAACGCAACGCACCTTCGACGGCCCCACGCTGTTTATTAAAGGTGGTGACTCGGACTACATCACCGCGGATCATCAAGGCACCATCGGTGATCATTTTCATGCCGCCAGGGGTAAAATCCTGCAAGGGACCGGCCACTGGCTGCATGCCGAAAAACCAGCCGCCTTTAATAAAATTGTGCAGGATTTTCTCGACGGCGACTGACCCCCGCCATGCAGCAAAAACAGCGGCTAAACAACAATCATTTGCGTTAGCTCAATAGAATCGCATCCGGCGCTGTGCTATAGTGCGCGCCGTTTTCACTAGGCAGGCATCGAATGTTAGGCGAGTATTACGAACAGATCGAAGCGGTGGGTTTAAATCTGACCCTGGCTGTCCTATTTATACTTATGGGCGTCGCTGTACACGATGTGCTGAAAAAGAATCAGGTGCCCATGGCAGGCCGGTTTGTGGCCTATCTGGTGCTATTTTTAGGGGCCGCCGGGTTTATCGCCAAGGGCATTATTCAACTGTTCTGGCAATCCACTGGCGTTGGCTAAATTCTTGAGGTAAGACAATCTATGGCAAGTGTGGGACTGTTTTTCGGAAGCGACACCGGTAATACGGAACATGTCGCAAAGATGATCCAGAAAGAGCTGGGCAAAAACCTGATCGAGGTGCATGACATCGCCAAGAGCAGCAAAGAGGATATTGCCGAGTTTGATCTGCTGCTGTTCGGCATCCCCACCTGGTATTACGGCGAAGCGCAGTGCGACTGGGATGACTTCTTCCCCGAGCTGGAAGAGATCGACTTTACCGATAAGCTGGTGGCCATCTTCGGCTGCGGCGACCAGGAAGACTACGCCGAATACTTCCTCGACGCCATGGGCATGGTGCGCGATATCGTCGAAGCCAAGGGCGCCATCATCATCGGCCACTGGCCCACCGACAGCTACGAATTCGAAGCCAGCCGCGGCCTGGTCGACGACGACCACTTCGTGGGCCTGGGCATCGACGAAGACCGCCAGCCCGAACTGACCGAAGAACGGGTCAAAGCCTGGTGTAAGCAAATCCACGAAGAGATGTGCTTGTCGGAATTGGAGTAAAGCCAATTCAACAATTGGATAGTGAATAGCAAAACGGGAGCCATCGGCTCCCGTTTTGCTATCAATTCAACACCGAACAACTGTATAACAGCATGTTAGCCAACAGTTGTATTATTCAGAGAGTAATTCCATACCTTGTAAAAGTAGAAGGCATACCCCAATCCGAATGTGATTATTGAGATGATAATCCAAAGAATAACATGACCTAAATTGCCAAACATATCGGTGTGACAGACCATTTGCCTTGAGTTTCCACTCTCATCAACCAACTGTGAACGATTGAGTATAAAGTTAGAAAATGAATACGGAAAAAAGAAAGCCGCAATACCGAGTGTTATAAACATTAAAACAAACCAAAGTATTAAATATACCTAAAATATCAATCGTTCCCACATCCGCCTGAATTCTCATTGTTTTTCCTTGCATGTTTGTTATCTAACACTTTAGCAAGCTCTACGTTACCTGTTGGTATGATGGGTACACTTGTTTATTCCCTTTACTTCTTTTTTAAGATTTCTTTAAGCTCGACAGTGTGTAATGAACGCTTAAGCCTATCTTTTGAAGCCCACCCACCTTGCTCAATGATCTCTTTACACCTTTCAAAATGAACGAGATACTCATCTCTCGGCTTATTTAGCTCTTCTATAATTTTATTGCAATAACTTTCAATCTTCTTTGAACCAACTTTCGGCGAATTTCTCTTACCATTAATGATGTACTTTAAAAGCATTAATGTATGCCAACGATATTTACCGAAGTTTCCGGGTAATTTTTTACTATTAAATAAGCGATTGAACTTATATAAAGCCAGCGTTGCCGTGTAGTAAGCCACCTCATGCTGACTATCTTCAAATAATAAGTCACCAGACTGCTCAAATATTTGTGTTGGGTAACTTGCAGCCGTGTGAGGAATCTCTAGGAACATTGCTGCAAATGCACGAGCAACAGTTCTTATATCAAATATTTTAGTATCATTAATCCCTCTTCCTGCGTATTGATTGTCACGACGTTCAAAATATACTTTTGAGTCTTCGATAGAGTCTTCGTTCCAACTATTAAAATAACTTTCAACAGTTTTAGATTTGGCTTTAAGTGATAAAAACTTCTCGTTTGACACATGACTCTGATTATTAGTTGCCTCAACAATCTTATTTACAATTTCAGGATTTTCAACTTCAATAACTTTTGCAGTAATCATAGTGCTATCATTCAAAAGCTCCCTATTCCTAAAAAGCACGTGACTACTCTGACAGCCATTTACAATTTGATAATTTGATAGACTTATAGAGTCACTTTGAACTCTAATGTCTGGTGAAACTATAGTTATTCCATTATTAAGAAGCGCAAAATACTCTTTGATACTATCATCTTCGAGAGTGGATTTTATTTTCTTATTAACATCATTACTCTCACCCAAATAAGCACGAACATTTTCATCAAATATTCCACCCCTCATCTTCCCATCTTCTGCAACAAGAAGAGAATCAATATAATTTTTAGCTGGAATTATAGCGATATATGACTCTTCCACATCCGGCATTTCATTATAAGGAACATATCCCTTAACCTTCACAACTGCCTCTACCGGCTGATGAATTGAACTCCAAATCTTTATAAGTTCATCTCTATCAATCTTTAAACTAGAAACCTCATTGTAATACCCAGTGCTTTCAACTTTTCGCTGAGTTGTTTTTAATGCAGCGACAAGTTCTCTTTCATCTTTCCAAACACCAGTGGAAACGTAATAAGTAGTTGCGTTCGGCTTCCCATTTTTCACCTTATCCACATTCTCAATAATCAACTCAAATATTTTTTTCGACTCAGTTAAAATATCATCATGAGGATATTCTGGCTCTTGATCGGAGAAATCATAAACACCATCCCCAAAACTTGTAATTTCTTTCTTTTCAAATTTATCAGATGTCTTAGCCTGAATGTACACAAACTCAATTTCAACACTACGCTTATGACTTGCGAACAACGACTCAATTTCATCAACAGTAGTTATTAACTCGCCATCAGCAATTACAGCAACACCATCAATACCTGCATCTTCATCGCTTGTAGTAACATCATAGACATCAAACTTACCTGAAAAAAACCTACTGATTACGCAGTAATTCACAAAGTATTCGAATTGTTTTGATACATCAGCTTCTTCTATTCCTTTTTCAGACAAAAACTTTCTCAAGTGAGTCTTGATAATTCTATGCATTGTTCGAGTTTCCTTAACATTCCATAAATAATAACATTAAAAATCAGTTTGAATTGACACATTGGAAGCAGATGTAGAGCTCTGCTCAAACCGAGGAGGCTTTAAGGGGCCGAATATTGCAAATTCATAAAATCTCCTTATTTTTTAGTACCTTGGGTCCATCCCATTACTGCCAGCGCTCAGATTGGCCTTGGGGAGAGCAAGAACCGGGTTTAGTCGGGTCTGTGTGAATACATAACCTAAAGGTAAACTCACCATGATTCAAGAGTTTAGATAGTGACCTCATGGAGAAAGTGAGAAATTGTCCGCAGTTAGATCGCCAACAGACATTAGTATCAGCTTTCCCTGCTGGATATGACTCGCCTTCCGGGCGAGCCAGCCACTTTTGTCAGCTCACACAACGCTTTCGGGAAAAGCGTTGAACGTCGGAGCTTAACGACGACGGCCCGAAGGGCGAGTATCAGGACGATACGAGTAAAATCGCGAAAAAGACCTAGTGGCCCGTGGACACCCTAAGCGTGGCGGGCCAAGGGTGCAAAACCGAAAGTTATGTTTCAGCCATGAGACAAAAGGTGACGGGGTCAAGTCTTGCATTTTGCACGTAGAAAGTATCAGAGCATCCCACCAATGTCACAATAAAACACTAACTTAAGCTTTCCCTGCTGGATATGACTCGCCGTCCGGGCGAGCCAGCCCCTTTTAGAAAGACCTAAAAGGGGCAAAAAGGTCTTGGTCGCTACTGACTTTCCGGGAACCTTGCCACATCAAGGCTCTGAACACATCGAACCGGCTCTAGGTAGCGTCCTGCAAGGCTATCTCCTCGCGAAATCATCCAGGATTTCGCGTTCGATTGAGCCTTGATGCGCCAAGGGAAAGTCAAAGCGACGAGGAGCAGCACCTACCAACATTAAATACCTTCAACATCTCAAAAGCTTCATGGTTAAGACGTAACTTTCGGTTTTGCCCCCTTGGCCCGTTAAAACACCCTGTGGCGGACAGGTGCCGGAAAAAGTGGGTCAAATATCAGGGAGAGATTTGAGCGAAGACGAACAGGGAGTGAGTGTGAGCGACCGACTTTTTGCAAGCCCGACCGACACGTTTAGGGTGTCCACGGGCCTCTAGGTCTTTTTCGCCGGTTTTGTGAGCTGACAAAACCGGCTGGCGTGCCAAGGAAGGCACGTCATATCCGGCATGGAGGCCAGTGCTACAATCCTCCGCCTTAGCAGCAGGATTCTGGCTTCTGAATAAAAACCAAAAGAGCTAGACCCCGAAACCAGTCTGGGGTGACGATTTCATTAAGTCTGTTAAAGACTCAGGGTGATGGTATCACAAGGCCCTGAAATGAATTCAGGGCGACACCACCGATTGGTTGGCAGTATCAATAGCGTGTATCAGTGCGGCAAAGCCACCTAAAAATAAAATCACGCCAACGACCACCATGATGGTCAAAGTCTTAGACCGTGCCATCGACTCCAACAAGGCTTTTCCCGGAAACTGGGCGAAAACGTTCACTAAAAACTCAATCAATCCCATTGATTGCTACTCCCTTAGAATTCACTGGGCCTGCGGCCCTACCCTTTGAGTTTAAAACGTTTTACCACCTGATGCAGCTCGGCCATCAGGCCGGTGATATCCTGAATCGACTGGTTGGATTCCTGGGTGGACTGGGCGCTTTGTTCGGCCAGCTCCACAATACGGTTGATGCTGTCGGCCACGCTTTGCAGCAACTGGTCCTGATAACCGGTTTTATCCACCACCTGCTGGTTGATGTCGGCCAGTTCGCTGATCACCTCCTGCACGGTGAGGATCTCCTGATTCACCGATTCGATCAGCGCCACGCTTTCATCGGCCTGAGTCTGGCCGTCGGTAATGGCCTGCACCGCCTGCTGGGCATCGCTCTGTAAGCTGGTGATCATGTCATTGATTTCCTGCGTGGACTCCTGCGTGCGGCTGGCCAGGGTACGCACCTCGTCGGCCACCACCGCAAAACCCCGGCCCTGCTCACCGGCTCGGGCCGCCTCAATGGCGGCATTTAACGCCAGCAGATTGGTCTGGTCGGCAATATTGCGGATCACATCCAGAATACCGCTGATATTGGCGGTGTTTTCCTCCAGCCGGTGGATAACGCTGGCCGACTGGCTGGCCTGCTCCGCCTGAGCACGGATCTGCTGCTGTCCACGGCTGACCATATCGCTGGCCTTGGTCATCTTACCTTTACTGTCGGCCAACCGCTCGCTGCTGTGTTGGATTTGCTCCAGGTTGGTCTGGCTGGCTTCCCGCACCTGCTCGGTATTGTGCGCGGTATCGCGCAGTTGGTCGGTCTGCTCGGCGACGTGATTGAGGGTTTCATCGGCAAGCTGACGGGATGTGTCCACGGCCCGTTCCAGCTTCACTTCCTGACCGATGATTTGAGACACCACCTCGTGCAGGCTGTCTGACACCGCATTCACATCCCGGGCCAGTGAGGCAAATTCATCCTCGCTGCTGGTTTCAGCCTTATGGGTCAAATCGCCCCGGCGGATAATCGCCAGTGAATTTCGCACCTGATTTAACGGCTTAGAAATACTGCGCGCTAACAGCGTGCCAATTACCGCCACCAGGCCAATGGCAATCAGCATGATCGCCACGCCCTTGATGATGTTACTTTGCACTTCATCCAAAATGGCGGTCTGTCCCTGTCGGGTTTCGGCATTAACCTTATCGAACAGCTCACTTAGCCGTGTTTGCGCTTCGGACAGCGACTGCTGTGCCGAGGCCATGGCCGAGTCCATCTGCTGCTTGGCCTGCAATTTGGCCTGCTGGGTATCGAACAGCCCGCCACTGCCGGTATAGAGCTCGACAAACTTTTGATACTCCTCGTTGAAGGCCTCCAGCAGACCGTCGGTATCCACACCCCGGGCGATGGTATTCATATAGTTGACGTTGTTGTCCACATCGCCCATGGCCATTTCCACGTTCTGGCGAATGCTTTGTGAGTCATCGCTGTCGGTGGCCTTAATATAATCTTCGGTGGCCTGGGTCAGCGTCAGGATCAGGGTGTCTACCTTGCCGCCGACACCCGCCACCGAACGCAGCGGTTCCTCTTCGGCCCCTCTCAGGTAACTGATATCCAACAAATAGGCACCGGTATCGGCACCGGCAAAATCCAGGGTCTGAAACTGTTCCCGTAATGTCTGTTGCAGTGTTAAGTATTGCTTGCGCTGGGCATACATACTCTCGGCGCTGTCCAGGTAGCTCTTAGCCGCTTTGATGGCCTGCTGTTGCTGCTGCTTATCCTGACCGCTGGCATTCAGCGCCTGCAGCTGAGTCAGCTCTTCACGCAGGATGGCGGCCATGTCACTGAAGGCTTGCTGACTTAGAGTCAGTTGTTCAAGGTTGGGGCTGTAAAATCCCTGCAGCGATACCTGACCGGCCGACAGGATGCGGGTCTGCACTTGCTGCATTTGTGACTGCACCGGCATTTTCTGCTCGATAACGCTCTCTGCGGAGGCGCGTATCTGCGACAAACCGAGATAAGACAACACATTGGTAATCAGCAGCAATACGCCAAACAGCACAAAGCCCGCTATCATCTTCTGAACCACTGTTAACTGCATGGTTTTTAACCTGTTTGTTATTTCTATTTTCCCTTAACTAGCCTGTTATCGGCCAAACCCTGCTTATTCTTGATCATTTACTACCAGTTTGACCAATAAATTAACAACATCGCTGCTCATGGGTTTTTTTCGTGCCTAAGTCCTCTATAATGCAAAGCTATCCAGACGTTAGTAGCTTAAAGCCTTATGGAACAGAATCAGGAACTCAAAAAAGCCGGACTCAAAGTGACTCTGCCGCGCATCAAGATTCTGGAGATCCTGCAGGATCCCCAGAACCAGCATATCAGCGCCGAGGATGTCTACAAGATTCTGCTCGAACAGGGTGAGGAAATCGGTCTGGCCACCGTTTACCGGGTATTAAACCAGTTCGACGATGCCGGCCTGTTGGATCGCCATCACTTTGAAGGCGGTAAGTCGGTGTTTGAAATCGGTCATAAAGAACACCACGACCACCTGGTCTGCCTGAAATGCGGCAAGGTCATCGAGTTTGAGGACGACATCATCGAACAGCGCCAGGAAGAAGTGGCCAAGTCCAACAATATGAAACTGACCCACCACAGCCTGTACTTGTACGGCTACTGCCAGCCCAGCTGTGAGGAGAACGACGCCGAATAGCGGCGCCGGTTGTACAAGTACAAAAAAACCGCCATTTTGGCGGTTTTTTTATGCCTGAGTGTGAGTCACTAGGCTTTGTCCAGACTGTTCGCACCGGCAACTGCCTGACGGGCGATGTCGGTGATCTTGTCCCAGTCCCCCGCTTCCAGCGCCTCATCAGGAGCCAGCCAGGAACCACCCACACAGCTGACATTAGGTAACGCCAGATAATCCAGGTAGTTATTGGGCGAGATGCCGCCGGTGGGGCAAAATTTCACATCCGGGAAAGGACCGCCGATGGATTTCAGCGCCTTGATGCCCCCCGAGGCCTCAGCCGGGAAGAATTTAAACTGGGTATAACCCAGATCGCGGCCTTTCATCAGCTCTGAAATCGAGGAAATCCCCGGGATCAGGGCGATATTGGAGCGGTTACCGGCATCCAGTAATTCGCTGGTCAGCCCGGGGCTGATGGCAAACTGAGCTCCGGCGGCCGCCACTTGCTCCAGCTGTTCGGTGTTGGTCACCGTACCGGCGCCAACGATGGCTTCGGGCACGTTGTCGGCGATGGCTCGAATGGCTTCCAGCGCCGCGTCAGTGCGCAGTGTCACTTCCAGCACCTTGATGCCCCCAGCCAGCAGCGCTTTGGCTAATGGCACAGCGTGGGCCACGTCCTTGATCACCAACACGGGCACCACAGGGCCGGCGTTGATTACTTCTTCTGATGAAATGATCCAATCTTTTGTCATTGCTTAACCCCTGTATGCTGCTCCAGATAGGCGGCGGTGCCGATAAGGCCGTGCTCCGGCTCGGTAATAATAAAAGTGGGAATGGCGCTTACGTAGTTGGCGAAGCGGCCCTTGGCTTCAAAACGCTGGCGGAATTCGCTGTTTTTTACGAACTCCACAAAGCGCGGCGCGATGCCCCCGGCGATGTAGACACCACCATGGGTGCCCAGATTCAGGGCCAGGTTGCCCCCGAAACTGCCCATGACCTTACAAAACTGCTCCAGCGTCGCCACACATAGGGGGCAGCGATTCTGAACCGCTCGTTCGGTGATGTCGGCCGGATCAGTCAGATCGGCAAAGTCGCCGCGGTGTTCGGCCAGCGCCTGATAGATTTGCACAATGCCGCGACCGGACAACACTTCCTCGGCAGAAGCATGACCGTACTTGTCGCGCAGGAAACGCCAGATCACCAGCTCCTGTTCGTCATTGGGCGCAAAATCCACGTGCCCACCTTCTCCGTCGGCACACAGCCAGCCGCTGTCAGTCTTTAACAGGTGGCCGACGCCCAGACCGGTACCAGGGCCAAAAACGGCAATCGGGGCATCGGGTACCACCTCTCCGCCACCGATCTTGGCTTTGTGTTCTTCGGTCAACTTGGGCAGCGACATGGCAATAGCGGTGTAATCATTGATCACCGGCAAAGCCTCAAGCCCCAGCTCTTCACGCAACTGGCTCTTGGAAAACTGCCAGTGGTGATTGGTCATCTTGATGAGATCCTGATCCACCGGACAGGCGATGGCGATACAGCCCGCCCTGAACGTCTGGCCAGGAAACTCACCAAAATAGGCCTGAATGGCCTCGCCAATGGTGGCGAAGTCATTGCAAAGGTATTTCTTGATATGGGCCAGCTCACCGTCGACCACCTGGGCCAGACGGATGTTGGTACCGCCCACATCGGCGACAAACTGCAGACTCATTTGCGCTGTTCCTGTGTGCGGAATAATGAGCAGGCACCTTCTTCGGCACCGGTCAGGTTGTTGCGCATACCGGCAAACAGCTCCCGACCCATGCCTTCCAGGTGACGGTCTATATCGGCGGTTTTCTTGCTGCGCTTGGCCCACTCGGCGTCATCCACATGCACCTGCAGCACGCCGGTTTCGGCGTTCAGCTCGATGATGTCGCCATTTTGTACCTTGGCCAGATCGCCACCGGCATAAGCTTCGGGGGTCACATGAATGGCCGCGGGCACCTTACCGGAGGCACCGGACATACGCCCGTCGGTGACCAGTGCCACCTTATAGCCGCGATCCTGCAACACGCCCAGCGGCGGAGTCAGGCTGTGCAGCTCTGGCATACCAATGGCTTTGGGGCCCTGGAAGCGCACCACTACCACACAGTCTTTATCCAGCTCACCGGCCTTAAAGGCCGACTGCAGTTCAAACTGGTCTTCAAACACTACCGCCGGGGCCTTGATAATGCTGCGCCCTTCACGCAAGGCGGAAGTTTTAATTACGCCGCGGCCCAGGTTGCCATCCAGTACCGACAAGCCGCCATGACTGCTGAAGGGTTCTTTGACTGTGGCCAGCACAGACGGGTCCATAGACTCTTTAGGACCATCAACCCATACCAGTTCACCGTCTTTCAGTTTGGGTTCTTTGGTGTATTGTTCCAGCCCACGGCCACAAATGGTATTAACGTCATTGTGCAGCAGCCCGGCGCCCAGCAGTTCTTTAAACAGCATGGCCATACCGCCTGCGGCAGTGAAATGGTTGATGTCCGCCGAACCGTTGGGATAGATGCGCGTTAACAGCGGCACCGCATCGGAGATGTCGGAGAAATCGTCCCAGGTCACCTGGATGCCTGCGGCCTTCGCCACGGCAATCATATGCATGGTGTGATTGGTAGAGCCACCGGTGGCCAGCAGTGCCACCAGACCATTGACCATCGCCTTCTCATCGACGATATGGCCAATAGGCATGTATTCGGTGCCCAGATCGGTCAGGCGGGTGGCCTGAACGGCGGCAGCCTTGGTCAGAGCGTCACGCAGTTCGGTGCCTGGGTTCACAAAAGACGAGCCCGGCAGATGCAGACCCATGGTCTCTACAATCAACTGATTGGAGTTGGCCGTACCGTAGAAAGTACAGGTGCCCGCACTGTGATAAGACTTAGACTCGGCGTCCAGCAACTCTTCGCGGGTCGCCTTGCCTTCGGCATACGCCTGACGTACGCGGGCCTTCTCTTTATTGGGTATGCCTGAAGGCATCGGACCGGCCGGTACGAATACGGTCGGCAGATGGCCGAAGCTCAGCGAGCCAAGCAGCAAGCCGGGCACGATCTTATCGCAAATTCCCAGCATCAGGGCGCTGTCGAACATATTGTGGGACAAGGCCACAGCCGTAGCCTGGGCGATCACATCCCGGCTCATCAGGCTTAGGTCCATGCCCGGACGGCCCTGAGTCACACCGTCACACATGGCCGGTACACCACCGGCAAACTGAGCCACACTGCCCACCTCATGCACCGCTTCTTTAATCAGCTGCGGGAAGGTCTCGTAAGGCTGGTGCGCCGACAACATATCATTATACGCCGACACGATGGCCACGTTGGCCTTGGTCATGCTGCGCAGGGAGTCCTTGTCGGCCTTACCGCAGGCAGCGAAGCCATGGGCCAGGTTGCCGCAGGACAATTCGCCCCGCAACGGGCCGTCACGACGGGCGGCGTCAATTTTTTTCAGGTACGCGGCGCGGCTGTCCTTACTGCGCTCAATAATACGTTCGGTTACTTCCTGAATAATGGGATTCATCGATTTGCCTCCTTATGGGGCCCAGACCAATTCGACGTCGGACTGCTTGAGCACCGCGCGAATCGGCATTTCAGTTTCATCGTCACCCGCCAGAGCTTGCTCGAATACCTGACGTTTACTGTCACCCACCAAATGCACGAAGGTATTCTTGCTGTCCAGCAAGGCGCGCAAGGTCAGTGACATACGCCAGTTTGGAGCTGTGGTGGGCTGTACGGCGATATAATGGGATTGGTTACTCAGGTCCAACCCTTGGGATAATTGCTCGGAGCATGGGAACAACGAAGCCGTATGTCCGTCCTCACCCATGCCCAGAATCAGCACATCAAAGGGGGTGGGGATCGAGTCAAAAGCCTGGTTGCACTGAGCCACACCATCGGTGGCTTGCTCGGCGCTGTTTTTCAGGCCCACAAAGCTGGCCTGGCTGGCTTTGTTCACCAACAAATGCTCGCGAACCATTTTTTCGTTACTGGCATCGTCACTCAGGGGCACCCAGCGCTCATCGGCCAGGGTGATGACCACCTTAGACCAGTCGATATCCATCTCAGAGAGCTGTTTAAACATGCCCTGAGGTGTGCGCCCTCCGGATACCACCAGACTGGCCCGGCCCGTCTCGGCAATGCCCTGCTCTAACAGCCCGGCAATGCGGCTGGCAAACTGTTGATTTAATTGTTCGGCAGATTCATAAATAGATTGTTTCACGCTCTGCTCCTTACTTCTTTTTCTTGACTGAGCTTTCCACCCAGTTGCGCTCGTCTCTGGCCATCAGTGCGATGGAAGCCACCGGTCCCCAGGTGCCGGCCTGATAAGGTTCCGGCGGTTCGTTGGAGGACTCCCACGCTTCGATGATGCTGTCCACCCAGGACCAGGCCTGTTCCACCTCGTCGCGGCGCACAAACAACGCCTGATTGCCCATCATCACTTCCAATAGCAGCTTCTCGTAGGCATCGGCGATGCGCTCATCCTGAAAGGTCTCGGAGAAGCTCAGGTTCAGCTTGGTTTTTTGCAGATCCATGGCGCTGGAGCCGGTCAGCCCGGGCACCTTGTTCATAACCGTAACTTCAACCCCTTCGTCGGGTTGCAGGCGAATGGTCAGCTTGTTAGGGGGCAGCTCTTTAAAGCTTTCCTTAAACAGGTTGTGCGGCTGCGGCTTAAACACGATAACAATTTCGCTGCTCTTGGTGGGCATACGCTTGCCCGTGCGCAGGTAAAAAGGCACGCCTGCCCAGCGCCAGTTATCCAGTTCCACTTTCATGGCCACAAAGGTTTCGGTACCACTTTTTTGGTTGGCATCTGGCTCTTCCAGATAACCCGGCACTTCCTCACCCTTCACAAAGCCGGAGGTATACTGGCCGCGCACGGTCTTGTCGGCAATATTGTGACTGTTGATGGGTCTTAAGGCCTTTAAGACTTTCAGTTTTTCATCGCGAATGCTGTCGGCATTCAGATCAGTGGGCGGCTCCATGGCAATCAGCGACAAAATCTGCAACAGGTGGTTTTGCACCATGTCGCGCATCTGGCCGGCCTCGTCGAAATAGCCCCAACGACCTTCGATACCCACCGACTCGGCCACACTGATCTGCACATGGTCGATACAATTATGATCCCAGTTGGTGGCAAACAGCGAGTTGGCAAAACGCAGCGCGATCAGGTTCAGTACCGTTTCTTTACCCAGGTAGTGATCAATGCGGTAGATCTGATTCTCGTTAAAATACTCCGCCACCTGATCGTTGATTACCTGTGAACTGGCGAAGTCATGACCGATGGGCTTTTCCAGTACCACTCGCATGCTGGCATCGATGATGTCGGCCTGGTAAAGACCTTTACAGATATCGCCATAGATGGCCGGAGGCGTGGCCAGATAGCAGACCATGGTGCGGCTTGCATCCACATGTTCTTTGAAAGCGCCGTAGCTGGCGGTGTCTTTCATATCTACCTTGACGTAATCCAGCTTAGCCGAGAACTGCTGCCAGGTATCCTGACAAAGTGCCTCGCCACTGAACTTTTCGATATTTTCTTTTACCAGAGCGACGTACTCGTCCAGGCTCATTTCATTGCGCGCCACACCAATGATCCTGGTGTCCTGGTGAATCAGACCGGTCTTCTCCAGCTGATACAATGACGGCAATAATTTTCGACGCGCCAGATCCCCTTTAGTACCAAAGAGGACGAAGTCGCAGGGTTTAACTGTACTTTCCAACACCATTTGCAATAACCTGAATCGTTTAAATGATTAAAAATTACCCAAATCGCAGTAATTTTACCAAATATGCGCGGTCTAGCTTGTTAATATAAGGTTATACTAGCCGAAAATGTAGTAAAATTACAACTTGTAGTTTGAGCTTCTTGCTGATCAGTCACACCGAATCCCGCCCAAAGGACGAAAAAAGCTAGCCAAACTGACGAAAAATTACAAAAATAGTACGACAATTATAATGAAGATCGACGCAGCGTATGAACATTCTTGAAAAAATCAGTCAAAGCCAGGGGGCGTTCAGCAAGTCTGAGCGAAAAGTGGCTGAGGTGATTATGGCCAATCCACAGGCCGCCATCCACTCCAGTATTGCGACACTGGCGAAGATGTCTGATGTCAGCGAACCGACGGTCAACCGCTTCTGTCGACGCCTCGACACCAAGGGTTTCCCCGATTTCAAACTTCATCTGGCACAAAGTCTGGCAAACGGCACGCCTTTCGTAAACCGCCATGTGGAAGAAGACGACGGCCCGGAGGAGTACACCAAGAAGATCTTCGAATCGACTATGGCCTCGTTGGAAGTGGCCCGTCAGTCGCTGGATGCGAATACCGTCAACCGGGCGGTGGATTTATTAACCCAGGCCCAGAAAATTTCTTTCTTCGGGCTGGGGGCATCAGCCTCGGTGGCGCACGATGCACTGAATAAGTTTTTTCGTTTCAATGTGCCGGTGGTCTACTTCGACGATGTGCTGATGCAACGCATGAGTTGCATGAACTGCACCGAAGAGGATGTGGTGGTGTTAATCTCACACACAGGGCGGACAAAAAACTTGGTAGACGTCGCGCAGATCGCCCGCAGCAATAACGCGACGGTGATCGGCATCACCTCCAAAGACAGTCCGCTGGCGAAAGAATGTACCCTGGTATTATCGCTGGATGTACCGGAAGACACGGACATGTACATGCCCATGGCCTCGCGCATCGCTCAGCTGACACTGATCGACGTGCTTGCCACCGGCTTTACTCTGCGCCGGGGCAACCGCTTCCGTGAAAACCTGAAACGAGTCAAAGATTCGCTGCGCGACTCTCGCTACGACAAACGGTGAACATGGCCGCTGGTTCTCATCGGGCCAGCGGTCAAATTCGTTAAATAATTTCACACCGGCGTCATTTTTAGCTAGTATTTTGTAATAAAATTACAAACCGTCACCAATGACGGCGTCTTTTCATTCCACAGACCATTTGGGTCTGAGATAAAGAGAGCGACAGAATCCATGCTTAGAAGAACTAAGATACTGGCTACATTAGGCCCTTCCACCAATACCCCCGAATCGATTCAGGCCATTTTAGAAGCTGGCGCCAATGTGGTGCGCATGAACTTTTCACACGGCAGTGCCGAGGATCACATCAATCGCGCCAAAATCGTGCGCGATATTGCCAGCAAGCTGAATATCTACGTGGGGATTCTGGGAGACCTGCAAGGTCCTAAGATACGTATCGCCCGCTTTGCCGAAGGCCCCATCCAGTTAGCCATTGGCGACAAGTTCACTCTGGATGCGGATCTGGACGCCGATGCCGGTAACCAGCAACATGTCGGCATCGACTATAAGGCCCTGCCTCAGGATGTGAAACAGGATGACATTCTGCTGCTCGATGACGGCCGCATTCAGCTCAAAGTCACTGCTATTGATGGCAATAAAGTAAAAACCACCGTTACCGTGGGCGGTAAGCTGTCCAATAATAAGGGCATCAACCGCTTAGGCGGTGGTCTGTCGGCCGAGGCTCTGACCGATAAAGATAAAGAAGACATCAAAACTGCAGCCCGGATGAAAGTGGATTATTTAGCGGTGTCTTTCCCTCGCAGCGGCGAGGATCTTCGCTATGCCCGCAGGCTGGCCGAGGAGGCAGGCTGTCAGGCCAAAATCGTATCTAAAGTGGAGCGCGCAGAGGCCGTTGCCACTGATGAGGCTCTGGACGACATTATTGAAGCCTCCGACGCGGTGATGGTCGCCCGGGGCGATCTGGGTGTGGAAATTGGCGATGCCGAACTGGTGGGCGTGCAGAAGAAACTGATTTCCCGTAGCCGTCAGCTGAATAAGGTTGTCATCACGGCTACCCAGATGATGGAGTCAATGATCGACAGCCCCATGCCCACCCGCGCCGAGGTCATGGACGTGGCTAACGCGGTACTGGATGGCACCGACGCCGTGATGCTGTCTGCAGAAACCGCAGCTGGGCAATTTCCCACCGAAACCGTGGCAGCGATGTCGCGGGTCTGCGAAGGCGCCGAGAAACACCCCAGTGTGAAAATTTCCAAGCACCGGGTTGATGAGACCTTCTCTACTGTGTCGGAAACCACGGCGCTGTCGGCGGTCTATGCGGCCAATCACCTGTTGTCTATCAAGGCCATTGTTGCCCTGACGGAGAGCGGCAACACGGCTCGTTTGATGTCCCGTATTACCAGCTCACTGCCCATCTATGGCCTGTCCCGTCATGACAGCTCGCTCAACGTGATGGCCCTGTACCGCGGCGTTCGTCCGGTCTACTTTGACTCCACCAAAAGCGAAGCCGGTCAGTTGAAGCAGGATGTGATCACCACACTGAAGGCACATAATCTGGTGCAATCGGGTGACCAGTTTATTATGACCTATGGTGACGAGATGGAAACGGAAGGCGCCACCAACGGCTGCAAGATCGTTACGGTGCCCTAGGCATTCGTTCTTGATCCGGGACGCTTCTGCAACGCCGCCTTTTATGGCGGCGTTATTATTTTGTGTTTATGATAGTGTTAAACCATTAAGCCGAATTCGGAGGGCCCAGCCCCTGTGTCTAGTCCCGATAGCCTGGCCTGCCCCCATTGTGCCCTCAGGGTCGACATTCCGGATCTCCCCCATGGTCATAAGGCCCATTGCCCCCGCTGTGGCGCTCATCTAACCACCTACCGACACCGCGCCTTCGACCGTGTTCTGGCGTGTGCCATGGCTGCCCTGATCTTCCTGATATTGGCGGTACCGTTTGAGTTTCTGTCCTTCAGCGCCCGCGGGCAGTCCGAACACATTACCATTATTCAGGGACTGGCCACTCTGGTGGACAATGATTACTGGTTTCTCGCCATTATTCAGGTGGTCGCCATCTTCGCCATTCCACTGAGTATACTGCTGGGTCTGCTGTATGTGTTGCTGCCCTTAAAAGCGGGGATTCTTGCCCCGCAGGCACGCTTTGTAATGACGCTGACCCTGGCGCTGCTGCCCTGGGGCATGGCCGAGATCTTTTTGGTGGGCGCACTGGTGAGTCTGATAAAAATCGCCTCCATGGCTGATATTGGACTGGGAATGTCCTTTTACGCCTACATCGCCTTTACCCTGTGTTTTATCCTGACCCTGAAATTTCTCGACCCGGCTCAGCTCAAGATGGCGGTGTTGCAGGAGCGTCAGCTCCAGCATCATGAACGCTCGCCGCTCACTGCCAGACAGGCCAGTGAAAGCATTCAGCGCACCTGGGCGCTGCTGCTTACCGCCACACTGCTGTATATCCCCAGTAACCTGCTGCCCATCATGTATACCCGGGTGCTGGGCGAGGATGAACCCAGCACCATTTTAGGGGGCGTCATCACGCTCTGGAAATCCGGCTCCTACCCTATCGCCATTATTATTTTTGTGGCCAGCGTCTTTGTACCTGTGGCGAAACTGTTGGTGTTAGGCTGGCTGAATTACAGTGTGCAAAAAGGCCACCAGCAGCGCCCCAGGGAACGCCAGGTTGCCTATCAAATCACCGAGTTTATCGGACGCTGGTCGATGGTGGATGTGTTTGTGGTTGCCATACTGGTGAGTCTGATTCAGCTCGGTAATGCCATGAGCGTTTATCCCGGCCCGGCTGCCATTGCCTTTTGCGGCGTGGTAGTGTTAACCATGTTAGCGGCAATTACTTTCGACAGCAGGCTCATTTGGCACAGTCAGAATCTGGAATATGACCGACAACACTAACCACTCACAACAGGCGGATATCAAGGCCGCCCGCTCGCTTTCCGCCATCTGGTTGGTGCCTCTAGTGGCATTGATTATAGGTGGCTGGATGGTCTACTACCAATGGGCCAACCAGGGGCCGGAGATTCAGATCGAGTTTGAGTCCGCCGAGGGCCTGGAAGCCGGTAAGACCAAGATCAAAGCCCGCAATGTGGATGTGGGTGAAGTGACCCAGATCCGTCTGAAGAAAAGCAACGACGGTGTGCTGGTGAGTGCACGCATGAATAAAGAAGCTGAGCACCTGCTCAACGCTGACAGTCAGTTCTGGGTGGTGTCTCCCCGGGTCAGCATCAGTGAGGTGTCCGGCCTCACGACACTTTTGTCAGGGCCCTATATTGAGCTTTCCCCGGGCCAGTCCAACAAAACGAAAACCCGTTTTACCGGCCTGGAGGAACCGCCAGTCACTCCCCAGGGGACGCCCGGTTTATTTGTAACCCTGAACAGCGACGATGAATTTGCCTATGGACGCGGCGATCCCATCACCTATAAGGGGCTGACGGTGGGAAAAGTGGAAGATATCTTCTTTAACATCGAAGAGCGGGTGGTGTATTACAACGCCTTTATCGAAGCCCCCTATCACCAGTTGGTAACGCACAATACCCGGTTCTGGAATGTGAGTGGGGTTCGTCTGGAGTTAAAGTCTGATGGCATCTCGGTGCACACCGGCAATGTGGAAACCCTGCTGACCAATGGCATTGCCTTTGGTGTACCGGATAATATGCCCAAGGGCGAGCGCGTGACCGAGCGGGCCTATTTCGATATCTATCCGGACTATGAAAAAGCCTCGGAAGCCCGTTATAAAGAAGAGGCCCACTTTGTCATGCTGATTTCCGACACCGTACGCGGTTTGAATGTGGGGGCACCAGTGGAATATCGCGGCTTGCCCGTGGGCAAGGTCAAAAGCATTGATATGTCCGGCGCCGAGCTTGGTAATATCCTCAATGAAGACTACCGCATTCCAGTGCTGTTCAGCATTCAGCCGGGTCGGGTGGGTCTGCCCGATAACGCCGAGGGTCTGGACCACGTAAAAGTTCAGACCCGCAAGTGGATCAAACAAGGTCTGAAAGCCTCCCTGCAAACCGGCAATCTGCTCACCGGCGCTCAGTTCGTGGAGCTGCAGTTCTATCCACAAAGCACACAGGGCTCCGTTGAACGCTTTGACGATTACCTGGTGATCCCAGCGATTTCCGACGAGTTCACACAAATTACCCAGAAAGTGTCGGCCATTCTGGACAAGTTTAACGCCATTGAGATGAACAAACTGGCTACCGATACGCAACAGATGGTCACCGAATTTACACAAACCGCCAAGACTTTCCGTCAGGCCAGCGCGGATTTCTCACAACTCTCCGAGGATCTGGACACCCGGCAACTGACGGCCAACCTGAATCGCACCCTCAGCCAGTTGAATCAGCTGCTCAGAGATTACGGGGCCGACTCTCAGACCTATGATGGTCTGAACCGGACACTGGAGTCGCTCAACCGTATGATGCGAGATTTAAAGCCGCTGATCATGCAGTTAAACCATACGCCAAACAGCTTAATCTTTACCGGGGCGGAGGAAGACGACCCTGAGCCCCAAGCCAAGGAGCCGCAATCATGAAGTCCCTGTCTCTCGTCTTTATGGCCGGTTTACTGATGGCCTGTACCAGCGCGCCCCAGTCGGTGAATTATTACAGTCTGAGTCAGGCCTCTGCATCAATGGACGGGGCTGGGAAAACCGACGCTGAGGCACTGATAGTATTAAGCCGGCCACAGCTGGCCGATTATCTGCGTCAGTCGTTTCTCGTCATGCAAACCGGGCCGCATCAGTTGCACTTCGCCCGCCAGCATGTGTGGGCGCAGAATCTGGCCAGCAGCATTGAACAGGTGTTGGTACAACATCTTAACCACACCATGGATAACACCGCCGTTCTCACAACCAGTGACCCACGAGCCCCTCAGGTACCAAGCCGTTTACAGGTGGAAATAGAGCACCTGCTGCCCAGTGCCGACGGTCATGTCAATCTGAAAGCTCGTTATTGGTTTACCGGCCCGGATGGTCAGACTCAGGCCCACAGTTTTAACCACCAGTTACCACTTAACGACGCCGGTTACGCCCACGCGGTACAGCAAATGCATAGCGCCCTGACTAAGCTTGCCGAAGCCATGGCCAAGGTGGTTCAACCACAAGATTAATTGGCTTTTCCCCGGCCCAGGGCTGCTGCCATGGAGCCCACCATCACCATGCCTGCACCAATGTAGGCCCAGATATCCAGCTCACTGGGCGTAAAACGGCTCGGCCAGATAACAACAGCCAGTTCCATACTGATAAAGGTGAACAACGGTGCCAGCGCGATGACCGCACTGACCTTGGAGGCGTGCCAGACATGCATAGCCTGGGTGAAGGCACCGTAGCCGACAATGGTATTGGCGCAGGCGAAGGCCAGCGCACTGAGTTGTAGCACATCCATCTCTAGAATCAGCATTGGCACGGCAAAGGGCAGCAGGAAAAGACCGCCGCAGCTGTAAAACACCGCGGTCAGCTGCCGGGCGGTCAGACTCTTTAACAATTGCTTCTGCGATAAGGCGTACACCGCCCAGGTGATAGCGGCGGCAATGATGCTTAGTACCCCCAGCGTGTATTCACTCATCGAGGTCAGTAGCAGCGCCAGACGGTCGTTAAAAAACAGTAGCAGCCCCGCCAAGAGCACAACAGCCCCCAGACTCTCCAGCCAGTTAAAGCGCTCCTTGTAGAGGATAATACCACCGCACATCAGCAGAAACGGAGCGAGCTGAATCAGCACCTGAGCGGTTTCCGGCTCCAGCAGGTCGACACCATGGAGATAGAGAATGTAGTTACCAATCAGGCCCAACGCCGCCAGCAGTAATAAGCCATTACTGGAGCGGGAGATACCGCGAAGTGGTGGCAAGGCGTTACGCCGTATTAGCAAGGCCAACACAAACAGCGCCGAAACGGTAAAGCGATACCAGACCACGGTAACGGCATCCATAACTTCCAGTGTCAGCTTCAAAAATACCGGCAACATGCCCCAAAGTGCCGCTGTTAAAAGCGATAAGCCGAAGCCGTACCAATGTCTGACCGGAGTGGTTTGCATGACGTTTCTCACCAGTTTTTGGACAGTGGGGCCAGGCTTCCACAAAGCAGACCCTGTGCAGGCCGCACAGAAACCCCAACAGATTGGGTTAACGACGTGTCTTTGTCTGGAAGCGCAGCCCCCGAATACCCCTCGTTGGTATCAGGGCTATAAACTCAGTGACACGCCATCGCACTGCGTTAGTCTTTCTTGCGCTTGAGCTGGTGTTTACGGGCCGCGCGGCGCATACGGGAAATACGTACATGATCCAGCTGCTGCTGATCGGGCTTTAACAGGGTCTCTTTTTCCGGCGGCAGCTGCACCTGTTTACGCAGATGATTGACGTCTTTTAAACCAAGCTCGATAAAACCGCCCTGAGGCAGGCGCTTGGCCAGCCCGATACCGCCATAATGGGTACGGATCAGGCGACTGACGGTGAGGTCCTGTGACTCCCAGAGGCGTCGGACTTCCCGGTGGCGGCCTTCATACAAGGTCACATCGAACCACTGGTTGATGCTTTCCTCGTCCTGAACATGGCGGCGAATCTCGCCAAAACGGGCCTCGCCGTCTTCCAGTAGCACACCACGTTTGAGTCGGTTGATTACCGCGTCTTCTACCTTACCAAAGATACGCACCGCGTACTGGCGCTCAACCTCATGTGACGGGTGCATCAGTCGATTTGCCAACTCACCGTCGGTAGTAAACAGCAGTAAGCCAGAGGTATTGATATCCAGACGACCGATGGACATCCAGCGGCCCTGGCTGATGCGTGGCAGGCGCTCAAAGACCGTCGGCCGACCCTCGGGATCTTTACGGGTACACACTTCGCCTTCGGGTTTGTTGTACATCAATACCCGGCAGATGGATTTCTCTTTGCTACGCTCGATGCGCCGACCATCCACGCGGATCTCATCATCCTCTTCAACCCGGCAGCCCAGCGTCGCCACCTGACCATTGACGGAAATACGGCCCTGCTCGATCCAGCGTTCCATCTCCCGACGGGAGCCAATACCCTGATTGGCTAGCACTTTCTGTAACTTTTCGCTCACTATGATCCCATTAACTGTTAAAAGCCCTACTATTCTACGGGGCTCGGTGGTTTCACACCATCACTATGGCCTATTTATTCAACTTTATATGGTACAGATCCTTACGCCTGTCTTTAAGGTTTCTTACCGAGCCTTCGTTGTGCAGGATTTTCAGTTTGTCCATATCCAAGTCCGAAAACAGCAGCATCTCGGTATTGGGCGTGGCCTCGTTTAAGATTGCATCGTGCGGGAACGGGAAATCAGAAGGCGATAACACCGCCGACTGACTGTACTGCACGTCCAGACTCTCCACCTTAGGCAAATTCCCCACGCTGCCGGCGATCACCACATAGCATTCGTTTTCGATTGCCCGCGCCTGCGCACAGTGACGCACTCGCAAATAGCTGTTTTTGGTGTCGGTCCAGAAAGGCACAAACAGAATATCCATGCCCTGCTCGGCCATGATCCTGGGCAGCTCGGGAAACTCCACATCGTAACAAATCAGGATGCCCACCTTACCGGCATCGGTGTCAAATACCGACACTTTGTCGCCGCCCTGAATCACCCAGTCCAGACGCTCATGCGGCGTGATGTGGATCTTGCGTTGCATGTCCACTTTACCGCTGCGATGACAGAGATAAGTCACATTATAAATGTTGCCATCTTCGCTTAACGGCATGGAACCTGTGATGATATTAGCGTTATATTCGATAGCCAGGCGCGACATTTCGTCTCGGAAGAATTCCGTATAACCAGCCAGAAAACGAATTGCCTCAGTCTGGGAAGTCTGGTCTGTCAGACCCATCAGGGGCGCATTAAAGAACTCGGGAAAAACAATGAAATCGCTCTGATAATCGGAGACTGTATCGACAAAGTATTCAACTTGCTTTAACAGCTCGTCGACCGACTCCACGGTGCGCATCTGCCATTGTACCGCCCCAACCCGCACGATTGATTTGCGGGTTTGCAGCACCGTCTCTTCCGGCTCATAGAAGATATTGTTCCACTCCAGCAGAGTGGCAAAGCCCACCGACTGCTGATCCTCCGGAAGATACTTTCTCAGCAGTCGCTTAACCTGAAAGTCATTGGACAGCTGAAAGCTTAAGATGGGGTCGTAAATCTCCTTCTTACCCACGCTCAGGATGTACTCCGCCGGACTCATCTCATCCATATGGTTGTGATAGTTAGGGATGCGCCCGCCAGCCAGAATGGCCTTGAAATTATACTGGCGACACAGCTCCTTACGGGCGTCGTACAACCTGCGCCCCAGACGCATACCACGATGACTGGTGGCAATCACCACATCCAAACCATAGAGCGCATCGCCATCCGGATCGCTTTGCACATTGTCGTTACTATCGACAATGTCTTCGTACGTATGGGGGTTGGAAAAGCGGCTGTAGTCCACCTGTACACTCAGCGCAATGCCCACCAGCTTATCTTCATCGACGATGCCAATCTGGCCTTCGGGGAAGTCTTTGATCAACCGCTCGATGGTATGCTTGGGCCACGCACCGCCCAAATTGGGGTACGCTTCGTCCATCAGGGACTTAATTTGCGGGTATTGCTGTAAGGTCAGATTACAGATTGCTAAGCGGGCTTTTTCTATCGACATCAAAGACCATCCTGTTTTACATCACTCATAGTGGCTGTATACATGAAAAAAAAGGCAATGCCCAGCATTGCCCTTTCATACCATCAAGACACCCACTCACTTTATGGGCTTAAAAGTCCGACTGCCGAACACGAATAATATCCTGTTCATTGTCCGGCTCTTCCCCCGTCGTCTGATTAAGCTCTTGTTTAAACTGCTGGCGGCTCTTATGCACAATATTGCCGTCCTTACCCACAGTCATATGTTCATCGGACTCCAGAACTCTGGCCTGATAGACCATCACCGCCTGCATACAGGTTTCTCTCTGCTCATCGGTAAGCAATGAGCCGTCTGGCCACTTACCGGTTTCCACTGCCTGACTCAGACGCTGATATACCTCAGGCGTCATGGCTTTTAGCATTTGTTCGATGTTCATCAGTCGTCCGCTTTCTTCACGAAGATCAACCGGATTCGGTTAACGATATACCAGATAAAACCGATCACCAGCGCACCAACAGACGCCTTATACTGCATATCCTCAGGTGTCGCTCCGCCCCAATACATAAAACCGAAACCGCCGATAAACAGCAGCATGGCGAGCATGGACTGGGTCTGAATCGATTGTTGCTGCTTGTAGCGACGTAAAGACGCCTTGCGGTGCAAATCGTCGCTCGTCGCCGAGCCAATGGCAAAGCCGCAGTGCTGGCAGGCCTCTGCCTTATCCGAGACTTTCTTGCTACAGGATGGGCAATTCATTAACGCCATAATGACCTCTTAATTACTGCATTACCCGGCCATAATAACAAAAAAGCGCGGATTTTACCGCGCTTCTCGATTAAGACATCAACCCATCATGAGCCCGAGCGCTTACTCTCGTAGTCACTCCAGTAGTCCTTGACCGTCTGCTTCATTTCTTTACGCAGTAACATGATGCCGAACAAGTTAGGCAAGGTCATCAACACGATGGCGATGGCCGCAATGTCCCAGATCAGAGCAGTATCAGAGAACGAAGCCCAGAAAAAGCCTGCAACATAGAACACCCGATAAGGCATCACACCCCGAGGACCAATGAGATAGGTAATGGCTCGGTCACCATAGTAGGACCAGGCAATGGCGGTCGAAAACGCAAACAGCAGCAAGCCGATGGAAACGATGTACTGACCGTAATCACCGAAGTAACCCCGGGTAAAGGCTTCGGTGGTCAGCTCCGCCGAGTGAATCAGCGACTTACCGCGCAGAATGATGTTTTCTTTCTGGATCTTACCGTTCTGGATCACCAGGCTACCGGTATACAGATCCTCTTCCTCGGACAACAGGAAGCGCACGTCTTCGGCGACCGAGCGAGCATGCAAAATAGTGAAGCCCTGACTCTGCGCTTTGCCGGAGACCACTTCGATAGTCCCGTTGTACATCTCGATATTGTGGCCTTTTTCCTCGTTCAGGTATAAGAACAGGTTGTTCTTGTCCTCGTCGTCTTTGTCCGAGTACTGACCGGCAATAATGCTGGTTTCGGTCTTATCGAAATCATTCAGGTGTTTCTCGGTCCACACACCGGAGGACAGGATCACCAAGCCAGTGAGGGTACAGATGAGGATGGTATCGATAAAGGGCTCCAGAATGGATACCATACCTTCAGACACCGGCTCATCGGCACGGGCCGAGGCGTGCGCAATAGGAGCCGAACCCTGACCGGCTTCGTTAGAAAACAGCCCCCGGTTCACACCACGGTTAAAGGCATAAGCGATGGTCGCTCCCAGGAAACCACCGGTGGCTGCGGAGCCGGTAAAGATCTGCGAGAAGATGCTTCCAAAGGCCGGGCCTATGTTTTCCAGATTGTAGAAAATCACCGCCAGCGCACCCACCACGTAGATCACCGACATTACCGGTACGATACTGGAGGTGACTTTAGCAATACGGTGAATACCACCCAGGATCACCAGCGCCAGTAACACCGCCAGAACACCACCGGTAATGGCCGGACTCAAGCCAAAAGTCGATTCGATACCGATAGCAATGTTATTGCTCTGCGGCAGGTTACCGGTGCCGAACGAACTGACCACAGTGGCAATGGCAAAAGCCCCTGCCAGCCACTTCATGTTCAAGCGCCGGTCCATGTAGAACATGGGGCCTCCGGCCATGGTGCCGTCTTCGGTTTTAATGCGATATTTGTGAGACAGAGTCACTTCCACAAACTTGGTGGTCATACCCAAAAAGGCCGTGGCCCACATCCAGAACAACGCTGCGGGGCCGCCCAAATAGATGGCAAAAGCCACACCACCGATGTTGCCGGTACCGACGGTGCCGGACAACGCGGTTGCCAAAGCCTGAAAGTGGGAGGTATCACCGGGCGCTCCTTTGCGGTCCAGCTTGCCGGTTACAACCAACCAGGCATGTTTGAAATAACGTACCTGAGGAAAGCCCAGATACAGAGTGAAAAACAGGCCTACGCCCAAGAGTATATACGGGAACCAGACCGAGCCGCCGAGCAGTCCATCCAGCAGTTTGAGAAAATCACTAAAGGCTTCCAACACATTCCCCTTTTTTATTTATCGTTGTTGTTTATGGTTATAAAAGCGCCGCCCGAAGGCGGCGTTATTGTTTACAGTTGTGGCAAAACCGCACGAATAGCGACAAGCACATCTTCACCCAGCTTACGGCTGCGCTCCGGTGACCAGCCATAAACCACGTCGGGCAGATCATTATTGTCTTTAAACGGCATCTCCAGGGTATAGGCCAAACAACCAAACTTATGACCTACCCCATTAGAGCCCACGGTCAGGTTGGCGTCGCCGGGCTTATCCTTGGGATAGCCGTAGGTATCCTGAAACTCAGGCGTCGTGGCAATGAGGGCGTCTTTAAAACGCTGCTCCAGCCCCGCGAGCTTGTCGTTATAACCGGGAAGACCTTCGCTACCGGCGACAAAGTTGTATGGCAGGGCTTCATCGCCGTGTACATCCAGGAACATATCCACGCCGGTTTCAGCCATCTTTTGCATCACGTAGTACACTTCCGGGCTGTTTTCCCTGGAGGGCTCGGCCCACTCACGATTCAGGTTCACGCCCTTGGCATTGGTACGCAAATGGCCACGCACCGAGCCGTCCGGATTCATATTCGGCACCACATAGAATACCGCCTCATCCAGTAAGGTGCGAGACACACCGTCGTCGACATCCAATAAGCGCTCCAACAATCCCTCAATCAGCCACTCGGCCATGGTTTCGCCCGGATGCTGACGCGCGGTAACCCAGATAGCCTTTTTGCCTTCGTCAGGCTCACCAATGGTAAGCAAGGAGATATCGCGGCCGTCTAATGTTTCGCCCAAATGGCTCAAGCGGCAATCGTCGTTAACCGTCTGCGCCCAGGCCAATAAATCCAGATGGCGCTCGTAGGAGTAAGGGGCGAAATAGGCAAAGTAAACGGTGCCAAATTCCGGGGTAAAGTCGATGGTCAGCGTGTCGCCATCAAACTCGGTATCCACCCGAAACCACTCGTTACGGTCATAGGAGGCAACGGCCTGATAGCCCTTCCAACCTTCAGGGTAAGCCGATTTAGCCAGATCCATAATCTTAAGCTTATGGTTCACCAGGGGCTGTGATTCCAGGCGAAAATGAAACCACTGATAAAACTCGGACTGATTGTCCTTCCGGATGGTCAGTTGAATATCATCGGGCGCCGAGGCCTTAACCACCTCGATATTACCACTGTCAAAATTGCAGCTTATTCTCATTATCTGTGTTCTCGTTAGGTGCAAGGGGGATTACAAATCGGCGGTTAATTTAGCATATTTGTGATTACAGAAGCTAACCCGCCTGACGGATACACTTACCTGCCTGTGGCCAACCAATGGCGTACTGCCATTCCAACAGATGAACTGTACCCCATATCGCTGGCCTGGATTTCGCCCTGGCTATCGACAATATAATAGGTCGGATAGCCGCGCAGGCGAAAGGCCTGTTTTAACGCTTGATGGCCCAATAACACTTCTGCCCGAACCTTATGCTCATCGACAAAGTCCTGCACCGCCTCTACAGAAGCATAATCCAGTGCCACCGCCTTGACGGCAATCTCATCGGCATCGAACTGTTCGAGATTACCGATACTCAGTGAACATATCTGACACCAGGGGACAAAAAAATATATTAAGCTGGGCTTGTTGTCGGCAAGCAAGGTAGCGGTTCCGCCGCCTAGGGTGGGCAATTGATGCTGTTCGATTGCCTCGCCGGAGTCTAGTAAGTCCCGGGTTTGCCAAAGATAAACGCCCAGAATCAGTATAATCGTCACTGTCCATTGCAGCAGATTTTTAAACCGGTGTGCTCGGTGAACGGAAGTGGACATGAACGGGTTCTCCTGCAGTGGTCAGGAGTCCAGATTATCTAAGGCCTCCAACACCTCTTGGGTTTGGCGTACTTTGGCGTATCGCTCCTTCACCGTCAATATGGTGGATTTTTGTAAGGATGGGGTAATGGCGGCGGTACCGTCACTGATGAGCGTCACCCGGTAGCCCAGATCGGCGGCGCTGCGCACGGCGCTGCTGACGCATTCATTGGTATAAACGCCGACAATGTAGAGATCCGTCACCCCAAGATTACCCAGTACGTAATGGATATTGGTGCTGGCAAACAAGCCGCTGGCAGTTTTGTTAAATACGATTTCGTTGTCTTCCGGGGCCACATCAGGTAAAAACTCAGCCAGCTTTGACCCCGGCGCAGCATGCAGCCCCAGCCGTTTGTGTTCAGCACTGCGATCCCGTCCATCCGCCGTCAAACTCTGGATACGAGCGTGGATTACCTCTAATTCCTGCTCACGAAAGCGCTTTTGCAACTTGGCCACGTTCGGTACGACCTCATGCCACACCCGGTCGAGATAATACTCAATGGCCTGTTCGGAAACCCCCGAGTCTGCGTGTTCCTCAAAAATGCCATAGCCTTCCTTAGCTCCCAGGTACTGCAAGTCGATGCACAATAGTGCCGACTTGCTGGGGCGGTTATCCTCCAGCTCAACCGACCCTTCCTTGCGCATCACGGGAGTGGGTTCGAAGTCCTGGATTGATGAATCTGGCTTTTGCGACTCTGTTTTACTCATAATCTCTCGAAGATCAACGGCGTTAAATCGTATCAGAATGCTGTGCCCGGGCGGCGATATTACAGGTATCGTGCAGGGCGCCGCTGGTGTACCGGGACAAATGAGACTGCCATTGCTCCGGCATAATCTCATCCACATAATCAAACAGACTGATGCTGTCTCCGCGTTGCTGCGCTAAAAAATGGCAGGTGGCATCCAGCTGTAACACCGACCCGCGTAAGATGTCCGCCAGCATCTCGGTTTCCTGAGGGTTGTGGCTACCGCCATAACTGCGCTCCATTAATAACACCTGGCCGGAGCGTGCCAATCCAAAAGGCGGTAATTGCTGCTGCACATGACGCTCAATAGTGACACCGGTCTCCTGTTCAATCTGCTGCACCGCCGCTGTGACCTCATCCAGACAATGGCGATTTTCCGATTCACTGGCGCAGCGTAAATCCAATGTCAGGCGTACCCGGTGATAGCTGTTGCAGTAACTGACCGGTTCTACCCGGCATAGTCGTATGCCTTCTCCGCCGGTCTCCACCCGCCGGCCCAGAGTCCCTATCACATAGCCTTCCAGAGTCTGGGTCAGATCCTCACGAGCCGCTCTTGTCACCCACTTTCTCGGATGCTCGTGGTCACTGACAAGCGCCGTGGTAAAGCTTACAGAGCCAGGGATAACATTACGATTAGTGCCGGGAGTGAGCCGGATGTTAGCGATAGCAGGCCTGAGCTTTTGCTTAGCCTCGGCGCTTAAATCTGATTCGTTAAACCAGTTTAGAAAGTAACGCGCCAGGCGCCCGGCGGCAATACCGGGGTCCTTTCGATCCAGCGTCGGTGTGGCGCCAGCATGATTCATCTCGCCGTCGAGGGTCCAGCGTAGCGCCGGATAAATATTCTCGCTGCACTTATCCTCGCCCTGGCCCTCTATGATACCGACAGTAATGCGGGCATCGCTGGCCTTTTCATGTTCGGTGATGCGCCGAAACTGATGGTCCAGTAACAATGCGGCCATTTCAGCCTTTTCGCCTTCGATCAGGAAGTCCTCCTGATGAATTCCCATAATGGTCGCAACCAGTGCGGTGGGCACACCCGCCCGATCCAGTATCGGCCCTTGCTCGATGTGTCGCTCGTAGGTATTCGGAGTATAAAAGTCCTGCGGTTCACTGCAGGCTTTTAGCAGGTCGCTGTCATCACAGGCATTGAGGTCGTTAAACAGCTGGATGCTGTCTTGTTGTTGTTCCTGCTTGAGATCGGTAAGCATGCCAACGAGCTTTTCTTTAAACACGTGTCCCTGGGCATTTGTCATGCCGTGAACCTGTTCGGGCGTAGCCCGTCCCGCGATGGCGGCGCTGCCGGGCATGGACACCTGATTGCCGGTAAACGTCATCTCCTCACCTATATAGGCGGTCACCAACGCTCGCCGCTGGCCAACAAAGGCCTTATCCACCGAGAAATAGCGTTTCAGGTCGTGTAAGGTGTGCAGCGTATCCAGACCCGACAGCACGCCTAAGCGCCCATCGAACTTACCGGCATCGTTGACCGTGTCGATGTGCGAGCCGTGAGCGATGGCATCTTGAGTCAGGTCCCTGATGCTAAGCTGTCCACGGGTCAACCCATCCCGATCCTTGTCCGATAATAACAAGCCGTGCAAATTGCCTACCTTATCCACAAACACCGTCAGCCCGGCCTGGTTCATTTGCCGAATGGTTTCCAGGCTGGCGCGGGTAAAGCCCTGGTTGAGCGCTCTGGCGTCGATGCGCTCGTCCTCTGCGCGCGAGGCCTCTGCCAACCGATCAATACGACGCCGAACTCTGACCCCTAAGCCACGCAATGCCTGAAGCTGATCGTTATCGGTCAAACACTGGTAGAGCGGCTTACCCTGGCTTAAGAGCTTGGCCAGCCGGGTCAGGCTGGCAAAATAAACCAGTTGTGTGGCCACATCGGCCAAAGGCTGTAAGTGGCGAACGGACCACAGGGCGTCTTGCTCAATGACTCGTTTGAGACTGAGCTTGGTCAGACTGTCTCGAAGCTGGGCGCAGTATTCAGAGGCTCTATTTCCGCGCGCCTCACGTTCGTGAAACAGCTTCTGTCTTAACCCCCGCAGAGGTTCACCGTCACCGGTGCGCTGACACTGTATCTGCCAATACTTATGGTCTTCTTCGCTGTCATCGCCCGGCAAACGCGCATTGTTCGCATAGCTCCAGGTTACCGGATCACCCAGGCTGTCTTTTTCGGCACCGGTGAGGTGGCGCACCAACTCGTTGTGACGCTCATCGCTCAGTTCGCTGAGTGTTTCGTCATCCTCAAGCCAGGACTCCACCCGTCTGACTTGTCCCGGGGTCAGAAAGTCAAAACTCAGACGAAAGCGTCCAAGCAGTGGCGCATCGAATAATAGTGCGTCCGGGCAATGCAGAAGCTCACGGCTGTCCTCCAGGGGAAACACATCGTCCTTTTTCAGGCTGGGATCCAGTGCCTGATGGGTCACCCGCCTTTGCTGCCGATCCCAGAAGCTGATCACCGCCATTACATGAGACCGACAATGCTCAAAAGATTGACGGGATTGAGGCGTTAAGCTGTAGTCGCCCACCTGCACTGCCTCGCCTTTGAATTCCACCTGAGGACAGTGCTCCTGTAGCAGGCTTTGCAATCTTGGGTCCTGTAAGTCCAACTTGTCGGCCAGCGGATTGTCCACCGACAAAGCACTTTTGCGGCGCTGCCAGTGATGCGTTTTCAAAGCTTCAGGGGATAAGTCTGGCTCCATGATTAACGCCCGCCCGAGGGCATAGGCGGGGATATTCAACTGTAATAGCTGCTCGATGAGCAGGCTGACCTTCTTGCCGCAGCCGTAATCCGCGATGGAATACGGCACAGCCAGATAGGCCAATATATACTGTAGGATTGCGTGTCTTTCTTCGAGCAGTGGAAGGCCTGAGGTGGGATCCAGTTCCACGGTAATAGGCAGGGTTTCCTGAGTACTGCCGAACACCAGCATAATGACTCCCGGTTCAATGGCTTTAACTAAACCTTAGTCGAGAGCCCGTCGAATAGACAACCGGATATAAAAAAGCCGCGCCCTATCTGGCCGCGGCTTTTGCTGATGCTCTGTCAGACTTAACTTTCCAGGCCCCATACCGGCAAAGTCGGGATCTGCTGACCGGCCATATCCTGAACGATGCGCATCACCTGGCAGCTGTAACCAAACTCATTGTCATACCACACATAGAGCGTCGCGCGATCCTCAGACACGATCGTCGCCTGTGAATCCACCACCGAGGCATAACGGGAGCCGACTAAGTCGGTAGACACCAACTCGGTAGAAGCCGTGAAGTCGATCTGGTTTTGCAGCTCCGAAAACAGCGCTGTGTTACGCAAAAATTCGTTGATGCCGTCTTTGTCGGTGGACTTAGCCAGATTCAGATTCAGAATCGCCAAAGACACGTTCGGCGTGGGCACGCGAATGGCGTTACCGGTCAGTTTGCCCGACAGCTTCGGATAAGCCTTGGCGACCGCCTTTGCGGCACCGGTTTCGGTGATCACCATGTTCAGAGGCGCAGCCCGTCCACGACGATCGGCCTTGTGATAGTTATCGATCAGGTTCTGGTCATTCGTAAAAGAATGCACCGTTTCCACGTGACCATTGGTGATGCCGTAGTGCTCATCCAGTGCTTTCAATACCGGAGTAATAGCATTGGTGGTGCAACTTGCCGCCGACAGGATGGCATCATCGGCACTGATATCGCCATGGTTTACGCCATGCACGATATTTTTTATATCGCCTTTGCCCGGCGCAGTGAGCAGCACCTTCTTAGCACCCTTTGACTTAAGGTGCAGGCCCAGCCCCTCTTCATCACGCCACATGCCGGTATTATCCACCACAATAGCGTCATCGATGCCATATTGGGTATAGTCAACCTCGTCGGGACTGTTGGCGTAGATCACCTGAATGTAGGCGCCATTAGCCTTGATGGCCTTGCGCTCGTGATCCACGGTAATACTGCCGTTAAAGGGACCATGCACTGAATCGCGGCGCAGCAGGCTGGCGCGTTTCTCCAGATCGCCTTCACGGCCACCTCTTACCACAATGGCTTTTAAGCGCAGTTTATTATTTTTGCCATGGCGCTCGATCAGCAACCGAGCCAACAGCCGGCCAATACGACCAAAACCATACAAAACGACGTCCTGCGGCTTATTCTCAGTGTCATCGCCGATAATGTCGGCCAGCTCTTGTTGCAGGTAAGTGGTTATGTCCCGACCCTGCGCCTTATCACCATAATGGTAGTGATAGGCCAGCTTGCCCAGATCCACCTGTGCCGGCTTCAGGTTCATCTCGCTGAGTGCCTCCAGCAAAGGCCAGCTCTCCCGCAAACGCAGTTTATTGCCGGTGTGCAGACGCACAGTGCGGTGGGCCTTGATAATATCGATGGTGTTGGCGCCTAATAAGGGGCGGCCATAAAGCGTCACTTCCACCGATTTATCACGGTGTAACTTGCCCAGCAGCGGCTGCATCTGCTCGGCGTATTCCTGACGTTCTTGCCAACTGTTTAACAGCTCTTGTTCATGTTGATGATTCATGCACTAGCCTTCACTTTCATAATGGTAGGGAACAGCGCCTGAGCCAAGCGGGTTAATGGTGTTATGACCCAGCATCAGGCGGGCGCTATTCTAAAGAAAGCCACTGCTAACAACAAATTGGTATAAATTTTCAGAATTTACTAATAAAGCAGAATAAGAAGGGTTTTATCGGTAATTTTTTACCGGTTTAGATTCAGGGCAGCGTTCAATACAGGCCTTTTTGCTGCACATCGTCAATAACATGCCACTAGTTACTGACACAGGCAGGTAAAAGTGAAATTAACTTTCATTACCTGTGGGGATAAATTTCATCGATACCGAGTTCACGCAATAGCGCTTACCTGTCGGCGGCGGTCCATCGGGAAAGACATGGCCTAAATGGGCATCACACTGCTGACACAAAATCTCAGTGCGTATCATGCCATGGCTGCGATCCTCCTGATAGGCCACATTGCCCTCGGGCGACTCCTCAAAAAATGACGGCCAGCCACAGCCCGCATCGAACTTAGTGTCCGATTCAAACAGACGAGCGCCACAACAGGTGCAGATATAATGCCCGGTGGCCTCGTTATCTAACAGGTCACCAGAAAACGGCGCCTCAGTGCCCTTCTGTCGGCAGACCCGATACTCTTCGTCGGTAAGTTGGTCACGCCATTGCTGCTCTGTTTTGGTCATAAGAAGGTTGAAGTTGTCGAACCGATACAAAAAAGGCTGACACAAAGGTCAGCCTTTTTCCAATTTTAATGTCCTACTAGCGCTTAATGGCGACCTGTGGCTGGCCGGGCTGACTCCATTCAATATGGAATTTACGGCCTTCCGGCTTATCCACCCGCTCAAAAGTATGAGCCCCGAAGTAGTCCCGCTGGCCTTGCAACAGGCTGGCTGGCAGCACATCACAGCGGTAAGAGTCATAGTAATTCAGAGCTGAAGACATGGCCGAACACGGGATCCCCATCAAGGTGGCATCAGCGACAGCGCGACGCCAGTTGCCCTGGAACTCCTGAATCTGACTGGCAAAGAAGGGGTCCAGCAGCAAATTGGCCAACTCGTCATTCTGCTCATAGGCCTGGGTAATAGACTGCAGGAACACCGCACGAATGATACAACCGGCACGCCAGATCTTGGCGATCTCGGCAAAATCCAATTCCCAGCCATGTTCCTGAGACGCCAGTTCCATTAACTGGAAGCCCTGCGCGTAGACGCAGATCTTAGAGCAATAAAGCGCATCATGCAGTGCCTGGATGGCCTTATCACGCTGCTTGTCATCCACCTTGGGAGTCTCCATACCTGGCAGCATCGCCTTGGCTCTCACCCGTTCGTCCTTCAGGCTCGAAATACTGCGCGCAAACACCGCCTGAGCGATAGTCTGGGCGGGACTGCCCACCTGCAGCGCGCTCACCGCAGTCCAAAGTCCGGTGCCTTTTTGCCCGGCTTTGTCCATGATCACATCCACCAGCGGCTGACCGGTCTCATCGTCCACCTTCTCCAGCACCTCTGCACTGATGCCCATCAGGTAGGAGTTCAGTACTCCTTTATCCCACTGACGGAAGATCCTGGCCACTTCCACCGGCGTCATCCCCAGGCCCGAACGCATCACATGATAAGCCTCACAAATAAGCTGCATATCGGCGTATTCGATGCCGTTGTGCACCATCTTCACATAGTGACCCGCGCCCACAGGGCCGATGTACGTGGCGCAAGGTTCGCCTTCGGTTACTGGCTTGCCGGGCTCGAACGACTCCAGCGGTTTACCGGTCTTCGGGTCCACCTTGGCAGCAATGGCATGCAATACCGGCTCGATACGAGTCCAGGCATAAGGGTCGCCGGAAGGCATCAGGGAAGCGCCGAACCGGGCCCCTACCTCACCGCCTGAGACCGCAGTAGAAAAGAAAATAAACTTGCCTTTGTAGCGCTGTTCTCGCTCAACGGAGTCCGTCCACAGGCTGTTGCCAGTATCCACCACGATATCGTCGGCACCGATGCCGGCGTCGATCAGATGGTTACACACATGGTCTACCGGCTCCCCGGCAGGGACCGACAAAATGATCAGATGGGGCGCTTCAAGTTTACCCAGCAGTTCGGTGTAGGAGCGGCAACCCACCACCCGAGGCGGCGCGTCACCGCGCTCTTTGGCGTCTTGCTCCTGAATGGCGTCGACTTTCGACTGGTCCAAATCAAAGCAAGCAATACGATAGCCGTGGTCGGCCAGATTCAGGGTCAGGTTTTTACCCATTACCCCTAAGCCAATAAAACCAATGTCGCAGCGCTGGGAATCTCGCGTCATCTGTTTGTCCTGTTTGTTGATGCCATTTTGCCCTTGGGCGACTGCCCCGGGAGAAAATTGGCGGCGATTATACACGCTCTGGCTCGGCTTGTAACTTACCGGTAGTCATCAGCCTTTAAACAGGCACAAACTGCGGTAAGACAGATTAAACGTTTCTTGAGTGATTTGATCGGGCATATGGGCCGGCTGGGCATAGCGCGTATCCAGCATCAGATTCCAGCCACCGTCGGTGTCCGGCAATTGAAAGTCCACATCATGTTCGCTGGCGTTGATCAAAAGCAGCCAGTGCTCGTTGTAACTGGCCTCACCCCTCAGCGCCACGGCAAAAGCCTGATTATTAACATCGTGCCAGTCATCCACCACCTTGCGTGCCCCATCAGGCCGATACCAACCTATCTTTGCCACATTGTACTGATTGGAATAGGGATCATCGTGCAGGTTCAGGTGACTGAGCAGCCGACTGCGGCGTCTCAGTTGAATGACCCGCTGGCAAAACGACAGAAAATCCTGTTTACGTTGGTTTAACTGCCAGTCAAACCAGCTGATGTCATTGTCCTGACAATACGCATTATTATTCCCTTTCTGGGTGCGGCTGAGCTCATCTCCCCCTAGGATATGCGGCGTGCCCTGAGAGAAAATCAGGGTCGCAAACAGATTACGCTTCTGCCGTTCACGCAGCTCCAGAATCTCCACATCGCGAGTCTCTCCCTCATGACCGTAGTTAGCGGACAAGTTGTGCCCATGGCCGTCACGGTTTTGCTCGCCATTGGCCTGATTATGCCGCTCGGTGTAGCTGACCAGATCCTGAAGGGTAAAGCCATCATGATAGGTAATATTATTCACCGAGCTGTGAATGCTGCGGTGGCCCTTGTGAAATACATCCCGCGAGCCTAACAGACGTGTGGCAAACTCAGCCGTCAATCCCTTATCGCCGCGCCAGAAGGCTCTTACCGTATCCCGGTACTTATCGTTAACCTCATGCCAGTGGGACGGAAACTGCCCCAAACGATACCCACCTACGCCAATATCCCAGGGCTCTGCAATCAGCACAGCCTCAGACAACACGGGATCCTGCCTTAATGCTCTGAAAAAACCGGCCTGAGGAGTAAACTCTTCCGGATCTCGTCCTAAACTGGCCGCCAGGTCGAAGCGAAAGCCGTCCACACCAATCTTCTGTACCCAGAACCTGAGCGCGTCCATCACCAGCCTCAGCATAAACGGGGTAGCCATATTGACGCTGTTACCGCAGCCCGAGTTATTACGGTATCGCCGATAGTCCCAATCGCCCATTTCATCCCGTTCAAACAGATAGCAGCCTCGGTTATCAAACCCCTTCAAAGACAGGACCGGCCCCTCGGTTCCCCCCTCGGCGGTATGATTGAACACCACATCCAGAATCACCTCGATACCGTGATCGTGAAAAGTCTGAACCATTTTGCGACATTCAGCGAGCGGGTCACGCTGGGCATAGCGGGCATCGGGCGCAAAAAAATTCACCGTATTATAGCCCCAGTAATTGGTCAGGCCCTTGTCGGTAATATAGGGCTCTGGCATAAAAGCGGCGATAGGTAAGAACTGTATGGCGGTAACGCCCAGACTGGTCAGGTGTTTCAGTACCGCCGGATGACAAGCGCCCAGATAGGTGCCTCTTAGCGTCTCCGGGACCTCGGGATGCTGTTGGCTCAGGCCCTTAACATGGGCCTCGTAAATAATTCTCTGATCGTCCCCTTGAAGGGGTTTGGCACTGGCATCGTAATCGGCAACAGGCTCGGTCACCACCGCCTTGGGTATCATAAAAGCGGAGTCTTGCTGATACTGACGCCGGTCCCAGTTGATAGGTCGGTTCAGACGCACCGCATAGGGGTCGATAAGCAGCTTTTCGGCATCGAACAATAGCCCTTTATCGGCTTCAAACCGGCCCAGAGTCCGGTAGCCATAGAGCATCCCCGGTCCGACTCCAGCCACATGCCCATGCCAGACTTTGCCAGATTTCTGCGGCAGATCCAGCACCTGCAGTAATTCTTCGGTATCCGGATGATATAGGCACAGGCGCACCCCATCAGCCAATGGCGCATGGACGGCAAAATTACAACCGTCCTGAGTCAGCTGAGCCCCCAGTGGCCCGGGACGGCCGCCGGTAACGGCCAGCTCTGACTTAGTCATCGGACTCACAGAGGATAAATACCGTTGCCAGCGGTGGCAGATTCAGGTGAACCGAATGGGGTTTATGATGCCATCCCTCATCGTCAAAACGAACGGATGTATTGGCGGCATAGCCGCTGCCCCAGTACTCCTCGGCGTCGGTATCCAACACGATTCGATAGCGGCCATTACCCAGCACCCCCAGGCGGAAGTCGTCATAAGGCACTGGCGTAAAGTTGCTCACCACGTACAGGTGTTGTTTAGCATTACGGGATTTTCGCACGAAGCTGACCACGCTCTGCTCGGCATTTTGATGATCGATCCACTCGAAGCCCTGAGGCTCGTGATCCCCTTCATGTAGCGCCGGATACTCTCGATACAGATGGTTAAGGTCCCGATACAATCGCTGAATGCCCTGATGCTTATCAAACTCCAGTAAATGCCATTGTAACTGAGCGTCGTGATTCCACTCGGCTGACTGTCCGAGTTCGTTGCCCATGAAGTTCAGCTTCTTGCCGGGGTGGCCATACATAAACCCCGCATAACAGCGCTGATTGGCTGCCTGCTGCCATTCATCACCGGGCATCTTGCGCAAGATAGATCCCTTACCATGTACAACTTCATCATGAGACAGAGGCAGCACAAAATTCTCATCGAAAGCATACACCATTGAGAAAGTGACCTCATTATGGTGGTAGCGACGATAAGCCGGGTCTTTGGCGATATAGTGCAGCGAATCATGCATCCAGCCCATGTTCCACTTAAAGCCAAAGCCCAGGCCACCTTCAAACACAGGCCGCGATACCTTGGGAAAGGAAGTGGACTCTTCAGCAATAGTCATGGCATAGGGGTACTTGCCATAGACCTCTTCGTTTACCCACTTCAGGAAACTGATGGCTTCATAGTTCTGATTGCCACCATCCACGTTGGGAATCCATTCGCCCTCCTCCCGGGAGTAATCCAGATACAGCATGGAGGCCACCGCATCCACCCTGAGACCATCCACATGGAATTTGTCGAACCAGTACAGAGCGTTGGCTACCAGGAACTGACGAACCGTGTCTTTTCCAAAGTCGTAGATGCACGAGTTCCAGTCCGGGTGCCAGCCTTTGCGCGGGTCCTCATATTCGTATACATGCGTGCCATCGAAGCGGGCAAGGCCATGGCCATCCTCTGGGAAGTGAGCCGGTACCCAGTCAATAATGACGCCGATGCCATTTTGGTGGCACTGGTCCACAAAATATTTAAAGTCATCGGGATTACCAAAACGACTGGTAGGCGCAAACAGTCCCACTGGTTGATAACCCCAGGAGCCGTCAAACGGGTACTCGGATACCGGTAGCGTCTCAATGTGGGTATAGCCCATCTCTTTAACGTAGGGGATAAGCTGGTCCACCAGCTCCCGATAACTCAAATAGCCGTCAGGGTTATCCCCCGGGCGCCGCCATGACCCTAAATGCACCTCATAGATGCTCATGGGCCGGTGGTATTTATCCTGCCTGGTTTGAGTATTCAGCCAATCCTGATCCTGCCACTGATACTGGCTGTGGTCGTAGACCATAGACGCATGAGAAGGATACTGTTCAGCGTAAAAACCAACCGGGTCCGCCTTATGGGGCAATGCGTGGCCAAAGCGATCTTTGATTTGATATTTATACTTGGTACCGGGTTCGATGCCCGGCACAAACAACACCCAGTAACCTAAGTCGGTTTTTTCCATGGGGTGAGCCGAACCGTCCCACCAGTTAAAATCACCAATGATGGACACCGCCGAAGCGTTAGGCGCATACACCGCGAAACGGGTGCCGCTAATAGGCTCAGGCAAGCCCACATCCAACTGCAGATACTGGGCACCAAGCTGGTTGTAGATGTTTTCCGGTGCGTGATCCACATAGTGCACCGCATGATAGGCCTGCTCGGTAAACTGATAAGGGTCGATGCGTTCAAACTGGCCGTCTTCGGTAGTGACCGCCAGCTTGTACAATGGCAGTTGCTGCCGATCACCGAAGCCCCCGCTGAATAAGGCCGTATCACCTTCCTGCTGCAACTGTCCTAACGATTGCCCGGTCTCCAGCTCAATGGCTTCCACGGCTGTGGCGCCCGGTATCCATACCGTGATCCTGGCCCCCATTTCATTACATCTTGGCCCCAGGCCACTGAATGGATGGGCGCATGTCGCCTGCCGCAATTGCTCTATCTGCATATTACCACCTTATAAAGCAACAGCCCTGAGCTGACCGGGCTATCTGATTGTTATTATTGCTGGCTGGCCTGTTGACGAGCCTGAGTCAACGCCTCTGCCAGTTGATTAATGTCAGAATCGGTAAAGATGTCTTCCAGGTTCCGGCTCAGCTTACGCCGCCAGTTGGGATACTCATCGCTGGTACCGGGAATATTGACCGGTTTGTCCATCTGCAACCAATCTTCCAGCTGTAAGCTTAGCAGGGCGCTGGAGCCGGTGGCCATATGCTTTTGCATGCCATAGTTCAACTCCTGACTCATCCCCACATGATCCACATGGTGTCCTACATTATCAGAAATGGAGCCATGACCGTGCAGCGTATCCAGGATTCGTTGCTTATTCTCATGGCGATCCTGATACAACGACGCCAATACTTCGTCGGAAGGATACATGTTCAGCTGCTTACCTAATTCCAGATCCAGGCAGTGCCAGAAGCCTATGAGGGTGGGCATGTCATGAGTGGTCAGCGTAGACATGGACTGCTCGGGATAATGGCTGGGCGAGAAGAAACCGCCGTCCTCGGCCTGCTCGAAAAAGAATACCCGATAGGAGTGAATACCATTATCCTGCAGCTTAGCGCGGATTTCCTCTGGCACCGTGCCAAGATCCTCACCGATCACCAGCGTCTGGTGACGCTGACTTTCCAGCGCCAAAATACCCAGCAGATCGTCCACCGGATAAGACACATAACCGCCCTGTTTGGCACTATCGCCCTTAGCAACCCACCACAGGCGCAGTAGCGCCATCACATGGTCGATGCGCAGGGCACCACAGGAGGCCATATTGGAGGAGAACAGATCGATAATGGGTTGATACTGCTGATTATACAGCTGTACCGGGTCCATTGGCGGAAGGCCCCAGTTTTGTCCTAAAGGCCCCAAGATATCTGGCGGCGCGCCAACGCTGGCATCCACCGCGTAGAGCGCTTTATTACCCCAAATTTCCGCACTTCCCTCGCTCACACCCACGGCCAGATCGCGATAAATCCCGATGGCCATATCGTGATGTTCAGCAGTCTCGTGGGCCTGTTGCAGCTGCAGTGCCGCCTGCCATTGCAGGAACAGGTAAAACTGGATCCGGTCCTGATTCGCCTTACGGAATTTTTGCACCGCCGGCTGATGATATTCTTTATACTCTTTGGGAAAAACCGGCCAGCCCCAGAAGTCCTTGCCTTCAGCCTTAAGTTTCTCTTGCAGGGCATCGAAGGTCGCCAGCATATCCAGGCTCTCCCCCCCCTCATCCACAAAGGCTTTAAAGGCACGGTTTTGCTTGCTACGGCCTTTGAGGAACTGACTGGCATAATAAGCATAAAGCCGGTTTAACACCTCCAGCTTCAGACTTACAACCGCTTCATAGTCCACATATTCCACCGAGCGGGCGTGTTCCAGACGCTGCTGAAAATCCGCAGACTTCACTAATTGCTGCACTTCATCGCTGTCATAACCTTCAATAGCAGCCGGATCGATATACACAAAGTTCAGCCAGCGACGGGACGAGGGCCCATAAGGACTACAGGAGTCGGGGTTAGCCGGATACAAGGCATGAATGGGATTCAAACCGATAAAATGCGCGCCACGCTGGGCCGATTCGGCGATCAGTTTCTTCAGATCGGTAAAATCGCCGATGCCCCAGTTACGTTCACTGCGCAAGCAATAAAGCTGCACGCTCAAGCCCCAGACTTTCTGACCCTGCTCAATCTCAGGCTGCTTAAAGCACTGCCTGGGCGCGATAATCAGTCGCATGGAAGCAATCTCATCACCGTCTTCGGCTTTGAGCTTCAATTCGTGGTAGCCCAATCCAGGCTCCGCGTCTAACTCAAGAATATATTCCTGAAACTCTACCTCATCAATATGAGTGGCGTTGATTAACTCCCCATCGGCAGGCACAAAGGTCTGGGTCATTGTGCTACCCTGCTCTGTTGTCAACGCCAGCGTAAAATCATCGTTCACCAGCTCGATAGGCAAGCGCAACGCCACCATCAATGACTCACCGGACCGATTAACCTGAACCGGGTCCAAAGGTCGCATCCAGTTTTGCCGGCTTTCCTGCTCTACCTTCTGCTGTAAGGCAGTTTCATCATCCACCGGGTAACCCATGGCCTTTAACAATTTGGCCTTGGTTTCATCGGTCACCTCGGCCGGTTCACCCCAGGCATCAATAAAGCCGGATTCAATACCGCGTAATTCACTCAGCTTTTCGACAAATGGCGCTGTCATTGATTCATCCTTTGTGCGTTGTCTGCGAACACCTTTGGGAAGGTTCAGCTATGTTTAATTAAGGCCGTAACATAGTAGATACCAAAGCCAAATGCACGGCTTTATCCATTGCAAACGTATGCAACAAAAATGTAATTTAACAACAAAACTTGTCGACTAATTTGTCTTTAAGCGCGGTTTGATCCATAATTTTTGTAATTTATTTTCATTTAACCAAGAATGAGGACTTTTATCATGGCGATTAACGTAGCTATCAACGGTTTTGGACGTATCGGCCGTAACGTCCTGCGTGCTCTTTATGAAGCAGAAAAACACTATGACTTGAAGATTGTGGCCATCAATGACCTGGGCGATGCAGCCATCAATGCTCACCTGACCAAGTACGATACTGCCCATGGTACCTTCAATGCTAAGGTGGACCACGACGATGAAGCCATCTATGTCAACGACGATAAAATCCTGACTTTTTCCGAGCGCAACCCCGCCGACCTGCCCTGGGGCAAGCTGAACATCGATGTGGTCTTTGAGTGTACCGGTTTATTCACCAAGAAAGCCGACGCCGAGAAGCACATCAAGGCTGGTGCTAAGAAAGTCATTATCTCGGCGCCTGGCAAGGAAGTGGATGCCACCGTGGTCTACGGTGTGAATCATGAGGTACTGACCAAGGACATGACCGTCATCTCCAACGCCTCATGTACCACCAACTGCCTGTCCCCCATCGCTAAACCTTTGAATGACAAGCTGGGCATCGACAAAGGCCTGATGACCACCATCCATGCCTACACCAACGACCAGCGCCTGAGCGATGTGTATCACACCGATGTGCGGCGTGCCCGTGCCGCCGCTCACTCAATGATTCCGGCCAGCACCGGCGCAGCTAAAGCGGTAGGACTGGTGATCCCCGAACTGGCTGGTAAGTTTGATGGTATGGCCGTGCGAGTGCCTACGCTGAACGTATCTTTGGTAGACTTAAGCTTTATCGCCAGTCGCGATACCAGCGTAGACGAAGTCAACCAGATTATCGAAGAAGCGGCCAATCAGTCCCCCATGAGCGAAGTGCTGCAAATTAATGATCAGCCTCTGGTATCCGTGGACTTTAACCATAACCCGGCCTCATCGGTGTTTGACAAGACTCAAACCAAGGTTCAGGGCAATCTGGTAAAAGTGATGTCCTGGTATGATAACGAATGGGGCTTTAGCAATCGTATGCTGGACAATGCCCAGTACTGGCTTAGTCTATAAGCAGCACAGGCCAGACAGTGCGTAATTATAAAGGCGGTGCGATACCGCCTTTTTTGTCTGTCGCGAACGATTGATTTAGGCAAAAGGAAACGTCATGTCATTAGAACACAGCCAAGATGTGCATTTGGAGTCCTCGGACACCGGCGTTGATATTCTTAAAATTGAAAACGCCCATGCCATAGCCCGAATGAGCCTGTTCGGTGGTCATGTGCTGGGTTTTATGCCCAAACACGACGAACAAGAACGGCTGTGGCTCAGCGATAAGGCCGTGCTGGATGGAAGTAAAGCCATCCGTGGTGGCATTCCCATTTGCTGGCCCTGGTTTGGCGATCATCCTAGTCAGCCTGAACTGCCAGCCCACGGCTATGTACGCAATCAAAACTGGCAGCTTTTGAGCATCGACGAAGCCGATGAGCAAACCACCTTGCGGCTGGCCCCACATACCACCTTAAACGAAGGGTTTGACGGTCAGGCTGAGCTGGAACTGGAGGTAAGAGTGGGTCGGTCACTCACAGTAACCCTGACCACCACTAATATTGGCGATAATCCCTTGTCTTATGGCGCGGCTTTGCATAGCTACCTGGCGGCAGAAGATGTGACTCAGTGTGTGATTGAGGGACTCAGCGGCGACTATAAGGACAAGTTGGACAGTGGTCGGATTAAGCCAACTCCCCATCCTTACCGGATTAGTGGTGAGATGGACCGGGTGCATCTGACAATGCCTGAACGCGTCCGCCTCCAAAGTCCTGCTCACCCTATGCAGTTGCTGCAATCGGGCCACGACAGCATTGTTGTCTGGAACCCCTGGTCCAATAAAAGTCAGCAAATGAGCGACATGCCGGATAACGGCTATCAATGCTTTGTGTGTATCGAAGCGGCTGTCACTCAGGGCTATACATTGGCCCCCAAACAGAGTCATCAGCTACAGCAACAGATAACATAAAGCCTGTACGGACTGATATAACAAAGCCCGCGTCAGCGGGCCGTTACGTCAACGATCTTCTTAGACAGAGCGTTTAGTAGTTATATTTACACTCACTAAACAGCCGCTGGGCAGCCAGCCAGACCGAACCGACCTTGCCATTGCCTACCGGCTTACCGTCCAGTTCAACCACCGGGGCAATCTCCTTACTGGAGCTGGTAAGCCAGATTTCATCGGCATTTTTTACTTCATCCATGTCGATCGTGCGCTCTTCTACAGGTAAAGAACCGTCCTGACGCAAAACATCCAACAAAATATGACGGGTAATCCCCGGCAGAATCTGATGATCTAGAGGAGGAGTCGCAATCACGCCGTTCTTCACCACAAACACATTGCAGGATGCAGCCTCGGTCAGCTCATTATGGCGATTGAACAGGATAGTCTCGCCTGCCCCGCTGCGCTGGCTGGCCTGATAATGCATCACATTGCCCAAAAGCGCGGTGGACTTAATATTACAACGCTGCCAGCGTAAGTCCTGTTCGGTGACCGCCTTATAGGTTTTCACCTTGTCTAAGTCTGCCACTGGCTCTGAGGGTATCTCAAAGGTAAAGGCAAATACCGTAGGTTTAACACTGGCCGGATAACCATGAGCACGTTTAATATCCGCGCCGCGACTAACATGCATGTATACGCCCAGATCACCGCCGCCATTTTTCTCCAGCAAGGTCTCGGTCAGTGTACGCCACTGCTCCAATGTTAACGGCTGTTCGATTTCCAGCGCCGTCAGGCCGTCCTGCATCCGCCGGATATGAGGCTCAAAACCCACCAATTTGCCGCTATACGAGGGCACGACTTCGTAAATGCCATCACCAAACAAAAAGCCACGGTCCATGGGCGAAATTTTCGCCTCCGTCATCGGCATAAACTCGCCATTCAGATACACTGTGCTCATAGGGCGTCACTCCAAGCCTGCTGCTAATATTCGCTCGCTCAAAACAGCCGCGCATCATACCTGAAAACCCCTCTGGTGTGGATGCCATTAGGATTAAAATTTACTGACAATTTGATCGGTCATAGCCTGACTTTGATAGCGTTCTATTAAGTGTTTGATATCCTTATCAAAGTCGAGTAGGCCACGCTGTTGTAAATAGCTGGTATTGTAGAGTTTCGAGGCGGAACGCTCGCCCAGATCACAGGCAAAGGTAACAATATTGTTGCCCGGCCCGGATTGCAGCGCCGCGCATAAGGCACCGGCTACATTCAACGCTGAGCTACTACCAAGCACGATTCCGTCTTTGTTACGCACATAACGTGACAATGCCACAATATCCTTATCTGGCAGATTAACCGCCTTGTCCACCTTTGCCTGACGAAAGTTGTCCACCAGCCGCATAATGCCTATGCCTTCGGTAATGGAGCCACCATGACTCTTAAACTCTCCGCTTTTCATATACTGATACAGGCCCGAACCATCGGGATCCACCAACCAGACCTGTACGCTTTCATCCTGCTCTTTCAGATATTGAGAATTACCGGCAATGGTACCGCCGGTACCTGCCACACTGACCAGAATATCCAGGTTGCCTTCTAACTGTTGCCAGATCTCGGGCCCGGTATGCAGGTAGTGGGCTTTGGTATTGGCGGTATTCTCAAACTGATTCGCCCACCAATGGTCCTTATGTTGCTCGGCCAGCTTACGGGCGCGGTGGTAAAAGTGGTTCTGGTTGCTAAAGGGACACGGATCCACGGTCATCAACTTCCCACCGTAAAGCTCGATCATGCGCTCTTTTTCCTTAGCTTGATCATTGGGCATCACCGCCAGCATCTGCATGCCGAAAGCCTTCGCCACCAGTGCCAGACCAATGCCTGTATTGCCCGCCGTGCCCTCGACAATGGTCATGCCGGGTTTGAGTTCCTCACGCTCGATGGCATCTTTGACCATCTGCAACGCGGCCCTGTCCTTAACCGAACCACCAGGGTTTTGGAACTCGCACTTCAAATAGATATTACAGCCGGTTAACTCTGATAAGGAACGAACCCGCAATAGATCCGTGTTGCCGATCATCTCAGCCTGATGTTGCACCACTCGCATGACTGTCTCCGCGATAGAATCCTTTCTTGATTGTTAGTCGCTGAGTGCAAAATGCAAGTATTGCGAGTTTTACCTGCATGTAGTCACGCTCGCCTTATCAGCAGAAAACAAGTGCTACTCTGACTCGCTAACATTGCTTCCATACGTATGACTTATCACTCAGCTTGCCTCTAAAACCTTTCCGAAAAAGCCCTGACATTCATAGCACTATGATCGAACCAGACTACCCCGATGACGGGACATACCGATAAGGTCCATTGGCGAACCGGTGACACTGATGTAGCATCAATTCGGCGGTGGCCAGGGCATCCTCCATTGCCGAATGGGCCGGGTGTTCATCCAGGCCGTAGCGCTTTCGGCACGCATCCAGGCTGACACTCTGAGACTCACGCCCCTGTCTTGTCAGAAGCCACTTCTCGGTCACCATGGTATCGACGATATCCCACTGCCCTGATGGTAACTGACAACTCTCCAGGGCCTGGTGCAAAAAGGCCCAGTCCAACGCTGCGTGATGAAACACCAGGACAGTGTCAGCCCTCTCTGACACAGCCGACAACAACGAATTCAAGGCATCGCACAGCTGTACCCCTGCGACCAGATCAGACTGCGTTAAACCGTGGATTGCAGGACTCTGACCCAACTCAAATTCACCTTCTATAATCACTTCCCTGGCCGTAGACAGGTCAATACCGCAAGAGTCATAGGCCACCCACCCAATGGATAGGATTTTATCGCTATCAGGAGACAATCCGGTCAGTTCTAAATCTACCGCCAGATAGTGCCGGTTTCGCCAGTCATTTAAGCTTGTCGGGCGTTGAAGCCACTTAACCAGACCATCTAACCAGCTCATCAGAAGGCTCCTCGTGAAAAGTGTAAGGCAACCCCCTCCTGAGCTTCCTTAACCAGCTTAAAGGCGGTTTTAAGCTGGCGTCGTTGTAGCGAATCCAGTTGACTGGGCTCAATCAGGTTATCCTTACGGCCATAGGTTAACTGATGTTCCAGCCGCAGCTGCACCAAAAACCGCCAACAGGCCAGCCAGTTTTTACCGTCACCAGGATTGACGTGCCCCTGCTCAATAAGGCGCTGAATGCGCTCAGGCGTTGCGCAATCGCTGATTTCATGGGCGAGACTATAAAGACGTACGATATTATTGAGAATCGCCACGCCTTGTTTTTTTATATCGATCACATCCCGGTGATCGGCCAGTTCGTGGGTACGGAAACGATTAAACAGCCCAATAGGCACCGCCTCAGACGCCGTATTGGCCGCCAAATTAGCCAGGAAAATGGCATTGTCTGACGCCATCGTCGCGACCTGTCGGTTTAGCTGTTCAAACAATCGGCCTTCGCCGCACAGCGCTCTGCGATCGAAAAAAATATTCGTTCTCATCAGAGCGTCTTTGTCCGGCTCATTAATCCAGCGCTTGAATCTTGCCAGCCACTGATCCAATGTGAGGCGAAGTTCGGGATTAGACGCCATAATATTGCCATTACACAATTTAAGACCACATTCAGCCAGCCCCTGACAGACAAACTCGGCCATACCGGTAAACCAGGCTTTGTCCACTTCGTTGGCGCTGTTGTCCAGAAGCAGAGCATTATCCTGATCCGAGCTCAGCGACTGGTCTTGTCGTGCCTGGGATCCAAAACATAACCAGACATAAGCACAAGGTGGTTGACCGTGCTGTTCCATGTAAAGCTCGATCAGGCGCTTATTAAACGCATCGGTAAAACTGGCCAGCATGTCACCCACCCGATGTACATCCACAATGCGACTGGCGAACTGCAATAAGTGGTCAGGCACTTGTTGAGCGATTGCTCTTAAACTTGATACCGAGTCGGCCTTGCGAATCTGACTGACCAGGTACAAAGGCTCACTGCTTTGTTGACGGATAAGATCGGTAACGGTAATCACACCAACGGGCTTAACGCCCTTCGTCACGGCCAGATGGTGTACGTTATGCGCAGTCATCGTCTGCATCGCATCAAACAACAGCTGATGACTGCCCACACTCACCACCGGCGATGACATAAAATCGCTCACCGGCCGGTCCAGTTCCACACGTTCTGCCACCACCCGGTTGCGCAAATCTCGATCGGTTAACATACCAATCAATTGCTGCTGTTCTACCACCAACAGCGACGACACCTTATGCTCACGCATCAGCGCCGCGGCTTCTGCCACCGGCAACCCCGGTTCTACCTTAACCAAGTCACGATCCAGTAGATCACTGACCCGCTTCTGACTCCAGTCAGCCACCAAATCCTGACGTGATTCCAGCAAGAGTCGCTGATTCAGCGCCTGACGAAAGTAGTCAGCAAATGCTTTATTCTTGGCGCACAGCGAGTCAAAGTCCGATTGCCTCATGACCAGCAGCAGACCATCTTGCAATACTCGCAGACGATTGGTGATAGGACGATGAGTCAACAAAGCAGGAAAACCGAACAAATCTCCCGGCTCCAGTCTCTCCAGCAAACGTTGCTCAGCATCCACTAGATCGAACAGGCCTTTTTTCACTACATAGAGCTGAGGGGTATCCGCGGGCATAATCTCAGTCACATTTGCTTCGCTGACATAACTTAAGGTCATGGCCCGCTCAGCCAAATGACGTTGGGCCTCGTCCAGTCGGTCGAATGGGGTACACTGGGCCAAAAAGCGTTGAATGGATTCGGTCATGGTTATTCCCACTGAGCTTGATATCGAGATAAGAGAGCAGTAAAAGCCACCTGATTCTGTTACAGAAGCAGGTGGCTGTTCGAAATCATGTTAGCCACCAGTCTATTCCTTTACCGGTGGCTCGCATTGATCCAGCTCAGAGTTTAGTGGGTTGCATTTCCGGAACCTTTGGGAAAACGAATCGACTCCACCATCTCCTGAACGTCCTCAGGAACCGGTTTGGTAAAGCGTTTTACGGTCAGGGCCACCGCAAAGTTCAGCGCCATTCCCAGAGTACCAATGCCTTCAGGTGAAATACCGAACCACCAGTTTTCCGGGGTATTGGCCGCCGGGTTCACAAACTTAAAGTAAATGATGTAGGCCGCGGTGAAAGTGATCCCCGCAATCATGCCAGCAACCGCCCCTTCCCGGTTCATGGTTTTGGAGAAAATCCCCATCAGGATGGTCGGGAAGAAGGACGACGCCGCCAGGCCAAAGGCAAAGGCCACCACCTGAGCCACGAAGCCGGGCGGATACACTCCGAAGTAACCGGCGATCACTATCGCCACCCCAGCTGCCAGGCGGGCGAAAAACAGCTCCTTCTTATCAGAAATATTCGGCATCAGATTGCGCTTAAGCAAATCATGAGACACCGAGGTGGATATCACCAATAACAACCCCGCTGTTGTGGATAAGGCCGCTGCCACGCCACCGGCGGCCACTAAGGCAATAACCCAATTAGGCAGATCGGCAATCTCAGGATTAGCCAGCACCATTATATCCCGATCGATCTCCATCTCGTTGCGCTCATCGCCCGAATAGAACATGCGGCCATCGTTATTCTTATCCTCCCACTGAATCAAACCGGTCTGTTCCCAGTTTTTAATCCAGCTCGGTGCCTCAGAATACTGGGTGCCCTGCATCTCTTCGCCGTTGATGGTGTCGATCATATTCACCCGGGCAAATGAGGCCACCGCAGGCGCCGTAGTATAAACAATAGCGATAAACAGTAATGTCCAACCAGCCGAACGGCGGGCATCGCGCACCTTAGGCACCGTAAAAAACCGAATGATCACATGGGGAAGGCCTGCGGTACCAACCATCAAAGCCGCAGTAATGAAGAAGACATCCACGGTGCTCTTGGTCCCTTCGGTGTAGGCATTAAAGCCCAACTCCTTAGACAGTCCGTCAAGTTTATCCAACATGTAGGTGTCGGTACCGGCGATGGTGTCACCAAAACCAAGCTGAGGGAAAACGTTGCCGGTAATCATCAAGGAGATGAAAATAGCGGGCACCAGATAGGCAAACATCAGCACACAGTACTGCGCCACCTGAGTATAGGTAATGCCTTTCATGCCGCCTAAAACGGTATAGAAGAACACCACTGCCATGCCAATCATAACCCCAGTGGCGATTTCCACTTCCAGGAAGCGACTGAATACCACGCCAACGCCACGCATCTGCCCGGCCACATAGGTAAAACAGACGAAAATGGCACAGGCCACCGCCACGGTTCGGGCCAACTGAGAGTAATAACGATCACCGATAAAATCCGGCACCGTAAACTTGCCAAACTTTCTCAGGTAGGGCGCCATGCACAAAGCCAGCAGGACATAACCCCCGGTCCACCCCATTAAGTAGACACCGCCATCATAGCCCATAAAGGAAATCAGGCCCGCCATAGAGATAAAGGAGGCTGCCGACATCCAGTCTGCTGCCGTTGCCATGCCGTTAGCCACCGGATGCACACCGCCGCCAGCCACATAAAACTCATTGGTGGATCCGGCGCGAGACCAGACCGCAATACCGGCGTACAACAGAAAAGAAGCGCCGACAATAATAAAAGTTAAGGTTTGAATATCCATCGTCGGCTCCTAGTCTTCGGTTACGTTGTATTTTGCATCGAGTTTGGCCATCAGCTTGGCGTACACGAACACCAGCACCACAAACACGAAGATAGAACCTTGCTGGGCAAACCAGAAGCCCAGCTTAAAGCCAAAAAAGCGGATTTCATTGAGGGGCTCGGCCAGCAGAATGCCAAAGCCAAAAGACACCACAAACCAAATCGCCAAGAGCTTCAGCACCAGCGCGATATTTTCGCGCCAGTAGGCCGAAGCTCGCTCTTGATTTTCGAACGACATAGACGCCTCCGTTAATAGGGTATTTACATTTACATAACAAATTTATCAGGAAAGCCCATTCTGGGTATGCGACTATGGTCGAACTGCGGTTAAGCAAGTAGTATCAGTACCTTAGACCATGGTCTATAAGCCATTGCAGCCAGACCTGACTAAGGTAGGGAAAGTACATTAATGAACCAATCCACCATGACCCTGTTCTGGATTCTGGCGGCCCTGTTATACATGGGTGCGCTGTTTTTGCTGGCCCGCTGGGGCGATCATCGTCAGTCCCTGGCCCACCGCCTGTCCCGTCATCCGGCTATCTATGCCTTGGGTCTTGGTATTTACTGTACATCCTGGACGTACTATGGCGCTGTGGGCTCGGCGGCCAAGGAGCAATGGCAGTTTCTGCCAATTTTGCTTGGCCCCATACTGCTGTTCGTGTTCGGTTTTCCGGTGCTGCGTAAAATGGTCGCGGTCAGTAAGCGCCAGAATATCACCTCCATTGCCGATTTCCTGTCTTCCCGGTACGGCAAACGCCGCGATATCGCCGTTCTCGTCACCTTACTGATGACGTTTGCCACCCTGCCCTACATTGCCTTACAACTAAAGGCTGTGGATACCAGCTTCAGTGTATTGGCAGGACTGGAAAGTGGTGATCAAGGCTATCTGAAAGCTTTGATCACCACCGCTATCATGGCTGTGTTTGCGGTGTTTTTCGGTACCCGTCATAACGAGTTAACCCAGTACCGTTCAGGCCTGATGCTGGCGATCGGCTCCGAATCTCTGGTCAAGCTATTCGGCCTTTGCGTCGCCGCTGTATTTGCCGCACAGCTGCTTACCGAACCTCAATGGGAGCCACAACAAATGGAGCGCATCCAGCAAAACTGGCTGCACTGGCAAGGTTCGACGTTCGAGTTTGTCGTCCAGACGCTCATGGCCGGGGCCGTCATCCTCTGTCTGCCACGTCAGTTTCAGGTCATGGTCGTGGACAACCATAATCCGACACACCTGAATATGGCTCGCTGGTTATTTCCGCTCTATTTGCTGCTGACCATCTTCGCCATAATTCCCATTGCCATTGCCGGTGAGCTTACCTTCGGTGGCAGCGTCGATCCGGATACCTATCTGATGCAACTGGCCGGCAGCCAAGGCTCTTATTTATTAAGTCTAATGGTCTTTACCGGCGGTATCTCTGCAGCCGGTGCCATGATCATCGTCTCCAGCCTGGCACTGAGCACCATGCTGACCAATGATGTGATTCTGCCATTACTCATGCGCAATAATCCCAAGCGCTGGCTCACACCGCATAAGTATTCCCGTGCCCTTTTGCCCCTGCGCCGGGCGGTCATCATCATTATTTTGTTGATGTCTTACGCCTATTACAGCATCTGGGGTAACCAGACCGCCTTGGCCAGCATGGGCCTGTTAGCCTTTTCTCTGGTGATTCAGGTCGTGCCCTTTATTTTGGGTGGTCTGTACTGGAAGCGGGCTCATGCCAGCGGTGTCTTGGCAGGACTTGCCGTAGGACTGGCCGCGTGGGGCCTGTTTATTGGCTGGCCTCTGGTAGCGCTGGGCCAAAATCCAACCGGACAGGTGATTGCCGAGGGTACCGTCATTAGTCTGCTGGCCAGCACCTGTGCATATGTACTGTTTTCCTTTAGTGCCGGTCAACGCCTGCTGGACCGGGTTCAGGCCAGCGCCTTTGTCACTCCCTTTGAAAAGCCCGCCCAGGCTGGTCGTTTGCCCATATACAGTCAAACCCGCTTCGAGGATTTAAAGCAGTTATTGGAAACCTTTTTAGGCAAGCCCCGCACCGACAGCCTGATACGCCATTACCAACGACAACAAGGCGTGACTCTCACTGCGGACAGTGCCCCGGATGACGATCTCATTCAATACTGTGAACGAGCCCTGACCAGTGTGCTCGGCAGCAGCTCAGCACGCACTCTTGTTGCGGTGCTGCTTAGCGGCCAGCGTATGGATGTAGAACAGGTCTTCAATGTTTTTGAAGACACCACTCAGGCACTGCAAAACCACCAGGCTATCCTGTTTAATTCGCTGGAAAACCTGTCTCAGGGAATCAGTGTGATCGACAAAGAGCTCAGACTGGTGGCCTGGAATAAGGCCTACCTGGATCTATTTGACTATCCCAGCGACATGGTAGAGGTCGGCCAACCCATCGAAACCCTAATCCGTTTTAACGCCGAACGCGGCGAATGTGGCCCCGGCGACGTGCAACAGCACGTACAAAAAAGGCTCAATTACCTGCGTCAAGGCAGCCCGCAGCGTTTCGTTCGCCAGCGTCGTGACGGTCGGGTTATTGAGATCAACGGCAACCCTCTGCCTCAAGGTGGTTTTGTCACCAGTTTTAGCGACATCACCCGTCATGTCGAGCTACAGAAGGCGTTGGAGGACGCCAATATCGATCTTGAAGCACGTATTCGTGACCGGACTCAGGAGATATCCGCCATCAATGCCGAGCTGGAGCGGGCCCGCTTGCAGGCCGAACAGGCCAATGAATCCAAGAGCCGCTTCCTGGCTTTGGCAAGCCACGATATTCTGCAGCCCTTAAACGCCGCCAAACTGTATTTATCAGCGGTGGATGATAATCAATTAAGCCCGGCCAATCAGAGCTCACTGGGCAAGCTCGGCGATGCTCTGCAAACCAGTGAACAGTTAATTTCCACCTTGCTGGAAATTGCTAAACTGGAGCAAGGCGCTCTTCAACCCAGTCTGTCTGAGGTTGCTCTAGGTCCCTTATTAAACCAACTGGAAGCGGCTTATCATCCGATGGCAGACCACAATGGCGTGCGGCTGACGGTCCGCTCCACTCCTGCTGTCGTTAAAAGCGATGCCACCTACTTAAGACGCATTCTGCAAAACCTGATTTCCAACGCCATTAAGTACAGTCCGAATGGACGGGTACTGGTGGGCGCAAGGCGACGTGGCGAGCAGTGGCTGATTCAGGTTTGGGACAACGGCTTGGGTATCGCCCCCAGCGAACAGCGACAGGTTTTTGATGATTTTTATCGTGCCCACCGGGGGCAGATCCGCGGCGTTGGCCTGGGCTTGAGCGTGGTCCAGAAGATGAGCGATCAACTCGGCCACCCTGTCACACTGAATTCCGAGCTTGGCTCTGGCAGTTGTTTTAACGTTCTGGTGCCTGCAGCCTCTGGGCAACACCAACCAAGTGACGCAGCTCCGATTACCAGCAGTGGCGACCTGAACGGTCTCAGGGTGCTCTTTGTGGATGATAACCCCACCAATCTGGATGCCCTGAAAGCTCTCCTGGATAAGTGGCATTGCCATGGTCAGGGCTTTACCCGTTCGGAGGACGCCCTGTCCTACGCCGATAGTTATTCGGCGCCCGATGTATTGATCATGGATTATCAGTTAAACAACCCGACTGAAGATGGTCTGAGCCTGATAGCAACACTGCGTCAGCGGTGGCAGGCTGACATTCCGGCTTTACTGGTCACCGCGGCCAGAGAGGAAGACTTGCGTAAGCGCGCCCGGGAACAGGGCGTCGGCTTTTTAGGAAAACCCATTAAAGCGGGTGCTTTACGGGCTTGGTTGAGTCACCAACGACGAGCGGACTGAGCGGTGAGAAAAGTGTTGCCAACACTTCTCATGCAGGTAAAAAGCGAACGTATTGACAGTCGGTTCAATTAACGCCACCAAACCGCCAGCCATCACGCTACCGGTCAGTAAGTAGGTAATAGTGAAGGCCACACTAAAGTGTACCAGAGCAAAACTGATTGTCTTGAACATCAAGATCTCCCATTAATCCCATTTCACAGGCCAAGTTTGGCGCATCCGCGATGATTTTTAAAAATGATTAAAATCAATCACCCTAAAGCACTGAAACGATTAAAGGCTTCCTCATGATCACAACAGGTCATTTACAGTCATTCACTCTCGCTAACAGAGTTCACTTTTTCTTGAACAATCACGGCATTTACAGCCACTTTTCCGCAGTAAAGCATTATTTTTTTGTTGTTCTGCTGCTAAAATATCCAACTTAAAAAGACCGGTCAGCCGAAGACTCGCTCTCTTCCAACTGGTGACCGGGATGCACACATTTCAGGCACATCAACTGGTACAGCAAATGAAAACATTGAACAAAGCCTCACTGGCATTAAGCATACAAGCCGTGCTTTTTGCCTCAGCCGTCTCTGCGCAAAGTGAAGACGAGACCAAGATTGAACTGGAACAGATTACGGTGACCGCGCAGAAGCGCACCCAAAGCATTCAGGAAGTGCCCATTTCTATCGCCACCCTGAGTGGTGAAAAATTTGAAAACATGTTCTCTGCCGGTGACGATGTGCTGGCACTGGCCAACCGGGTCCCCGGCCTCTACGCCGAGTCTTCCAACGGACGTATCGCGCCACGCTTTTACATTCGCGGTTTAGGCAATACCGACTTTGACCTGGCAGCCTCTCAGCCGGTGTCCATCGTGATGGATGAAGTGGTCAAGGAAAACGTTATTTTAAAAAGCTTCCCGCTGTTTGATGTCGAGCGAGTGGAGGTTATCCGTGGCCCTCAGGGCACCCTGTTTGGCCGTAACACTACCGCCGGCATTATTAAGTTCGACACCCGTAAGCCTCGCGATGGCTTCGATGCCTTTGTCGAGACGGCTGTGGGCAGCTATGGCACCTTTAACCTGGAAGGTGCCGTCGGTAACAGCATTACCGATGAGTTGTCCTTTCGTCTTTCTGGTCTGTCCCAAAACCGCGAAGACTGGGTGGATAACGGCCTTACCGGCGAGCAAGATGCCCTGGGTGGATACCATGAAAACGCCGGCCGCTTGCAGTTTTTATACGATACTGGTGACTTTAACGCCCTGCTGAGCATGCATACTCGAGACCTAGAAGGCACCTCTACCCTGTTCCGCGCCAATATCGTTGACTCGGGCAGTACGGATCTGAACGAGAATTACGACCGCGATACCGTGTATTACGATCAGGGCGACAATAACCCTCAGGAATACGAAAACCACGGTGCCCAGCTGAGACTGGAAAAGTTCTTTGACACCGTCAGCCTGACCGCCATCAGCGCCTATGAAACCGCCGATGGCCGCAGTAAGGGTGATATCGACGGCGGTAACGCGGGCATGGGACTAGGTGCCAGCAGCTTTCCTGCCGTTACCGAAGATCAGCTTAACGATCTGCGCCAGTTTACTCAGGAAGTGCGTATCGCCAGCCTGGGCAATCAGCAGCTGGACTGGCAGGTGGGCGCGTTTTTCTTCGATTCCTCCTTTGGTGTAACCACGGTAGATGGCTTTTTTGGCACCACCACTGTTTATCACGACAACGAAACCTGGGCGGTGTTTGGGCAGTCGTCTTATCAGCTGAATGAGCGTTTGGAAGTGACCGGCGGCATTCGCTACACCCACGATGAGAAGTCTTTCCGCGTCGGCGAGCAAAATGTGGATAGTTTTGCACTGAGCATCGGCGCCGCTGCCATTCAGGACTATGAAGACATCAACGTGGATGACGGTCAGGTGAGCTGGGAGCTGGCCGCGAATTACGAGCTAAGCGACAACGCCAATCTGTTTTCCCGTATCGCCCAGGGCTTTCGGGCGCAAACCATTCAGGGCCGGGATGTGGCCTTTGAAAAAGCCGCCTCTGTGGCCGACGCCGAAACCATTGACTCCTTTGAAATTGGCATTAAATCGGACCTGATGGATCGTCGCCTGCGCCTGAACGCCGCACTGTTTTACTATGAGATCGACGACATCCAGCTTTCTGCCATCGGTGGTCAGACTCAGGGTAACCAGCTGATCAATGCCGATAAGGGCGTGGGGCAGGGCTTTGAAGTGGATGTGGAATTCCTGGCAATGGATAACCTCTCGTTGACCGCAGGCTACAGCTTTACCGATACAGAACTGCAGGATCGCGGCTTAGAAATAGCCCCCTGCGGTTCTGGCATGTGTACCGTGCTCGACCCCATTGCTGACAGCGGTAATGCCCTCGTGAACGGCAACCCCTTCCCTCAGGCACCCGAGCAGGTATTTAACTTTACCGCCCGTTATACTCATGAGGTCGACAGCGGTGAACTTTTTGTTCTGACCGACTGGGCCTGGCAGGGTGATACCAACCTGTTTATCTATGACGCAGTGGAGTTCAGTACCTCTGGTAACTTCGAAGGCGGCCTGCGTGTCGGCTACGAAAACTTCCGTCATGACTATAAGGTTTCTCTGTTCGGGCGCAATATTACGGACGAGGACAACGTAAAAGGCGCTATCGACTTTAACAACAATACTCTGTTTGTGAACGAGCCACGGGTTGTCGGCGTCGAGTTCCGCATGAACTTCTATTAAACCAGTCCTGCCAGCCGGATACGGTTATTTCAGATAGCCAAGTCCGGCTGGCAGTGTTCTTCATCCTGCAAATCAACACAGCCTGCATAGGTTCGCATAAGCAACAGAGGTCTTTTAAAACGCGCTGTCTGTTGATTCACACTTAAAAACCAGGCCAGTTTCCAATACGCAGTGTTCCTGAGAAGAAGCCCCTTGGTCGCAATTGACGTTACCGACCTACTCTGCATTGCTCGGCGTGGTCGTCGAGATCAGTTCTGGCCTCGGCTATCAACGCTTTTAATGTCTGGGGCTGAGCGGCATGACTGACCGCACTGCCACACTGCAAAAGACACTCGCATCCGGATGAGTCCAGTGACTGATACAGCCGCCGCGCAATATTACTGACCGCCATGCTCCCCAAAGCCAACAGAACAAACTCTCCCCGACTCACCTGCCCCGCTAAATCCGAGCGGCGAGCATGGGTCAGCAACCATTGACATACTTTTTGCTGACAGTCATCGTCAGACGTGTCTTCGCCAGTACTCACTCGGATAATCATTAAAGTAGCGTCCATTCCCCCTAGCTCTAGCAAACCCAGGGTTTGCTCCGCCTGCGGATAAAAGGCTTCCCAGGAAGGTAGCGTGTTCCTCTCAGGCTCTTCCTGGCCGTACTCACTCAGCGCCGACTCCAGTCTGCGTCCCAGCAGACCCAGCATTTTGCGTTGCATCGCTGTCAGGGATTCTAACTCGGGCCGCCACAACAGCAGAGCCCCGACGACCATTCCCGCTTCCAGGCCTATAGGTAACCCCACCACCATACCAAAATGCTGACTCCCCAAACCCGAGTCCACTTCCTGACCAACAGAAAGCTCCATATTGGTTCCTGTGGTAATCACGCGGCGGACGATAGAATCGTGGACGTTTTGAGGTACCAGGCTTTGTCCCAAGCTGACCACCACTTCAGCTTTGTTCGTGTTCAGAATGCAAAACTCGACCGATTCGGCCTCAAATAACCGCTGTCCCAGATACAGAACTCGCTCCCATCGCATATCCCGTTGTTTATCCAACAACCCCAGTGCCCTGACGTAATCATGGCGACGCTGCTCTACCTGCTTGAGCTGACGATGAAACCAATCCATCACCCCATCACCCGGCATGGGGCGAGCAATCAGGTATCCTTGCAATACATCACAACCGATGTTGTGTAAAAAAGCGCTTGAATCCTCATCCTCTACCCCTTCGGCGACGAGATTTAACCCCAGGTTATGGGCTAAGTCTGTCATCGAACGCACTATCGCCCGGGATTCCGGATTTGTGGTGATATCCTGTACGAAGGACTTATCAATTTTTAGCTCACTATAAGGCAGGCGCACCAACTGCTGCATAGAAGAGTACCCTGTGCCGAAATCATCAATGGCCAGTTGAAACCCTTTCATCCTGAGACGGGTCAGTAGTTGCAAGGGGTCCCCCTTGTCCGGTATCGCGCAACTCTCAGTCAACTCAAATAAGATCTGACTGGTGGGAACGGCAAATTGCTCACACAGCTCTTGCAAGCGGTCAAACATATCCGCGTCTGCCAGGGACTCGACGGATATATTAATCGACAGGGTCAGATTCTGCGTCACACCGACATAGCGGCCATTCTCCTTAAGGTTTTTCAGGCTGCCCAAGAAGTCAGAAAACCAGGCAACACCGTGTTCAAACAAGCGCAAAGTCATCTGACTGACCAGGCCTTCTTGCTCTGCAACGGGAATAAATGCATCGGGCTGGATCATACCTAGCGCTGGGTGAGACCAACGTGCCAGGGCTTCGAAGCCTATTAATTCATGAGTCAAGGCATCCACTTTGGGCTGGTAGTAGTAACATAGCTGTCCTTGTTCTAAAGCATCCAACAGGCTTTGAGCTGATAATTGAAATACCTGTTCATCTGGGGCCACGGCCGGACGCGCCGGTTGCTCCGGATGCTCAGAGGGAACCGGCTTCAATGGCGCCCGAAGCATCTCTTTTAGTTGCGCTGGAGAAAAAGGCTTATGCAAAACTCCTCTAACCGGCAAACCGTGCTCTGCGGCTGATCGCTTAGCCGCTTCTAACACTCGCGTATCCACTCCGCTGGACAAAATAATAGCCGGACAGGTCTCTTGCTGTGCCAAAACCATTAATACTTCCATACCGTCCATGTCTGGCATAATAAGGTCCACCACCACCACATCCGGCTGCCAGTCATCCAGAGCGGAGAAAAAGTCCTTAGCGGTCTCACAATGACGGGCCTCCATGCCTGCAAAGCGTGCGGTTCTCTCTATGGTTTTCCCTGCCAGGTGATCGTCATCCAATACCACCAAGCGCCCTTTAATCTTTCCAGTCAGGCTCATCAGTGACATACCCCCTCCTGTTTGCTGCCGAAGCAGGCAAATTTCCATGAATGTATGACGACGTTGACAGCATGCTCTGTACCTTCTTCAGCAACGTCTCTTTCTTGAATGGCTTACACAGCAGCACTCTGTCCGGCTGCTGGCTTACAGAGGTGGAATCGTTATAGCCGGAAATGAACAAAACCGGCAAGCGAGGCGATTCAGCCTGTATCCGCTCAGCCAGTTCAAAGCCCGTCACTTCGGGCATCATCACATCGGTAATCAGCAGGTGAAACTTAGCTGGCTGACGCTCAAATATCGCCAGCGCCTGACTCGGACAACTGGCCGTTTTGACGTTAAAGCCAGCCCTGACTAATACCTGTGCCACGTACTGACGTACCATGGTATCGTCCTCCACGACTAGGATATTCGCCACTGACCGCAGCCTTCCGCTGACTTCCGGGTCATGGTCGGGCCGCAGTCTGGTCGGCGCCGCCTGCCCCTCGTATTTCGGTAAGTACAGCTGAAAACGAGCACCTTCTCCCACGGCTGACGATAAAGAAATATAGCCCTGACTTTGTTTCACAAAACCAAACACCATACTCAAGCCCAGACCGGAACCTTCCCCCTTAGGTTTACTGGTATAAAAAGGTTCGAATATCCGTTGCTGCTGCTGATCATCCATACCATGGCCCGTATCCGACACCGACAGTAATACATATTCTCCCGGCGCCATTTCACCATCCACACTGCAGCCTTCACTGACTGCGATATTGCTGGCTTCAATGGTTAAACGACCACCACCGGGCATTGCATCTACCGCATTGAGACACAAGTTCAATATGGCGTTTTGCAACTGAGAGGGATCAACTTCAACGTGCCACAGGCTGTCATGCAAATCCCAGTTAAACTCGACCCTGTCACCGAGGGTGCGACGTAAAATCGGATCCATGTCGGTTAATAATTCCAGAACATCCAATACCTCGGGTTCCAGAGATTGTTTTCTGGCGAAGGCTAATAGGCGTTGAGTCAAGTCGGCACCACTGCGTCCGGCAGACAAAACCAGCTCAAGAGTTTCCAGTATCGTTTCTCTCTCCAGCGGGGCATCTGAGTTTTCCACCTCTTCCTGCAGCAACTCACTGTTACCAATAATTACCGTCAGCAGGTTATTGAAATCGTGGGCTACGCCACCTGTGAGTTGCCCTACAGCTTCCATTCGATAAGACTGTCGCAGTTTTTCCTCCAGCTCATATTCCTTGGTGACATCCGATATCCCCCCTACCATACGAACCGCCTGGCCCTTATCGTTCCTCAACACATACCCTTTATCCTTTACCCGGGCATAACTGCCATCCTGCCTGCGAAACCGATAGGATTGACGCCACTCAATAGCATCACCGGCCAGAAATTCTTTCAGTTCGGCGAATAGCGAGGCTTGTTCATCAGGGTGGATGTTCTGGCGCCAGAAGTTCTTGTCCACCGGCGCATGGCTGGGGCTAAGGCCAAACATGTCATAGAAACCTGGACTCCACCAACATTCGTCGGCCTCAATATCCCAGTCCCAGATAGCATCAGCGGTAGCCTGAGCCACATAGCGAAACCGCTGTTCCGCCTGACCCAACTGCTCTTGCAGGCGCTTGTATTGGTGCACATACTCACAAACCAATACCAACTGGGCAGACGCACCGTTATCCTCACTCAGTACCGATGCATTCAGTCGCACCCAAAAAGGCTCGCGGTGCCCGGTATCAAAGCGCAGTTCCAACCGAGCACTGGTTTGATCCCGCTTAAGCAGCCGTTTCCATGACTGCTTGAGCCTGAAATGATCACTTTCCTTTACCCAGTCAAAAATCGTATTCTGGTACATCAGCGATTCGTCCAGCCCAATCATTTTGAGCCAGGCAGGATTCATTGAGCACAAACGACCATCGGCTTCCGCCAGTGCTATACCCACAGGAGCATGCCGATAAACCTCGTGAAATTCCCTCTGGTATCGGCGTAGTCGCTGCTCATAACTCAGCCGCCGAAGTGTCTGGCCCGCTGCCCGAGAAAGCTTATTGATAACCATTCTGTCAGTTTTGGAAGGTCGCTGAGCCCGACAGTGCAGCAATAACACCACCGCCTGCTCGTCTTGATGTATTCTGACCGGAGCCGACCACACACTCTCATACCCGTGTGCCAATAACAGCTCTGCCAGAGCAGAGTGTTGCACCTCTGACCGGCAGTCTTCAATATAAGGTCTGGCACCCGACAGCACTGATGTCATAAAGGTCTGTGCCAATGGGAGTAGTGATTCGCTCAGTGTTCCCGGAAAATCGTCACCGCTCAGAATACGATGCCCTGAAGCAGAGTTATCGGATATCAGCATTAACGCCCTGCAGCCCATATAAAAAGCCTGCAACCGTTCAATGATCACTCGTGCAACCTGGAGTTCTGGCTCGTCCCGTCCCCCAAGCTTCATAAGCTGACGATCAAGTTCCAACAGCGTGCGCCTGGCCGCCGACGGGGTCACATCCCAGTGCTCCATTAACGCAAAACCTGCATGACCGGGAACTGGGGTTACTCGCATCTTAAACCAGAGATGAGCCGTCTGGCTTTGACAGGGATAATTCATCTCAAAGCTCTTGCGCTGTCCCGTAAGTACCTCGGACACGCCCTTAAACGCTTCATGAGCCATTCGTTGATGAGGCTCGGAAGCCTGACAGCAAATATCGAGGTAATTTGCTCCAAGCCCCGCTTCAGCCAGGGTCAACTGATTTTCATCCGCGAATTGCTGCCATGCCTGGTTAAGCGCGATGATACGACCATCGCTGTCAAGCAACGCCACTTCATTTGGGATGGCATCCATCAAAACGTCAAACTGATCGACCAGCTGTTCTTTCACGTCCATGCCCCTTAGCAAGCGATAAGCAGATACTGATAAAAACCTCTGAGGACTCTATACTCCAGTGTAGTTTTTAAAGTGTTAAATAGGAAACCATGACGAACCCGGTGCCAACCATCGATATTCAGCAACTCAGCTACTACACTGGCGACCTAAGTTCTGACGAGTTTATCTTCTTCATTGAAGAGTTTCGGACAACCTTAGAAGAACGGGGTGAGATGGTGATAAACCACGGACGAGGCGGCGACTGGCAACAAGTTGACGCCATAGTGCATAACCTAAAAACCAATACTATCTATATAGGTGCAGAGGACCTTCACCAGAAATGCCTGGCCGGCGAAAAGCTCTTTAGATCTGCCGGTATTGATGAACAACAGCTCAATCAATGGCTGGAGGAGTTTCAATCGGCCCATCATCGATTGATGAAGGCCATTCATAACCTATTAAAGGAATATCAGAATGCAAAGAAGGCACGAGGTTAATGACGTCCAGGTGTTACTTCATACCAACAACACCGACGATGACAAACTGCTCATTAATACCCTGAGTCAGAGTAAGCTGATATTCGAAGTCACCAACTCTGACGCTGACATACTCAAGCATCTGACATGCGACAGGCCCAAGGTGCTCTTGGTATCCAATGAGGAAATTGAACAATCGCTGTCGCTGTATTTCCGTAGCCTGGCCCACTGCGATGATCAGCAACTGGTGGACCATGCTCTGGTCTTATGCTGTTCACGACAGCAGGAAAGACAAGCCCATGAACTCTTCATGCAGGGCATCATCAATGACTACCTGATCACCCGTCCAACCTATGAGGTATTGCGTCCGGTTGAGGTGGTCTATCACCTGTTACACGAACTGGGTATCTATGCTTACCCTGACAACGACCGATTTATTGAACAGGCTTGTGTGGCCGTCAACCAGGAAGACGATGAGATCGTCCATGGGATCGAACGTAAATACCGTTTTTATCGTCATCACCGAGACCAGTTACAACAGCTCAACCGATTATTAATCGATTGTCAGCAAAAGCTCAGGCAACAGTCTTCTTTATCCGAATCCTTATCTGAGATTAACCTGGTTATCAGCCGGTTTAAGCAACTGCCATTGCCTGCAATGCTGGTGCTGCACTCCTCCATTCTGAATTTGCTGACATTACTGATGCGCCCCTTTGTCAAGAATTCGGATCACGAGCCCTCGCGTCGGACCTCACAAAAACCAGCAACCTCCTCTAAAGACAAAGAAGTGGCAACAGACAAAACTGACGACGTTGACAATGATTCGTCCAAGGCGGACTCACAAGAAAGCACCTCAGACGCTATGAACAACGGTTCTGAAAAGCGGGAGGCTCGGAAACCAAAGCAGATAACCACACTTCAGAATAAATCAGACAACGACGACAGTACGACCCAGCTTGCGCCCGCCTCGAGTGGTAAACAACGTGTGCTATTGGTGGAAGATGACACCATGAGCGCCATGGTAAGCCAGAAACTGCTGGAGTCTATGGGATTCAGCGTCGACTGGACCAGCCTGGGGCGGCGTGCCATAAGTCTGCTAAAAGAGCGCAGTTATAGTCTGATACTGATGGATATCTACTTACCCGATACTGATGGCTTGTTGGTGGTTGATCAGCTGGGACACATGCAATGCATTAACAGCGACACTCCAGTGTCCATTCTAACCAGCAAGAAACACCGCTCGTTGGTAACACGAGCCATGCAGGCAGGCGCCAATGAGTATATTTTGAAACCCTTAACCAAGGACGCCGTGCGCTTTCTCTGCCAACAACACCAAATCTCGCTAGCCTGCTAGTTCGCTGGCAAACTTCCGCGTCATCAGGCGCAGATACAAACTGGGCCAGAGTCGGTACAATATGGCGGCGAAGGCGGTAAAATGATCGGGGAATAACCGCTGCTTGTTGTTTTTTATCGCCTTTTCAATTTTCTCGGCCATCCAGTCACCGGTTCGCATTTTACCCACCATTGAGCGCGCGTGGCTTGCTTTACCGCCCTTACCATCCAGGGCGTTAGTCTCAATGGGCGTATCCAAAAAGCTCGGGTACACCATCAGTACCGAGACATCTTTATGTGCCACTTCGGCACGAAAGGTCTCAAAATACTGATGCAAGGCCGACTTAGCGGCGCAGTAACCGGCGCGCCCGGCCACCGGCATCCAACCCGCCATAGAGCCGATATTCACCACCTTTCCCCTGGCGTTCTCCAAAGCCGTCAGCAACCCCTGCGCCAGTAATACCGGTGCCAGATAATCCACCGCCATCACCGCCTCAAGCACACGGGAGTCTGTCTGATAACTCAGCGAGCGATGGGTAATACCGGCATTATTCACCAGCAATGCCACTTCACCGGTCAACGAACGAATATGTTCAATCAGGTGATCGATGGCCACCCTGTCGGTTAAATCAGCGACCAGAGTATAATGACCATCCCAATGGCCCCATTGCTCCTCCAGAGCGACTTCATTTCTGTCCACCAGAATCAAACGGTAATCAAAGGCTAACCTGCGAGCCAAAGCCAAACCCAATCCGGATGCAGCGCCCGTGACAACAGCATAAGGTTGGGATTTCATGGCAACATCCCCTGATGATGCGCATAGTATTCAAACACCTGCCTGGAATTCATACTGGGCGTAAACCCAAACTGCTCTTTTAAGGCACGGTTGCTTAACACCGGCCGATAACGCAGAAAGTCCAGCTGCTCTGGCCCATAGGGCGTCAGGTGCAGCCGCTGCCCCACCCAAAGGGCCACTTTTAATAGCCAGGCAGGCAGAGTCCGCACCGGCTTATTCAATATCGCAGCGATCTCATCCATGCTTAAAGCGCCGTCTCCGGCCAGATTATAAATCCCGGTTTTGCGCTCATCCACGCCGGTAACCACAATATCGGCCACATCCTTATCCAAAATAAACACAAAGGGCGAGTCCGAGCCCTGAACCGCCAACAAAGTCGATTTCTTAAACAAGCGAGTGATAAGGTTATCCGTCTCTTTACCCAGGATGGTGCCCGGGCGCAGAATCAGCTGATGCAACTGGGGCACGCTCTGGCGAAAGTCGGCCAGCATCTCCTCAACCTTACGTTTGTGGTAACTGTACGAAAAATGATAATTCCCTCTGACCGGATCGATTTCCGTCAACCAGTCCGGACTGTCGGCATGATAACCGTAGGCTGCCCCACTGCTGGTCACCGTCAAGTGATTCACGCCATTGGTCACGCAAGCATCCAGTAAGTTGCGGGTGCCGTTAACCTCGATATCATAATCCCGCGCTCTGTCTTGTGAAGGGGTGACAATGCTTGCCAGGTGCACAACCTGTTCAATGCCTGCCTCTCCCATAAAACCAACGAGCTCTTGGCTGCGAATATCCATCCGCCGATAATGATAATGCGGTGGCTCAGCGTCGATGATATCGATACCAAACACCTGATGCTTCCCTGCCAGAGCCGACACCACCTGCTTGCCCAGATAGCCTTGGCTACCAGTAATTAAGATACGGCTCATGCCTTCGCCTCCTGAGCTTGCTCTTGCCGGTCCCGGCGATGCCAGAACCAGGCAAGCGACAGGCCGCTCACCAGATGCCAGATCCCCCAGGCAGCGGCGATGATAGCCATCTCGGTCAGGCTGCCGAAAAAGGTAAAGATGATCCCCAGACCAAGACCGGAATTTTGCAGCCCCACCTCCAAAGTTACTGCCCGGGTATCTGCATTGTTAAGTTTCATCCCACGAGCCGTTACCCACCCAACCATCAGCGCCAAGGCATTGTGAAACACCACGACGAGCAAAAAGATGCTGGCGCCGGCGACAAACTCGGACCAGTTTCTGGCCAAGGCAATCAACACAAACAACAGCAGGGTAAACAGAGAAATAAAGCGAAATGCGCCTTCACTGCGCTGGGCAAAAACTGGCAACCAGCGGCCAGCCAACAGTCCTAATGACAAGGGGATTGCCAACACAAACACCACCACCATCAGGATATCCTGAGGAGGCACAGCGATCTGTTTTAACAGTTCAGCAGTGGCTGGGTTTAAACTGGCGTACAGTGCAAAGTTAAAAGGCGTCATGCCTACTGCCGCCAGGCTGGCAATGCCGGTCATGCTCACGGACATGGCGGTATTTCCTCGCGCCAGATACGTCATGATATTGGAAAAGCTACCGCCCGGGCAGCTACCCACTAAAATCAGCCCCAAGGCAACCTGTGTCGGCATGGGAATTACCATGGTTAAGGCCCAGGTCATCAGCGGCAAAATCAGAAACTGCGCCAGAATCCCGGTCAGCGGTGCCTTAGGCTTTAACACCACCCGTTTAAAGTCCTCAGCCTTAAGACTCAGGGCGATACCGAACATCATTAGCGCTAAAATGGCGTTTAGAATCAACAAACTGGACTGAGACATATCAGCTTGCCACACCTAAAAACTGGTAAGCCTCAGACAATGCCTTGAGGTAGTCCTGTTTATGCACATAGTACGCCATCCGCTCAAGTGGCAGATAGTCCAGGCCACCATCAATGCGCGTATTACTGCATTGTTTCACCTTGGTCATAAATTGCCCGGCAAGCTCTGGCTGCTGATGACGCATCTGTATAAAGCGTGCCACCACCTGGGCCTGGTCATCTCGCCCCTGCCAGCCTAACCCGGCGGCTTCCACCATGCCCATCACAAACAAATTGTCGTGCTTAGGCGTAAAAGCATTCAGGTACAGAGCGGGCGCGTCTCCTTGCCAGTTTAAATGGTCAGCATCAATAAAGGGATAGTGCAGTTTATAGCCGGTGGCTTCCAGGATTAGATCGTATTGACCGTTGGAGCCGTCTTTAAACTCGGCGCCAGTGGCGGTCAGCCGTTCGATCCCCGGGCGAGGCTGAATATCCCCATGCCCAATATGGTGCAAAAAAAGGCTGTTTACTACCGGATGGGACTCGTACATCTTGTAATCGGGGTCTGGCAACCCGAAATCACTCGGCTTACCGGAGATCAGGCGCACTAACGTACCGTCGACCCATTGCTTAACCCGATTAGGTAAACGTAGCTTTCCCCCCAACGTATCTGTGGGCTTACCGGCGACAAACTTAGGCAGAAAGTAATACCCCCTGCGTACCACCATATCCACCGAGTGCGCCCGGTGCACAGCATCTACGGCGATATCACAGCCACTATTGCCACAGCCGACGATCAGCACTCGCTTGCCCTCAAACAAGGCCGGATCCCGGTAATCGCAGCTATGCAGGCGCTCACCGTCAAACTGGCCTGGAAATTCAACCCGCTTTGGGTGGTGCAGGGTGCCGTTGGCAATTAACACGCCCGATGCGGCCAGCGTTTTGGACTCTTCGCCTTGCTGGTACACCACCTGCCAGTCATCACCGTCAGGCTCAATCGCCTCTACCCAACATCCAAACCGATAATGTTTATAAAGATCAAAGTGTCGGGCATAATCGCGAAAATACTCCCGCATCTCATCGTGACGAGGATAGGCAGCAACCTCCGCCTTCATGGGAAAGTCGGCAAACTCCGTCATTCGCTTGGAGGAAATCAGGTGCGCCGAGTCATACATGGTACTGGTCGGACTGTCGATGTCCCATAACCCCCCCACATCCCGATGAGCTTCCAACCCAACGACGGGAATGTCCAGCTCAGCCAGACGCCGAACGGTGCACAATCCCATGGGCCCCGCGCCTATTACGACATAAGGTTTCATGCATGACTCCTGAAGATAATACCAACGCCATGTTAACCTTTCCGTAACAAAACCCCAGACTCCGTCGGGACCGAGTTTGGTTAATTCGGGACATTATGACATACTGGGCTCAATAGCCATTGCAGTGCAAACTATGACAGTTACTCCAAGCTTCAGTAAGGCCATTGTAGCGGTATTGGCTCCTTCGGGCATCACAGTGCCAGACGCATTGTGTCAGGAGATCCAACAATATCCTGCAGAGCAGCGACTCCCCATGTCAGTTCAGGATCGCCTCTGGCAAGCCATCGAGCCCCATTGCAAAGCCACTACAGGTTTTGACATCGGCAGCCGCCTGCAGCCGGATCACTATGACATGCTGGGGTTTCTGGTGCTGAGCTGCACCCGCTTATCGCAAGCCGCCGATATGCTAGTCAGTTATTCCCGCTTAGTAGGCGAAGGCGGTCGATTTTATAAAGAGCGCACCGAGCAAGGCTGGCGACTCGGCTATCAGGCCCAGTTTAGCACCGCCCGACAACTGCGTTTGCAGGCCATACTGGCATCGGTGCTTAATGGGGTCCGCCATGTTACCGAAACCGAACTGGCGCCTTTAGAGGTGGGCATGGAGTGGCCGGAGCCGGATGAGTACCGCCCTTATCGCAAGCTCTTTAAAACAGCCCGGCTAAAGTTCAGTCAGCCAAGTAACTACCTGGTGTTCAGCGATACTGAATGGTGGCAACAACGTCGCCACAATAGTCCCGAATTGCAACAACATATGGTGAAGCTGGCCGAGCTACAGCTAAGGCGGCTGCAGCCAGAAACGATCGCCGATAAGGTACGTACCATCCTCCAACAACAGCCCTGGCTGGGACGCAGTCAGGTAGCCGAAGCGTTGGCCATGAGCGAACGACACCTTAACCGTAAACTCAAGCCCTATGGGTTTAGCTTCAAGAGCCTCACCGAAGAGGTCAAGAAACAGCGATTACAGGAGTTACTGGTGAACGACCAGAGAATCAGCCAGAGTCATCTGGCTGATTATTTCGGCTACGCCGATGAGAGCGCTTTTGCTAAAGCCTTCAAGCGTTGGATGGGGATGAACCTTAGTCAGTATCGGCAGCGGGAGGAGCAATGAACAGCTCCACAGCACATTACCGCCCAGCCCGGGTATCCCCATGCCGAAACAAAAATAAAGCGCCGTGGTACCTGTGCCTGTACCTGCTGGCCGCACTGTTTTCTATCCCGGGCCACAGTGCGACCTTCAGGATAGGCTTAGAGCCTTTTCCGCCTCTGATCACCGCAGACAGACAAGGCATGACGGTGCGTTTCCTTCAATCCATCGAGCAACGACTACCAGAGCATCATTTTAAAATAATGATCATGCCCTACAACCGTGCCAAAAAAGAACTTAAGGAAGGACGGCTCGATATGATCGGCCATACTCCTTATCAAAAAGAAACTCAGGACTTCTATGAGTACGCGGAAGAAATCCATTGGTCCATTGCTGCGCCTTTGGATATCTATTCCATCCAGCGCGATTATTTAGAGCCAGAAGTCTTCAGCAAGCTCAATCATATCGGCACTCCGCGAGGCAATGAGGACTTTCTGGCCGAGCTGCTGGGACTGAGTCCAAAGCAATTTTTTGCCGCCGGCAATATCGATAACCTGGTGGAAATGATGGGTATAGGCCGCATTCCAGCGTTTATTTTCGCCCGCGCCCCTACGGTCAGTATGATCCAGAAATTGGATTTGCGAGGTATCTATTATCGCAACCTGGTCACACTGCATGCCAGTCTGGCCGTTAGCAAGACTGCGTCTGGTCAACAGCTTCAGGCCCTGATGGAAGAAGCCATCGAGCAAATGGATGTTGAAAAATGGTTCCACCGCCAATACCACTACAATGACATGGCTGAACAAGGCATTGTACCCGTCAGCATCACTCACCCATAACGATCAGGAGTTCCAATGAGTCGACACTTTGACCAGGCCGAAGGCCTAAATGAAGAGCGCGATCCGTCCACTCACGGATTCGTGTTTAATCAAACCATGTTACGTATCAAAGATCCCAAGCGTACACTGGATTTTTATACCCGGGTGATGGGCATGACACTGGTGAAGCGTCTGGACTTTCCCGACATGCAATTTTCGTTGTACTTTCTGGCGATGCTGGACCCGAGTGAAGCCGAAGGAATTTCACGCGACAAGGCCGAGCGCATTGAGCAAACCTTTGGTCGGCCAGCCATGTTGGAGCTCACCCATAACTGGGGAGATGAAGATGATGACTCAGTCAGCTATCACAGCGGTAATTCAGAACCTAAGGGCTTTGGTCACATTGGTTTTCACGTCCCGGATATCGACGATGCCTGCGAACGATTCGAAAAACTTGGCGTTGAATTCCAGAAAAAACCCGCCGATGGCAAGATGAAAGGCATCGCCTTTATTAAGGATCCCGATGGTTACTGGATTGAGATTTTTACCGCCGGCGAAATGGCCGGGATGCTTGAACAGCATACCGGTTAAAGCTCAGTGAATGGTGGACCTGTGGGGTGATTCGGTATCAGCCCTCAGGCATTCTCAACACCTTCGACAGCTGGCTGGCCTGCCAGCCAGCGCGGATTTCCCCTTTTTCCAACTGATGAATCAGCTTCACGATGGCCTGATTTAAGGGTGTGGCTATGCCCAAGCGTCGTCCCTGCTCCACGACTGCGCCGTTTAAATAATCCACCTCGGTTTGCTTGCCGTTATGAATGTCCCACCACATAGACGTGCGCACCGAGTCATCCATGGCTAACATTGACTGTGCTAAACGGCTAAACAGCCAGTCCGGTGTTCGCAGCAAGGCAGGCAACCAGGTTGCAGGTAGTGTCGTAAGTTTGGGTAATGGCCTGCCGCTGGCTTTTACTACCCGCAGCCATTCCTCCATCAGATCGGCAATCACACAACGATAGCCCCTTTGCTGCAACATGGCTTTTACCGGAAGGTCCACCAACGCATTGACCGCATTACTTAAATTGAGCTGCAGCTTTGCAGCCAACGTAACGTCTATGTCTTCTGTCAGGCTAATGGGCAACAAAGGAGACTGGAAACGCTTAAACACAGACTGACTGATACCACTGCCATCCATTTCCAGAGTCAGTTCGCCTTGCGACCCCCGATGCAGGTGAGCCTGGCTCTGACCGACCACGTTAAAAGGCACCATAGCTCTGAGCACTTTAATATCGGGATACAAAGAACGGACCGATTGTTCCGCTCCCAAACCATTTTGACAACAATAGATACAGGTGGTGGACTTTAACGCCGAGGCCAATTGCCGGGCCATGCTGTCGACGGCGTGACACTTTACCGTCACCCAGATGATATCCACCGGCTCCATCTCATCCAAAGTGACACACTGAGGCTCTAACCTGGCTTTATGGCCCTGATAATCGCTCAATGTCAGGCCATCATGCCATAAACCGACTTTCTCAGGACGCCCCAAAAACCGGACATGAGCTCCCGCAGCTTGTAGCGCGCCACCAATATACCCACCAATCAATCCAGCGCCTGCGACTAAATGGCGTTGCGTCATGCAAAAGGCTCCATTGTTGACCATCTGAGTATACACCGTAGTGTGGCTCTGCTTCTTATCTGTCTTCCCAATGCCATTCTCATTCCTCTCATCAGAACAAGATATTAGCCGCATGGGGTTTTGATGAACAATAAAAAAACGCCGGAGCTACCGGCGTTCTTACTGGCATCAAACGTGAGTCTTAAGCAGCCTTACTGCGCTTCTTGGTAGCTTGCAGCCCCAGCTTTTCAATCTCACCCGGTGCGTAGTTATCCACTGCCACCGCCACCTGACGCAGTTGCTCCGCCCGGCGCAGCTGCTCGGCTTCAGACTCAGTGATGACAGACTTCTCAAGCGCCGCATTAACCATGTCCTCGAAAGGCAGCTTGCGGGCAATCTGCTTGTCCTTCTGAGCCTTGAGGATCTTCTTCTCAATCGGTGCGTTTTCGTGCATGGCGATAAACGCATTCTCGACAATGGCTACAGGATCGTCTGCTTCTTCACCGATATGACAAAGGTGAGTTAAGCGATCGCGCATCACACCCGGCTCCATCAACTGACGGCTGACCTTCTGAGTGATGGCATCGGCCGGCATCTCATAACCAATACCCCAAGGGAATACGGTACGTTTCATTACCACCGCCACAAAACGATTGGGGAAGTTCTGGAAGAAACCATCGAAGGCCACACCAATCTTATACAGGCAGCGTTGCACCGAGTAATGAACGAAAGGTAAGTCCGCTGCCTGACGACCGTCTTCTTCGTAACGGCGCAGCACTGCAGAGGCGATATACAACTGACTGAGTACGTCTCCAAGGCGTGCCGAAATCATTTCCTTACGCTTAAGGTCGCCCCCCAGCATCAGCATGGAGAAGTCAGAGCATAACGCCAAGCCTTTGGACATGCGAGATAACTGTTTGTAGTAATCCGCCGTTTCACCCGACATCGCCGAGGCTTTGAAGTGGCCACCGGTAAGGCCGTGGAACAAGGCGTTAAAGAAGTTCCCCGCCGCATAGCTTACATGCTTGATGAGTAATCCATCAAAATCCTTCAAGCCCTGCTCAAAGTCCGGGTTCGCCGCCGCTTCCATCTCGCTGAATACGTAAGGGTGACAACGGGTTGCCCCCTGACCGAAGATCATCAGGTTACGAGTCAGAATGTTGGCCCCTTCCACGGTGATAGCCACGGGTGTACCAAAATACTGATGCCCCAGGTAATTCTTCGGTCCCATTTGCACACCTTTACCGGCGTGAATATCCATGGCGTCGTTGATGATCTCACGAGACATCTCGGTCATGTGATACTTGGCGATAGCAGTCACCACCGACGGGCTTTCACCCGAGTCAATCGCTCCTGCCGTCATTTTGCGCATCGCTTCCAGCGTATAGGTAGAACCACCGATACGTCCCATGGCTTCTTCGATACCCTCGAACTTACCAATGGATAAGCCAAATTGTTTACGCACCGCTGCGTAGGCCCCAGTAGTACGGCTGCAAAGGTGAGCATTAGCGGTAGCCAGCGCCGGCAACGAGATACCCCGCCCCGCCGACAGACATTCCACCAGCATACGCCAGCCGCGCCCCGCATAGTCCGGGCCACCGATGATCCAATCCAGCGGAATAAACACATCTTTACCGCGAGTGGTGCCGTTCATAAAGGCCATATTCACCGGGTAGTGACGCTCACCGGTCTCAACGCCCTCATGGTCGGTCGGAATTAACGCACAGGTAATACCCAGATCCTGTTTGTCACCGAGCAGACCATCGGGGTCATACATCTTAAATGCCAGTCCCAACACAGTGGCAACGGGGGCCAGGGTGATGTAGCGCTTTTCGAAGTTGAGGCGCAGCCCCAGTACTTCTTCCCCCTCATGCATACCTTTACAAACCACGCCCGTATCGGGTATCGCTCCGGCATCAGAGCCCGCGTCTGGTCCCGTTAGGGCAAAACAGGGAATGTCGGTACCGTCCGCCAAACGCGGTAACCAGTAGTCTTTTTGTTCCTGAGTTCCATAGTGATTCAACAATTCACCCGGGCCCAGAGAGTTTGGCACCATTACCGTTACCGCAGCACTCAGTGAGCGGGTAGAAATGCGCGATACGATGGTAGAGTTAGCAATGGCAGAAAATTCGCGACCACCGTATGCCTTGGGAATAATCATGGCAAAGAAGCCCTCTTTGCGCAGGTACTCCCACACCTCTTTGGGCAGATCCTTGTGCTCGTGAACGATCTTATAGTCGTCCAGCATCGACAACAGGGTTTCCACCTGGTTATCCATAAAGTCCTGCTCTTCCTGGCTGAGTTCCGCCTTGGGGTAATTATGCAGCTTTTGCCAGTCCGGGTTCCCCTTGAACAGGTCGCCTTCCCACCAAACAGAACCGGCCTCCATTGCCTCCCTTTCGGTGGAGGACATCGGTGGCAGTATCTTTTTGAAGATCTGAAACACAGGCTTAGAGATTAGGTTACGACGGATATCCGCCACCCCCAACACGATGCCCAATGCGATTAACAGAATAATTAACGTGGTCATAGTCATTGCCCCTTAAGCAATATCAAGTACAGATGATTCGGTGTTGGCGGCCGCCATTTGGGGCGCGCCAACACCAGAAGAAATGTAAGGCACCAGCAGTTGGATAATATCTTCCACTCGTACCCGCTGATGGTAGTCTGCCTCGGCAATATCACCGAGCGCCTTGCTGGACGCCATGGTGAAAACGAAGGTGCCAAAAGCAAAATGCAACCGCCAGAAAATTTGCGCCGGCGACAATTCAGGTACCGCCAGATGCACCGCATGTACCAGGGTTTTTAAAGAATCGCCGTAATGGTGCGTGATAAACTTACGCAGATGCCCCTGAGACTCGGAATAGCCACGCCCCAACAAACGCACAAAGATGGCCGTTCCCCCCGGACGTACCTGATTCAGCGATAGCAGCGGCTGCACCAAGCTGGCAAAAACCGACTCAACACTTGGCTTCGACTGACGATGCAACAGATCATCCAGCTGCTGCTGAATAGCCGGCATGGCCTTAGCCAGGTAGCGTTGCAGCACTGCCTGGATAAGCTGCTTTTTAGAGCCAAAATGATAGTTCACCGAGGCCAGGTTCACTCCTGCGTGACTGGTAATTGCTCGCAACGAGGTATCACCAAAGCCATGCTCTGAAAACAACACTTCCGCCGCGTTTAGAATTTGAGATTTGGTATCCGAACTCATTATCAAACAACCGATTCAAACAACAGTTTTAAATTTATGTTTAAGACGGAAAAAATGCAAGCGAAAAAGTGCGTTCAGTTAAAAACTGGTCAGAGCAGCCTGCAAGCGCGACAGTACAAGGACTTCAGCCTGAGAGAGGCAAAATTATCTGTTGTAATGGAAACCAATGTTCAAAATCGCAGTCCATTTACTTAGTAGCATGATATTTCCCTCTCCCTGGGCCCGGTTTCAACCTCGTTTGGAAACGGGCTTTTTTTTGTTCATCGCCTTGAGCCGCCACAACTGCCAATTCCTGCTCGCCCTGATATACTCAACCGGGAAAGCATCTAGCGACCAGGCCGAAAGGTTATACCAATCCGTATAAAGGTTTAATCACTCAGCAAGAGCTAAAAGGTGCTCTGACAAGGCAGGTCACCGAAGGTTTAGTGGGGCTAAATCGAGGGGGCCTAACACAGTCAGAGGGCCTTTTAGCCTTGCCCACAGGGAGCGGCCAGAAGACCTTATCTCTGTGTTGGCGCTTTTTGACATAGCACCACTATGCCTGCAAAGCACCGCCTTGATCTAAGACCTTCTGACCCGCTCTGAGAGGTTAAACCTTTATACGGATTGGTATTCACATAACAATAAACGCGATAAGGGAAACCTATGTTAAAACAAAAACTCACCTTGCCCGCCCTGATGGTGGGAGCGGTATTGGGCATCAGCGGTTGTCAGCAGGAGTCCGCCGCCACTCAGGATACTCAGGCAAAAACCAAAGCATTAACGTCAGCCGACGCCAAACAGTTTCTTAAAGACGCTCAAACCGAGCTGGAAAAGCTACAGCTCCCGGCCGCTCAGGCTGCCTGGGCCTATGCCACCTATATTAATCGAGACACGGCTGCCGTTTCTGCCTATTTAAGCGAAAAGCTGTCGGTGCGTACTTCCGAGTTGGCCAAAGCAGCAGCCAAATTTAACGACGTTGAAGTGGACGCCGGTACTCGTCGTCAACTGAACCTGCTGAAAAATTCCTTTGTCCTGGCCCCACCCGCCGATCCAGCTAAATCCGAACGCCTGTCAAAAATCAGTTCGGAACTGGATGGCATGTACGGTAAAGGAAAGTATTGCCCGTCTGAAGATGTGTGCTGGAGCCTGGGAGAAATGACCAGCCAAATGGCCAGCGTGCGCGATCATGAAAAGTTGCTGGACATCTGGCAAGGCTGGCGGGAAGTAGCACCACCGATGAAGCCTCTGTACGAAGAAATGGTCACTTTGGCTAATGAAGGAGCCATGGATCTGGGCTTTGCCGATACCAGCGACTTGTGGCGAGGCAAGTATGATATGCCCGCCGATGACTTTGCCGCCGAGTTGGATCGCAACTGGAATCAGGTTAAACCTCTCTACGAAGCACTGCATTGCCATGTGCGCGCCGAGCTCGGTGAACATTATGGTACCGATGTAGTGCCTCAGGATGAGCCCATCCCAGCGCACCTGTTAGGTAATATGTGGGCCCAGACCTGGGGCAATATCTATGAACTGGTAAAGCCTGAGCAGGAAATGCAGGTAGCTGATGTGACGCAGGCATTAGAAGAACAAGGCTATGACGAAATCAAGATGGTCAAACAAGCCGAGAGCTTCTTCTCATCTCTGGGTTTTGAGCCGTTACCGGAGACCTTCTGGGAGCGCTCGCAGTTTAGTAAACCCCGCGACCGGGATGTTATCTGCCACGCCTCGGCCTGGAACCTGGATGACAAAGACGATCTGCGCATCAAGATGTGCATTAAAAAAACCGGTGAAGAGTTTAATGTGATTCACCACGAACTGGGCCACAACTACTACCAGCGTGCCTACAATCAGCAGCCGCTGCTGTATCGTGGCTCTGCTAACGACGGCTTTCACGAAGCCATCGGCGATACTATCGCATTGTCGATCACGCCGAAGTACCTGAAACAGATTGGTCTTATCGATGACATTCCCGACGCTTCCAACGACATCGGCATGTTATTGCAGGTAGCGTTGGATAAAATCGCCTTCTTACCCTTTGGTCTGATGGTCGATCAGTGGCGCTGGAAAGTGTTCTCCGGTGAAGTAAGCCCAGAGCAATACAACCAGGCCTGGTGGGAGCTGCGCGAGAAGTACCAGGGCGTTCAAGCTCCGGTGGAGCGTGATGCCGATGCCTTTGACCCTGGTGCCAAGTACCATGTGCCCGGCAATACTCCTTACACACGCTACTTCCTGGCGCACATTCTGCAGTTCCAGTTCCACAAGGCACTGTGTGAAATCGCCGGTGATCAGGGTCCGATTCACCGCTGCTCTATCTATGGCAGTGAAAAGGCCGGAAAAGCACTCAACGACATGCTGGAAATGGGCATGAGCAAACCCTGGCAGGATGCGCTGGAAACCATGACTGGCAGCCGCCAGATGGACGCCTCCACAATTGCCGAGTACTTTGCTCCGTTAAAAGATTGGCTGGATGAGCAAAACCAGGGCCGCCAGTGCGGCTGGTAAACCCCTTCCCTGGTCAGAGCAAGGACGCGTTTTAGACCACGCTAAAAAACCCTGAGCCAGGCTCAGGGTTTTTTAGTTTGAATTTGTCGACGTTTAATGTAACCACTGCCAGATGGTGCCCCAAAAGCCATCGTGATTTTCCTGCTCTTTCAACCGTTCCCGTTCTCGTTGTCGGCGCTGACGGGCCAGTCGCTGTTGGCGGCGCTCCTCCGCCTGATTAGCTTTCTCGGCAAAACCGGCGCGCTGCTCCGCATCCATCTCCTGCATAAAACCTTTAACTTGGGTCTTGGGTTTTCTGGCTGCCATATTGGATTTGGGCGTGCTACACATAAAAACCTCCTCAATGGTTCAACTATAAGTATAGACGCCCTAAGCCGATGGTGAACTTCACTGCCCATCGAGATCGAGAACACAAGTCGAGTAATGGAATGGTGTTTCAGATCAAACCCGACGCTGCTGACACTTTTTTGCAACAGGGATTGGAGTAAACTGTAGCGGCCACTGATTCAAGGGAGAAGCAAAGTGTCCACACATCAACATTATTCACGATTGAATATTCTGTTTCACTGGGTGATGGTAGCGCTGCTGATTGCAGTATACACCTGTGTTCTAGCCCATGAAGCCTTCCCCAAAGACAGCGAGCCCAGACAGTTACTGATGAGTCTGCACTTTATGCTGGGAGTGAGCGTGCTGTTTTTGGTGATATTTCGCATTATCGCCATACTCGTGCTACCGACACCGCCGATTGAGCCTGCACCACCTAAATTGCAGTATGCCGCAGCCAGAGTGATTCATGTCGCTCTATACCTGTTTATGTTAGCAATGCCCATGGCTGGATGGCTGATGCTCAACGGCTTTGGCAGTGCTGTGCCCTTTTATGGTCTGGAGTTACCCATTCTCATGGGTGAAAATGAGGCCCTGGCCAAGGACATTAAGGAAGTTCACGAAACCGTGGGCGAAGCCTTTTACTACGTGATTGGTCTGCACGCCATCGCCGCCCTGTTTCATCATTATGTGTTAAGGGACAATACACTGAGTCGAATGCTGCCCTGGGTTAAGGCCCGACAACGATCTTAACAGGAACACGGGGGGCTAGTGGCGTTGACTATCGTCATCGCCCCCGTCCTGCCATAACTCTCCGATGACAGGGTCCTCCTGTTCGTCTGATTGCTCCCAGTCATAACGTTTACGCGCGGGCTTAGGATCGCGGCGAAACAGTAACACCGCCGCCAATACCCCCGCGACCGCGCCAAAAAAGTGATACTCGAAAGAGACCTCAGGGGCCCGTGGGAAAATGGTCATCAGCATGGAGCCATACAGGAAAAACCCCACCATCATTAAACCAATGGAGCGCTTGTCGCGACGAATGATGCTGATCACCAATAGATAGAAAAAAATACCATGGGTCAGACCGCTGGCCCCCAAATGAGTCGCTTCCCGGGCGAACAGCCAGACCCCTGCGCCCGACAATAGCCAGATCATCCCCAGCGCCCACGGCCAGGAGCGAGGATATCCATACAACAACAAGCTCCCTAGCACCAGCAGCGGCAAAGTATTGCTATACAAGTGCTCTAACGAGCCGTGTAACAAGGGTGCCAGCAAGATGCCCCAGAGGCCGGTAAGATCTCCGACATGAACGCCCATAAAACCCAGATCCATGGGCCAGAAGATCTCAAATAACTTAATCCACCACAGCAGGATCACAAAGGCCGTCGTCGCCAAGATGGCCGGACGAAAACGGCGGGGTTGGGCATAGGCTCGATTCACAATGACTCCGGATAACCATACTCACCGAGACATTGGGATAAAAGGAATAAAACACAAGTGCGTGTCTTCAAGGGAAATCCGAAACCCGGCCTTTCCCTGAAGACATGCCGGTTTAGGGTTAGGTATTTTCGGCCAGTTTTTTCAGATTTTGCAGGCCGCTTTCAAAATCCGGCCCTACGAGTGAGTCCATCATCAGTGCAAAATAACGGTTTACAGGATTAACACCGACATTACCGTAATCCATCCAGGTCACGCGGGTTCCCTGATCCGTAGGTCGTAATACCACCTCCCCGGTGCTGCCCATATCCAGCTCCGGAAAGCGCAGCTTATACACCAAACGCTTATTGGGCTCGGCTGCGATCACTTCCATCTCACCATTGCCCTCGGTTTCGCTCTTCCAGCGGCTGATCATGCCGACCCCCTGCTCGGACCCGGAGTAACTGATCTTCATATCAGGATCCCGCTTAAACCAAACTCCCCATCGCTGCCATTGACGCAAGTCCACGACCATTGGATAAATCTCATCGGCAGGCGCTTCGATGATAACCTGACGCTCAACCTTAAAGTCACCGGGCAGCAAAAAGCCCGCTCCAAAAAACACCACCAGAATGATTGCCACGCCAATCAACAGTTTTTTCAATGCAGCCATTTTCTCAATCCTTTTTGCCAAACCGCCTGTCGGATTTATAACATACCATTAACAAACCAAAAAACGAAAAATCGGCATCCCTAACCGGCTTTGGTTTGCAAAGCCTGTCGAATACAGTAACTTACAGCCGATACTCCGACTCACGGGAATTGATTATGCGCACAGTATTGTTCGTTTTCGCTCTATGCATCACGATGACGCTTCACGCCGCCCCTGGCGCTAAGGCCCCAGCCCGCTCCGATGAGGGGCAGGGACCCCACGAGCGCCTTATCCTGAGAGGGGTTATCCTGATCAATGGCGAAGGCGCGCCGCCTCGCGGCCCACTGGATATCGTGATCGAAGATGACCGTATTACCAATATTGTCAGCGTCGGCCACCCTGGTGTCCCGATCAAAGACGCCAAGCGCCCCAAAGCGAATGACGGTGATAAAGAACTGAATTTAGAGGGACACTATGTGTTGCCCGGCTTCGTGGATATGCATGGTCATATTGGCGGCTCCGCCGATGACATTCCCGCCGAGTATGTCTTTAAGCTATGGCTGGCCCATGGCATTACTACCGTACGTGAACCCGGCAGTTTTAGCGGTCTGGACTGGGTGTTAGACCATGTCCATCGCAGCAAGGATAATCGCATTGTCGCCCCGCGCATTGTTCCCTACCTGGGCTTTGGTATGGGTCGGGACACGCCCATCTATACCGCAGATCAAGCCAGAAATTGGGTTCAACAGGCCAAGGCGCGCGGGGCTAAAGGTATTAAGTTTTTCGGAGCGTCTCCCAAGGTGATGGAGGCGGCCCTGGATGAAGCGCGACAACAGGGCCTGGGCACCATGATGCACCATGCGCAGCTCAACGTGATGAGCATGAATGCTCTGGATTCGGCGCGCCTGGGCCTGACAAGCATGGAGCACTGGTATGGGCTCCCAGAGGCTTTGTTTGAAGACAAGGTCATCCAGGACTATCCAAGCCATTATAATTACAACAACGAGCAGCACCGTTTCGCCGAGGCCGGTAGACTCTGGAAACAAGCGGCTAAACCGGGTTCGGAAAAGTGGCAATCGGTGCGCGATGAACTGATCGCACTGGACTTTACCATTGACCCCACCCTGACCATTTACGAAGCCAGTCGTGATCTGATGCGCGAGCGTCAGGCCATCTGGCATAAAGACTATACCCTTCCCACCCTGTGGGAGTTTTTCCAACCCAGTCGCTATGCCCACGGGAGCTACTGGTTTGACTGGACCACGGCTGACGAAGTCGCCTGGAAGCAAAACTTTAGGCGCTGGATGACCTTTCTCAATGACTTTAAAAACCACGGCGGCCGGGTCACCACCGGCTCCGACTCGGGCTATATTTACAAGATCTACGGCTTTGGCTACGTTCGTGAATTGGAGTTGTTGCAGGAAGCGGGCTTCCATCCGCTGGAAGTGATTCAGGCCGCCACCTTAAATGGTGCCGAAGCACTGGGGATGGACGATAGCATTGGCTCTGTCGCGATTGGCAAGAAGGCTGATCTGGTGATCACTGAGCACAACCCGGTCGCTAACTTCAAGGTTCTCTATGGTACCGGTCATTTCCGTTTAAATGACGATAACGAACCCACCCGGGTAGGTGGAGTCAAATATACCGTAAAAGATGGCATCATCTACGACGCCAGGGCCTTGTTAGAGGATGTCAGACAAATGGTTCAGAAGGCCCGCCAGGAACAGAAATAAACAGCAAAGGAAGATAAAATCTTAGTGAAGGATAACCTGCTAAACATCAGTATTATTGAGGATAATCAGGGGAGCCGGGCTCTGCTTGCGGACATGCTGCAAGGTCTCGGACAATCCTCGGTTAAGCGGTATAAAGACTGCGAGCAATTTCTGTCCGATCTCGAGCAGGCGCCAGATTTGGTGCTACTGGGTTATGATCTGGGTGGCACCTTTAAGGGCACCGAATTAGCTCGTTATTGCAGCCACAACCGTTTGGTTCCCGAGTGGACCCAGTTTGCTTTTATTACGAATTATCCCCAGAGAGTGTCAGCCGATCTGCCTCAGCGACTTTGCCCCGTCCCTATTTACCAAAAACCCATTTCGAACGGGCAATTAACTGAGCTTGTTAACAATACACGGCGACTGCTGGAAAAAACCGGCCCTATCATCAAAGCCGCGCTGCACGCGCCCAGTCAGACGCTGGTGGATAAACTTACCTCAATTAGAAGCGAGGAACTCAAGCAACCCTTAAGAGACGTGGTCATGAGTGTCCAGGCCACTGTTTTATTGCGTGCTGGTCATGGAAACCTTGCCTGGGAGTATGCCAGTGAACTGGAGACTCAGGAACTGAGCTACGAATTACAGCTCAATATTGCCTATCAACAGGGTGAGCAAACGACCTTGTTGGAGCTGCTCGATGAACTGGCCGGCAACGGTCTGCTCAGGCACAAGCAGTTGTTTTATCGACTCCGCCTGCTTAGCCGCCAGGCTCAGTACGGCGAGATGCTGGACGTCCTGGCTCAGATCAGGGACTCGGAGTTATCTCCCAGTCAAATCGTTCTTAAAGCCTACCTCCTCTATCTAAACAGCAGCTATGCCGAGGCTATGACCTACCTGGATGAGAGGCTGAACGCCATGGAACAGGACGATTATTACCTGAATACCTTGTTATGTTGGTCCCTGTGCCTGACTTTACTGGAGAGCCGCAGTACCGACTCTCCTCAGGAAGCGCTGAAGCGGCTCCACCAGTTTAAAGACGAAGTAAAATGGCATTCGGTTGGTCGGGTATTCCAACGGTTTGAACGTCTGCTGGATTTAGCCATACTGGCCGTTACGCTCTATCGGAATAAGGGCGAATCCGGCCAGGAATTAGATTTTAATGAACTCGAACACCTGCCCAAGATCAGCAGTGTGTTTGAATGTACCACGCTCGCTTTTATTTATATCCATCTGGACAGGTCTGACAATGCCAGCCAAATGCTGTTTGAAGCTGAGCAGTTTATCGCCCGAATGCAAACCTCACCCGAGCGGATCGCCGCCGGACTGTTACACAGGCAGCTCTTTACCATGTTGCATAAGAATCATCAGCAACAAGCTATGGAATACAACCGATGGGGGCTGACTTTTCGTCAGGATAAGCGCCCTTACCGCGCGCTCGCCCTGTTCGCCCGCGCCCACCAGCTTTGTCCCAGGGTGCCTGGTTTTTTGTTGAACCTGCTCACACTGATGCAACAGCTGGATTTGGCCCAGTTTTGGGAGGTTCAACAGGACACCCTGATTAACCATCTGAAACAACTGCCCCTGAGCGAGGCCGAACAACAGCGACTGGCTAAACTGCTGCAATAAGAGTTTCATCCAATATCACTATACTGGTTATTTTCATTGAACGAGCATAACAGCATGCGTCACCTTTTTGCTTTGGTCATCTGTCTGGTCTTGCAGGCCTGCACCAGCCTGTCGCACACCCCTTCCGTCACCCGGGTCACCGTGCTGCATACCAATGACCACCATGGCCGGTTCTGGCGCAACGACGAGGGTGAATACGGCATGGCTGCCCGCTATAGCCTGATCGAGTCCATCCGCCGGGACGTAGCGTCTCAAGGCGGTGTGACCTTGTTATTATCAGGGGGCGATATCAACACCGGCGTTCCGGAGTCGGATATGCAAGACGCCAAACCCGACTTTTTGGGAATGAAGGCATTAGGCTACGACGCCATGGCTCTGGGCAACCACGAGTTCGATAATCCCATTGCCGTATTACAACAACAGCAACAGTGGGCCGAATTTCCGTTTTTATCCGCCAACACTATAGTGGCCGACACAGGGAAGCCACTGTTCACTCCCTATACTCTGGTTGAAAAACGCGGCCTGCGCATAGCGATCATTGGGCTTACTACAACGGATACCGCCAAAATCGGTAACCCCGACTATACTCAGGCGCTACAATTTGTCTCACCTTTAGATGTCACGCCGGATTTAATTCAACGTATTAACACCCAACACGCCCCTGATATGCTGTTGGCACTGACCCACATGGGCCATTTTTCCGATGGCCAGCATGGCGGTAACGCTCCCGGCGATGTGACACTGGCCCGAGGCCTGCCACGAGGCTCGCTGAATGCCATCATCGGTGGTCACAGTCAGAACCCGGTGTGCATGAAACAGCCTAACCGTTATCGTTTCCCCTATGAGCCAGACATGCCCTGTCAGCCCGACAGACAAAACGGTATCTGGATCATGCAGGCTTATGAATGGGGTAAATATGTAGGTCGGGCCGACTTTCGCTATCAGGGTGACAGGTGGGCACTGGAAAATTACCAATTGCTGCCGGTCAATCTAACGGGAGCCGCCCGACAATACCCGGAAGCGCCCGAGATTCTTGAGTTACTGGAGCCCTTCCAGCGTCAAGGTCAGGCTCAATTAAATCAGGTACTTGGCTTTAGTGAAACGCACTTTAGTGGCGATCGACAATTGGTCCGGCAACGCCCGGCAGCGTTAGGCCGCCTAATTACTCAAGCCCAACAACACGCTGTCAATGCCGATCTGGCAGTGATCAGTGGTGGCGGGATCCGTGCTTCATTGCCGGCAGGCCCGGTGACCTACAAGGATGTGCTAAAAGTCCATCCTTTTGGAAACACCCTCACCTACGTGGATCTGAGTGGCAGGGAGCTGCGAGACTATATTCGCTCTGTTAATGCAATTGGCGCCAATGCCGGCGGTTATCCCCAGTGGTCTGAACTCAAGTGGCTCAAAAGCCAGCGTGGTGTTCAAACCCTCCTGATAGGCGACAGCCCCATCCTGGACGAGCAGCAATACCGGCTGGCTTTGAACAGCTTTAATGCCAGTGGCGGTGACGGTTATCCTCGTGTCGACCAACACCCAGGTTTTGTGGATACCGGCTTGGTGGACGCTCAGATACTGGCAAACTATATTCGACGAAACAGCCCGTTAAAAAATCATCTGAGACTAAATGAATAAAGCACTTCTTATCCTGAAACCGAATGGTTATCATGGCGCAACATCTACAGACCCAAAACACCATAAGTCGACCCTATGCTGGAACGCCTAAAAGCTCTGTTTAACGGAAAACAACATTCTCAATCCTCCTCCACCATTGCTCCTGCAGGTGACGGCAACAACAGGACGAAGGTTGCCAGCGAGTCAGCGGACATTCCTTTAAATACCCCCAGTGCCAGATTCGGCGGCAGTGTTCAGGTTGAGTCATTGTTTTATGACGCAATGCTTGGCGTTGCTGGCAGTCAAGGCAAAGTGTCCGAAGACGAGCAAGCCATCTTACAACAGGTCGAACAAGCTTTAGACGATGTAGAGCGTATCGCCAATGAGGTGCTTAAATGTCCGGCCATGCTCGAAGAGATCGAGCGGGAACTGAACAGTCCCGACTATTCCGCCGCAGGTCTGGCCGATATTCTGGCCAATGACCCGCAGCTTGCAGCCAATGTCGTGAAAATGGCCAACTCTCCGGCTCACAACCCCATTGGAAACGACATCACCTCATTGCAGCAGGCGATTTCCAGCTTAGGTGGCAACACCATCAAGAAACTGGTGGCCACGGCCTTGATTAAATCGCTGACCGACGTGCCCCGAATTTATGTCAAACGCTTTGGCCAGAAGATCTGGCAGCACTCCAGCCAAACGGCTCAAATCGCCGAATGGCTGGCCCCCATGCATGGGGTCGACCCAGACACGGCTTACTTCACCGGCCTGGTACATGATGTGGGTAAGATTGCGGTATTTAAGATCCTGGTGGAGTACCTGCGACAGGCCCATCCGGATGCGTCACCGTCCTCACAGCTATTTCGCTCGGCTCTGACCCGCCACTCGCTGCGTCTTTCAGCCAAGATTGTCAATAACTGGCAACTGCCGCCCATTGTCTGTGACGCGATTACCGCTCAGGTGGAGCCTGAACAGGTGGCGGAAGAAGCCAGGCTGTTGCTGGAGGCTAACCTGTATGCCGAGATATTAATGGCAATGGAACAGGATCTGCTGACCGAAGAAGACGCCGAAGACATTTGCCGCCTTCGACATATCTCCTCAGAAAAGCTCAGCGAGTGGATATCACAACAAACCGTCCCTAAGCCCTATTCGTGAGACGGCGCCTGGCGCCGAACTCACTTATATCTTTAAGAGACATACCGTAATGCTGGTCGCTCAGAGTCTTAAGACTTTTTCAGATACTTAGCCAGCAGTACAATCCGCTGTCCATTGACCCGACCTTCGATATGCTCGGGGTTATCGGTCAGACTGATGCCTCTGACGGCCGTGCCTCGTTTGGCCGTAAACCCAGCCCCCTTCACATCCAAGTCTTTAATAATCACCACGTTATCCCCGGTTTGCAGGGACACGCCATTGCTATCCAGCGTTGGTTCACGGTCGCTGTCATCGCCCGCCTGTGCCCATTTTTCCAGTTCCGGATCCAAATACAGCATATCCAAAAGATCCTGCGCCCAGACTTCACCGGACAGACGCTTTAACATTCTCCAGGCCATCACCTGCACGGCGGGTACCGTACTCCACATACTGTCGTTCAGGCAACGCCAGTGATTGACGTCCAGCTCGGCACCGGCTTGTGTTTGTTCCCGGCACGTCTCACAGGCGTAGATATGGTTATCCAGCCCGGCTTGTTCATAGGGTTCCACCCCCAGGGCCGCCAAATTCTCATTGGCACCACATAGTTCACATTGATGATCGGCCCGCTCAGCCAGCGCAGATTCAAACGACATCTGACAGTATCCTTAATAATAAAAAGGGTATGATACCAAACGCCATTCTGAATAGGCATAAAAAAGCCCCGCATAGCGGGGCAAGAATACCAATCCGTATAAAGGAAGTGTCGAGATTTTATGCGGCTCTGGAGTCCGCCGATTCATCGTCACTGACCGACTCACGCATCAGGTAATCAAACGCCCCTAATGCTGCCGTTGCTCCACCGCCCATGGCGATGATGATCTGCTTGAAAGGCTCAGTGGTCGCATCACCGGCAGCAAACACACCAGGCATGGTCGTCGACCCGTTTGACTGGATAATAATTTCACCCCGACCGGTCAATTCCACTTCTGAGCCTTGTAAAAACTCAGTATTAGGTACCAGACCAATCTGCACAAACACGCCGGCCAGCTCTATGGTCTTTAACGTGTCGCTGGTGCGCTCCTTGTAGGTCAAACCGTTCACTCGTTTGCCGTCACCGGTAATTTCGGTAGTTTGGGCATTAAGGATGATGTCGATATTGTCCATAGAACGGGCTTTCTTCTGTAAGACTTCATCGGCTCGCAGACTGGCGTCAAACTCCAGTACGGTGACATGCTCAACAATATTGGCCAGGTCGATAGCTGCCTCAATACCGGAGTTACCGCCGCCGATCACCGCTACTTTCTTTCCCTTGAATAACGGGCCGTCACAGTGAGGGCAGTAAGCCACACCACTGCCTCTGTACTGCTCTTCGCCGGGCACGCCGAGTTGACGCCAGCGCGCCCCCGTGGACAGGATCACACTACGACTTTTCAACACCGCACCGTTATCCAGCTCGATTTCCACCAGTTTGTTGCGCTTGAGAGATGTCACTCTCTGACTGGTCATTACATCCACATCATAGTCACGCACATGGGTTTCCAGCCCTGCTACCAATTTCGGACCTTCGGTGGCTTTCACCGAAATAAAGTTTTCGATGCCCACCGTGTCGGCCACCTGTCCCCCCATGCGCTCGGCAACGATACCCGTGCGTATGCCTTTACGGGCGCTATAAATAGCGGCCGATGCACCGGCCGGACCTGCCCCCACTACCAGCATGTCATAAGGGCCCTTTTCAGACAGAACCTCTGCCTCGCGCTGCGCCGCGCCTGAGTCCACCTTCTTAAGGATATTCTCTAAGCTGATGGCGCCCTGAGAGAAGGGTTCACCATTAACAAACACTGACGGCACCGCCATTACATTGCGCTCATTCACCTCGTCCTGAAACAGGCTGCCATCGATCATCGTATGAGTGATGTTAGGATTCACCGCTGCCATAACATTTAAAGCCTGAACCACACCCGGGCAGGTCTGGCAGCTCAAAGACACATACGTTTCAAAGTGCAAGGGCCCGGATAAATCCCGAATCTGCGCCAGAAGCGCTTCATCCTGTTTAATCGGGTGCCCTCCCGAATGCAACAGTGACAGCACCAACGAAGTGAATTCATGACCCATGGGCAGTCCGGCAAAGGCGATGTTGGAGCCAAGCTCTGGGTTCACGACCTGCATCTGCGGTTTACGCTCACTGCCGTTACTGATGTCTGTTATCGACACCTTGTCTGACAGGGCATCAATATCGCGAGCCAGCCCCTGTAGCTCGGCTGATTTCTCACTGTTGTCCAGGGCAAGGCGCAACTCAATGGGTCTCTGTAGGTTTTGTAAATAGCTATCCAGTTGTTGCTTTATCTTGGCGTCTAACATGATTTTCACTCCTACCAGTCAACATAAAGCAGTGATCGCAATGGTCGATCATTGGTTTATGTTGATTGGTTTCACAGGTTGAGTATCGGGCGACGACTGAGCCGCCGCCCGTGAAGTAACAGAACGGGTGTGATTAGATCTTGCCGACCAGATCCAGCGACGGCGACAGCGTCTCTTCGCCAGGCTGCCATTTGGCTGGGCAGACCTCCCCGTCGTGCTCTGCCACATACTGAGCGGCCTGAACCTTACGTACCAGTTCAGAAGCACTGCGGCCAATGCCCAGATCATGGATTTCAGCCACCTTGATTTCGCCCTCAGGGTTGATGACGAAAGTGCCGCGCAGGGCCAGACCGTCGTCTTCGATATACACCCCGAAGTTGCGGGAAATACGGCCTGTGGGATCGCCGATCATGGGGAACTGAATCTTCTGAATCGTCTCTGACGTATCGTGCCAGGCTTTGTGCGTGAAGTGGGTATCGGTGGATACCGAGTAAACTTCTACCCCCATTTTCTGAAGCTGCTCATAATGATCTGCCAGGTCACCCAGTTCTGTCGGACAGACAAAGGTGAAGTCGGCTGGATAGAACATCACAATGGACCACTTGCCCAGTAAGTCCTGCTCAGAAATATCACGGAAATCGCCATTGTGATAAACGGTGGCGTTAAATGGTTGAATCTTTGTATTGATAATAGACTGTGTCATTTTGCTTCCTCTTAGTCGTTCATTGTCGTTGGGAGACAGGAAGCATCATAGTGATTGCACGGTAATCTTTATAATTGATTAACTGAATCCTGGTAATCGTAATTCGCAATTGGCCATCCCCATTGGGCCTACTTGTCTTCGAAGGTTTTCCGCCCTAATATGCGGTTAATCATCGAAAAATGTGAATGCTTTCAATGTACCGGCCTAAAACCACTCTCGAACAGTGGCGTATCTTACAAGCCGTAGTCGATAACGGCGGCTACGCCCATGCCGCTGCTGCCCTGAATAAAAGCCAGTCGTCCCTCAACCACGCGGTTGCGAAGCTGCAAAATCAATTGGGGGTGCAATTATTAGAGGTCCGTGGGCGCAAGGCTTTTTTGACCGAAGCGGGCGAAGTCATGCTGCGCCGCTCACGTCATCTGACCCAGAACGTACAGGAACTGGAGTCGTTGGCAGACAACATTAACCAGGACTGGGAGCCAGAAATAACCGTTGCGCTGGACTTGGCCTATCCTAAGTCGCACTTTTACCCGGTGTTAAAGGATTTTTTGCCCGAGTCTCGCGGCAGCCGCCTGAAACTGATCGATACGGTACTCACTGGCACCGAGGAAGCCGTGACGCAGGGCTGGGCCGATATCGTGATCGGCGGTAGCGTACCCAAAGGCTATTTGGGCGAGCCTATCGCCGAGGTCAGCTTTGTGGCTGTTAGCAGTCCCGACCACCCTTTGGCACAACTCGACGGCCCCATCGAAGCCAGTGAATTACTGCAACACCTGCAACTGGTCATCAAAGACACTTCCCAAACGCCAAATGAAAAGCAAGGCTGGCTCAAGTCGGAGCTGCGTTGGACGGTGAGTCACTTCCAGACCGCCATCGAGTTAGTGATGCAAAATATGGGCTTTTGCTGGCTGCCCTATCATACAGTGGAATCTCATATCGAGTCCGGTCAGCTGGTGCCCCTGGATATCCAGGGGTCCAGCTTCAGAATCACGAACATGTTTATGATCCATCCCCGGCCTGATACTCTGGGACCTGGAAGTCGGCATTTATCGGACCTGATATTGAGTCATCGTCAGATTACGCCCCTAAACGAACAGATTGAACAACAAAATAATGAGGCCTCCCATGGAGATGACCCGCGAAGAACTTGAATCCTTGATGGTCGACAGCGCCCATAATGCCGTTACCACAACCCGCGAAGAATTCGGCATCGAGCTGGACTTTAGCCAGGACAGCATCAATCAGGTGGATGAAGTTTTATTACGGTGGCTGGAGCGCTACAAAAGTGAGGCGCTGGAAGAACAGGCTGTCTTTACCCTGTGCAATATCTATGGCGCCTATGTGGGCGAAGTGTTTCGTAAGCACATCGGTGGCCACTGGGTATATGACGACACTAACCCGGACGCGCCCACCATCATGCTCGAATACGCCGGCAAAACCTACGCCTTCGCCGCCACCTGCTATCAGCGCCTGGTCAACGACAACCAGATCAGTGTGCAAAAATACTACGAACTGGCGGTGAATAAAGCCACGCCGACGCACTGATACTGTTTTACGACTCATCATCAAAACAGCGGCTTTGTTACAGAGCCGCTGTTTTGTGCCTGGCGTTTATAGCGGGCCCGTTGCTCTGACTTTTATCGCCAGGATCTCATTTCCCGTCGTTCTGACCTTCTGCATAGTCACTTGGAAGAGAAAAAATATTCTGTACACTAGCGCTAATCACACAAGCCGTTAACGGCTGCCCGCTCGCAAACCGAAATTATGACCACAGAACAGCCTAAGCGATTAAACAAGTACCTCAGCGATACAGGCGTTTGTTCACGCCGCGAAGCCGATAAACTCATTGAGCAAAAGCGCGTCACCATCAATGGCAAGCTGCCCGAGCTGGGCACTAAAGTCGAGCCGGGCGACAAAGTAAAACTGGATGGAAAAGTCGTGGGGGCGGTGGCGGACGATAAGTCGGATCGCATTTACATCGCCTATCACAAACCCATCGGCATTACCTGCACCACCGAGCGACATGTGAAAGGCAATATCATCGACGCCATTGGCCACAAAGAGCGTATCTTCCCCATTGGCCGACTGGATAAACCCTCAGAGGGTTTGATTTTACTGACCAGTGACGGCGACATCGTCAACAAAGTGCTGCGCGCCGAAAATGCCCACGACAAGGAATACATCGTGACGGTCAATCAGCCCATCAGTGAACGCTTTTTGAATAAAATGGCCAAGGGCGTGCCCATCCTGGGCACCGTGACCAAACCCTGCAAAGTCAGTGCGCGAGGCCGTTTTCAGTTCAGCATTATTCTCACTCAGGGGCTGAATCGCCAGATTCGCCGCATGTGTGAGTTTTTAGGCTACGACGTCACCAAGTTAAAACGCACCCGCATTATGCACATCAAGCTCGGTAAACTGCGGCCGGGACAATGGCGCAACCTCACCGAACAAGAACTGCAACAACTGAAAAGCGCGGTAAAGCACTCTAAGAAAACGGCCTGACCGCGCCGTTTTTCTAAGGCAGAGCTTGCCGGTGAAGTCTGTTATACTGCGCGGCCTTCAGCGCCAAGCTGCCTCTAACCCCTAACCAGCACTGAGAGTTTCCCTTTGATAAGCGCCGCTAACATTACCATGCAGTTTGGTTCCAAACCGCTATTTGAAAACATTTCCGCCAAATTCGGCCACGGTAACCGCTATGGCCTGATCGGCGCCAATGGCTGTGGCAAGTCCACCTTTATGCGTATTCTCAGTGGTCGCCAGACGCCTACCGCAGGCAATGTGTCGCTGGCACCGGGCACCAAATTAGGCATCCTCAATCAGGATCAATTCGCCTACGAGGAAATGTCGGTGGTGGATGCCGTCATCATGGGTGATATGGCCTTGTGGGACATCAAGCAGGAACGAGACGCCATTTACGCCAAAACGGACATGAGCGAAGAAGAAGGCATGCGCGTGGCCGACTTGGAAGTGCAATTTGCCGAAATGGACGGCTACACCGCAGAAGCCCGCGCGGGCGATATTCTCACGGCGGCGGGTATTGAAGAGAAATACCATTTTGGCCTGATGAAAGAAGTCGCCCCCGGTCGCAAGGTGCGCGTGCTCCTGGCACAGGCGCTGTTTGCCGAGCCCGATGTGTTGCTGCTCGACGAGCCCACCAACAACCTCGATATCTACACCATTCATTGGTTGGCCGAAGAGTTGAACAAACGAAAGTCCACCATGTTGATCATCTCGCACGATCGACACTTTCTGAACTCCGTGTGCACCCACATGGCGGACATTGATTATCAGGACCTGCGCATCTTCCCCGGCAACTATGATGCCTTTGTGGAAGCGGCCGCCCAGATTCAGGAACAATTGCACCATGAGAACGCCAAGAAGTCGGCCGAAATCGAAGACCTGCAAGCCTTCGTCGCACGCTTCTCGGCCAACGCATCAAAAGCCAAGCAGGCCACCTCTCGCGCGAGACGGTTAGAGAAAATTGAACTGGCGGAAGTCAAAGCCTCGAGCCGACGCCGCCCGTTTATTCAGTTTAAACAACATAAAAAGCTGCACCGGCTGGCCGTCACCCTGGAAAACCTGGGCCACGGCTACCCGGAAGTCCCGCTGTTCAGTGACGCTAACCTGCTGCTGGAAGCAGGCTCGCGGCTTGCCATTATTGGTGAAAATGGCGCAGGCAAAACCACCTTGCTCAAGTGTCTGGTCGACGACCTGACCGCCAACGAAGGCCGCATCAAATGGGCCGAAAATGCCACCATTGGCTATCTGCCCCAGGACAGCAGCCGCGACTTTGACGGTGACTGGACCCTATTTGAATGGATGTCCTTATGGCGCGGCCCCAAACACGACGATCTTCAGGTCAAAGCCATGCTGGGCCGGTTGCTGTTTAGCTCTGACGACTTCAATAAGAAAGTCAGAGTCTGCTCAGGGGGTGAGAAAAACCGCCTGCTGTTTGGCAAGCTCATGCTGCAAGACATCAATGTGCTGGTGATGGACGAACCCACCAACCACCTGGATATGGAGTCCATTGAAGCCCTCAATCAGGCGCTGCTGAATTTTGACGGCACGCTGATTTTTGTCAGTCACGATCATGAATTTATTGCGTCGCTTGCCACGCAAGTGATTGAGATCGCCGATCAGAAGCTGAATTACTTCGACGGTACTTACGACGAATTTGTCGAGAGCAGCGCACCGATCACCGCTTAGTGCGGTATCGGCGCTACAGCGAAAGCTGATAGGCGCAGATGCCCACCGAACTTGCCAGATTGAGTGAGTCGATGCTGCCTGTACCGGGGATGGTAAAGGCCTGCGCCTGTGAGCCGGTTAAACGCTCAAGGGGCACGCCCCGCGCCTCATTGCCAAACAGATAGCAGCCATAATCCGCAAATGCGGGCGTGTTGATGTTCTCACCCTGCAAATCCAGATACGCCACCCGTTCAAAGCGCTGTGAAACTGTATCCAGGGTGACATCCAATTCGATGGGCAGATGAAAAATCGCCCCCATACTGGCGCGCACCACCTTGGCGTTAAAGGGGTCCACACTGTTGGGGCTCAGCAGTAAGCGAAAATCACCAAACCACGCCAGCGTACGAATGATGGTGCCCAAATTGCCCGGGTCCTGTACTTCATGCAGAAAAATGCACCGGCTTGTTGGCCCTTCTTGAGCCGGGTCAGCGGATAAGTTCGGCAATGGCACACAGGCCACCACACCCTGTGGTGACTTGGTATCGCTTAACTGCGCCATCTGCTTATCGCTGACCACCACAATGTGAAAGCCCGCGTTCAGTTCGCGCGCCCAGCTTTCCCGCCCTGCCGTTACATATAAGGTAATGCCGCTGGCCCCGGCGGGCGAAGTCATCGCGCTTTGTAATTCAATAATCAGGTGTTCGCCTTCCACCAGATAATGACCAAATTTGGCGCGGTATTTTTTCTGATGCAGTTTTTTCACATCATCCAGTTTCATATTAGCGGACCTGCTGAGAGTAGTGTTTTTGCAATTTACGCGGGCAAGTTTACAATACCCGCCGTTTTAGCGATACCAGAGCAGGCTCACACCATGGCACGATCAAAAACCAGTAAGAAATGGCTGGACGAGCACGTTAACGACCCTTATGTGAAAAAAGCGCAAGTGGACGGTTATCGCTCACGAGCCAGTTACAAGCTCATCGAAATCAACGACAAAGACAAACTCTACGGACCCGGCAGTGTGGTGGTGGACTTAGGCTCGGCACCGGGCGGCTGGTCGCAAATCGTGGCCCCTGTGGTGGGCGACAAAGGAAAGGTTGTAGCCTCAGATATCCTGCCGATGGACGGCATTATGGGCGTCACCTTTATTCAGGGCGACTTTACCGAGGAAGCCGTGTATGACGAGATCGTCAACGCACTGGAAGGCCGACAGGTCGACACCGTTATTTCGGATATGGCCCCCAATTTAAGCGGCGTGAAAAACACCGACCAGTACGCCGCCATGTATCTGGTCGAGCTGGCGCTGGATATGGCCCGCAACGTATTAAAACCCGGAGGCAGCTTCTGCGCCAAAGTGTTTCAGGGCGTGGGCTATGAAGAATATGTCAAAGACGTGCGCCAGTCCTTTAACAAAGTGCTGGTCCGCAAACCCGACGCCTCCCGCCCCCGCTCCCGCGAAGTCTATTTGGTGGGCAAAGGCTTTAAAGGCTAACGCAAAAAACTGCTGGTCGTCGTCCTGTCGGCCAGTTTCCCCAACTCCTCGAGACCGTGGATGCCGATGGCTATCAGACTGACCTGTTTCAGCCGCTGGCACGCTCACCTGAACTGATGCAGTGCACGAAGGTGCTCGTTCATTCCGATCAGGGAATTCAGTATAACTCGTCAGACTTGCGCTCTTTCCTAAAGGAGCAAAATCTTGAAGCTAGCATGAGCAGAAGAGGTAACTCTCAGATCAGGTCTGAGCTAGTACACGTTACTAAGTGAATCTCGCACAAAAAAGCCGCTAATAAAGCGGCTTCAGTCAAAAGCATCTACATCCCTGGATTCTTGTCCATTCCCGGATTTTTATCACTAAACATAGCTAGCTCCCATTGACCTTTTCTTAAAGATAGAATGTTTCACTAATCTGTGTCAATACATTAACTCGATTGAACAGAGAGCGCACCTTCCAACGCTTCCTTGAAGGTTTGGAACTCTGGAAGGTCGCGAATACTCTCAAAATCATCATCAGTAGTCAAGGAGTCAATTATTTCTTCCTTGTCGTCTTTGTCTATGGCTACTTCAAATGCTTTCTGCAATGACTCTCTCACACTGTCAAACTGGTGCTCCAGAAGGGATTGATAGCATGCAAGGTTATAGTGGTAGACCCAATTTTCAGGTTTAAGTTCAATCGACTTTCTTGCACACTCTATTGCTTTCTCAAGCTCTTCCACCCTTTTATAGCCCATTCCCAACCAGCTAATAGCTTTAGCATTATCAGGGTGGTGCTCTAAATATTCCTTGATTTTCTCAATGCCTTCGTCTGGTTTCCCACTGAACACCAGAAAGTTGCCTTCGAGTAAAAGAGTGTGGGATTTTGCCTCGTTTAGCTCTTCCCTGAGCTCACGGTCTTGCTCATAATTTTTTGCGACAGACCTTCTAACTCTCTTTATTTCTTCCTCCGTATATTGCCTATTCGACTCTATTTCTGCCTGCAACTTTTTAAGCATCGCATCACTCACACCGGAAATAATTCTGAGCCCAGAAAACCCTCCGACTATTCCTATTGCCAACACATACAGTACAACCGGAATAAGATTCTTCGGTTTGTTTTCTGGGCTCCATACTTGATCAAAAATACCTAGTTGCAAATCAAATACGGGAACAGATGCTGCTAATGCGACAAACGCTCCGCCAATCCCAATGACAATATGACCCATAAACCCTGACTCAATATCGTTCTCTGAAAAAGGCACGCGAAACTTATGAGATCCGGGCGTGCTTAGTGTAAAAATAAAGCCTCCTAAAAGACCTGCGACCACTATAAGAAAAAAAAGACACCATAATCCATACATGAATAATTCCTTTCTACATTTTTCGCTCTGGCAAAAGAGTCAGGATATCGTTTTCCTTATTTTATTGTTTTTACTGTCATATCTCTATAGATATATGCTCCCCCTTAGGGTTTGGCACTCAATTCAGATTAAAGAAAGCTACCTTTCATGAATAACTAATCTAGAAATCAGGCAAACGCGACGCTCCTGAAGCATATCAGCACTTCTTAAACCTAACGGCTGCAATACGTACTAAGCCGTCATTCAGGCTTTCAATCACGACCGTCCGCTTCTGGCACAGAACTGAACCGTCAGATTAGCCCAGTTTTGTGCTCGTCACCGCCCTATCACCTTATGGCTGGCCTACTTAACGACGGCTCTTCTTCATCAGGCCTCGGGGTCAGGTCTTGCATTTTGCAACAAGTCGACTAATGGTCAGATTGCGTCACGTTCGTGTATTATTGAAAGCACTTAACGACGATTCTTTTTCATCCGGCGGCTTTGTTCCTGGCGTTTTTCGGTGCGCGTTTCTTTGCGGTCGCGCTTGTCTGGCGTTTGAGAGCCGTCTTTAAATCGTTGCTTGCGTTTAGCCTTGGCTTCGGCTTTTTTCTTCGCCGCCGCTTCCATTTCACGCTTTTCTTCGACTAGCATCTCAGGCGTTTCCAGGCTGATGCGGCCTAGCTTGCCCGACTGCAATTCATTGAGCAGCACTTCACAGATCTTATGCAGATTGACCCGCCCGCCGCGCATAATGGCGCCGCGCTTTCTGGCGGCGGCTTCCAGAAACTCAATTTCCGTGTCCGGCAGCTCTTCCAGCTTGTAGTGGGATTGCATCACCTCGGGGTAGGCCTTGATCAGATAATCGGCGGCGTAAAAGCCCACATCATCGTATTCCATGGCAGTGTTTTTGACCGCGCCTGAGGCGGCCAGGCGATAGATGGAGTTAGGGTTTTCCAGTTTTGGCCACAGCACCCCCGGCGTGTCGTGCAGGGCAATGCCGTTATCCAGCCGAATGCGTTGCTGGCTCTTGGTCACCGCTGGCTCGTTGCCGGTTTTGGCAATGGTGCGCTGGGCCAGAATATTGATCAGGGTGGATTTGCCCACATTGGGAATGCCGGTGATCATGGCGTTGATGGCTTTCACCGAGGCGTCTCTTTCGGCGCATATCTGACGCACCATATCCAGAATCTTTCGGCTCTCGCCCGGTTTGTCGCTGGAGGTGGTGATGGTGCTCACGCCCCGCTCGCTTTCTAAGTGTGCTTGCCACTGTGCAGTGATGTCAGGGTCGGCCAGATCGTACTTATTAAGGATTTTCAAACAGGGCTTATCGCCGCGGATCTTAGCGATTTCGGGGTTTTCACTGGAATACGGAATACGCGCGTCCAGTACCTCAATCAGAATGTCCACCTGAGATAACGACTCTTTTATTTCTTTCAGGGCTTTGTGCATATGCCCCGGGAACCACTGTAAGGCCAAATCCGCTTTCCTCAATAACGCAATGACCGCTATTCTAACGCATTTTTCAGTTGGTTTAATTGTTGATCTGGCCCGCGATCTCACTTCTAAGGTCGCTAAACACTTTTACATAAGGAAGGATTAACCGGGTTAGACATTGGGGTCGTCGTCGGTGGGAATGATGAGCCTTGGGAGTAAAGGCTGACCCCATGGCCAGCCTTATCCATACCCTATCGCTTAGAAGCTAAAGGTGCGAGAGACGGAGGCCACCACACGCTCATCGGCCGTATCCCAGTCCAGGGTGGTGTCTTCGTAAGCCAGTGAGAAGTTAAAGCCCTTGTAGCTGGTCATATAGGCGGCGCGCCAGTGACGGTAAGAGCTATGTGTCCCCCACTGGTAGTCGGCCTTATCCTGAGAAGCTGACTCATCCCAGCTCAGACGCAGGTCATGACCGTCAGCCAGGCTGAAGGTATGGGCCAGCTCGATAATCGAGTGACCGGCATCGGTGCCGAAGTAGTCCCAGCTGTACCACAGGTTCATCTCGGAAGTCCCCAAGGCACTGGCATAATTAAACTTTGAGTACACTTCCGGGTAGTTACCGTCGCTGGAGTCACTGGAGCCGTGGTAGCTGTAATAGGCAATACCGTAGTCCACGCCCAGTTCATCGGTTAACTGACGATATTGACCGGCGTAAACATCAAACTCAAGATCGGCAAACTCGCCAAAATCCACATTGGAAGTCCAGGCCCCGGCATAAAAGCCCTCTTCACCGGCATAATCCAGGCTTACCTGCAATGCAGGGTCATTTTGAGTTTGGCTCACGCCGTTGAAGGTATAATCCGAGGTCAGATTCACCGTCGAAGACCAGTCCGCCACAGCCGGTGTGCTGGCAATAACGAGTGCAGAAATCAGGGTCAGTTTTTTCATTATTTTACTCCTTAATGAATGGTTTCAATTTTTTCAAAGTCGAGGGTGTTTTCTTTCGGTGAACTGTCGATGGCACGGACAGCACGATATTTGGTGACCAGAATGTAGCCCATGCAGGCAAAGTAGATACCGATAACGAGTGCCCCAACCCACTGGATGCGCAGGAAGTCCAGTTTGAACAGCAGAGTCAGCGATGCCAGTACACCGAAGTTGACCAGCCAGTACTTGAACGTGCCAAAGCGCTTAACGGTCAGGTTCAAATTGTCCGTATACAAACGGATCAGAGAGTCCAGTGAGTTAATAACGAACACAATGCCCACGAATATCATGCCAAAGGTTTTGATGCCCGAGGTATCCAGGCCGGCTTCATGGTAGTGGTAAAGCACGCTGAACCAGATAGCGATAGGGATAGACGGGAATATCAGCATCGCAGCCAACACCTGCCAGGTTTTCAGTCCACCGACAAAGCGGGCCGTGAACTGGCCGATCATGATGGACCAGGCGAACCACCAGAACAGATAAAAGGCGTGGTAGTCATTCAGTGGCAGAATGAATTCGTGGATATTGGAGAAATAACCGCCCACTAATCCCAGTGTTGAGGCGTACTTAGCCACATTAGAGCCACCGAATATATAGGCATCCAGCCAGAACCAGGCAATCAGGGCGATAAACAGCCAGGTGGAACCCAGACTCAGAATACGCACATATTTAATGTCAGTACTCGAGTAGGTTGCCAACGCAATCGCGGCAAACACAATCAGATAGAAGGTCGGAACTATGGACTCTCCATCTCCGACTCCCGGCATATACCACGGCAAATTTTTAAGCAACAGGAAAGCCGTGAAAGCGCAGGTACCTATGATCACCAGATTGTTGATGAACTTCACCGGCTTAAGCTCGAAAAACTTTACCTTGGGCTCGATCACGCAAAAATAAAAACAGGTGAGAAAGTAAAAGCCCCAGATCAGAAAACTCCAGTAGCCAAACTCAATGGCCAGGGGGTTGGTAAAGGCGTATTCGGGGTTCGCCGTGGTATCGGCGTAACCGGCAAACTCGGTGAGCGGGAACATAATCAGCCCCACGTCCAACCCAGATGTGAACAGGATGGCGATAAAGGTAAAGGTGCGCACTGGCATCTCACCAATCATGCGCAGGTTGCCCCACTTCACCAGAATAAAGAGTATGGATACCGCCGTAAAAATAATACCGGCGTTGAGCCACAGATTCATTGCGTACCTCCGCTTATTAGTATGGATTCAAAATTCATTTTTGCTCCTGGTTGTTAAGCCAAGCCCCTTGCTTTCTTCAGGACGCACGAAACCACTACAGGCACAGAGTGCCGGCAAAAAATGCGTTATCGAAAAAAGAGACTCAGCCGGTGAAAAATCGCTGAGTCAGATTCAGTCAGGCAGTGCCCGCTCCACCAGGCCAGTGCGCTGTCGCCCGGCCTCGGGCTGTTTGACGGTGACTCCGGCCGTGCTGGCCAGAGGCTTGCCGCGAATCATATCGGCGGCGCGTTCAGCCACCATAATGGTGGGGCCATTCAGATTGCCATTGGGAATAGTGGGGAAAATGGATGAGTCCACCACTCTGAGATTATCAATACCGTGAACCCGGGTTTGGCTGTCTACTACCGCCATAGCATCTTCGCCCATCTTGCAGGAGCAGGATGGGTGATAGGCACTTTCTACGGCCTGACGTACGAAAGCATCGATTTGTTCATCAGTCTTTACCTGTTCACCGGGCTGAATTTCTTCGCCGCGATAGGCATCCATCGCCGGCTGGTTGATGATTTCCCGGGTCAGACGCACACAGGCCCGAAAGCCCTCAATATCTTCCTGTTCTTCAAGGTAATTAAACTGAATCCTGGGAGCCTGCTTCGGATCGGCGGACTGTACATGCACAAAACCGCGGCTTTTGGGCTTGTTATGACCGATATGCACCTGAAAGCCGTGGCCGTCGAAGGCACTCTTACCGTCATAGCGAATGGCGGCAGGCAGGAAATGATATTGCAGATCCGGCCATTCCACCTGCTCGTTAGAGCGGATAAAGCCACAGGACTCAAAATGATTGGTGGCCCCCAGACCGTCCTTTTTAAGCAGCCAGCGACTGCCGATCAGTCCCTTACTAAACCAGTCCAGCTTACCGTTTAAGGTAATGGGCTGTTTGCATTTAAACTGAAAATAAAACTCCAGATGGTCCTGCAGGTTCTTACCCACACCAGGCAGCTCATGTTTCACCTCAATACCCGCCTCGGCCAACACCTCTGGATCACCAATACCGGACAGTTGCAGTAAGTGAGGTGAGCCGACAGAACCGGCACTTAAGATCACCTCTTGATTGGCCGTGATACGCTGGCGCTTGCCTTTGTGCTCAAATTCCACACCGGTCGCCACCTTGCCGTCGAGCATCACTTTATGGGCCAACGCGTGGGTCACAATGGTCAGGTTGTCACGTTGTCGCGCCGGGTCCAGATAAGCCCGGGCTGCCGAGCAGCGCTTGCCGCCCTGAACGGTCATATGCATGGGGCCGAAGCCTTCCTGCTGCTCGCCGTTATAGTCATCGGTTTTCAGGTACCCGGCCTCGACACCCGCGTCAATAAAGGCCTGATACAAAGGGTTTTGCATCTCATTACCGTTATTGGTGCCAAGAGGGCCTTGATCGCCACGATAGTCATCGCCCCCCAGATACCAGGACTCGGCTTTTTTAAAGTAAGGCAGGCAGTGCTGATAATCCCATTGCTCAGCCCCCTGCTCGGCCCATTCATCAAAGTCCCGGGCATGACCGCGCACATAGACCATACCGTTGATGGACGAAGAGCCGCCCAATACTTTACCCCGCGGGCAATGCATCTGACGATCATCCAAATAAGGCTCGGGCTCGCTATGAAACTGCCAGGCGTACTTTTTGGTATTCATTGGGATGGACAAAGCCGTCGGCATCTGAATAAAAAGACTTTTGTCACTACCGCCGGTTTCCAGCAGCAATACCCGGTGCTGACCGTCTTCGGTCAATCGGTTGGCCAGTACACAACCCGCCGAGCCGGCGCCGATGATAATATAGTCGTAATCTTTGGCTAAATTCATCTCACCTCCTAAAACGGGCTTTCAATGTCCTGCATTCCCACGTAGACCGACTTGGTCTGGGTATAGTGGTTCAGCGTTTCCAGACCATTTTCACGGCCCACGCCAGATTGCTTATAACCGCCAACCGGCATCGGTGCTGGTGATTCGCCGTAGCTGTTGATCCAGCAGATCCCCGCTTCCAACTGATGGACGATGCGGTGAGCACGGCGAATATCACGGCTGAAGACGCCCGCGGCTAGGCCATAATGAGTATTGTTGGCACGGGCGATGACCTCGGCCTCGTCGGAGAAGCTCAGTACCGACATCACTGGGCCGAAGATCTCTTCGCGGACGATGGTCATCTCGTCGGTGCACTGAGTGAAAATAGTCGGCTCAACAAAATAGCCTCCCTCGCAGCCCACTGGTTTTAGGGCCTTACCGCCAGTCAGTAGGGTCGCCCCCTCGGCAACACCCTCAGCGATATAATCCAGAACGACTTTCTGATGGTTTTGAGAGATCAGCGCTCCCAGGTTTGTAACAGGGTCGGCGGGATCGCCGGCTATCACATTATTTTGGGTGCGTTCTACCAAGCGCTCGAGGAACCTCGGCAAAATGGATTCATGTACAAATACCCGGGTACCATTGGTGCAGATTTCACCCTGGGTGTAGAAATTGCCCAGCATAGCGGCGCTGACCGCCTGGTCCAGATCGGCGTCTTCACAGATGATCAGCGGCGACTTGCCTCCCAGTTCCATGGTAACGTCTTTCAGTGTGCTGGCAGCACTGGCCATCACCTTCTTGCCGGTGCCAACCTCGCCGGTGAAGGACACTTTCTCAATGCCCTCAGCCTGGGTCAGCCACTGGCCGACCTCACCGTCGCCCTGAACCACATTAAAAACACCCGCTGGCACGCCTGCCTCGATAAAAATCTCGGCCAGTTTTAAGGCGCCCAGGGGCGTTTCTTCAGACGGCTTAAAGATCATGCTATTCCCCGTTGCCAGCGCAGGGGCAGATTTCCAACAGGCGATCTGGAGTGGATAATTCCAGGCACCGATTCCGGCACACACGCCCAGAGGTTCACGGCGGGTATAGAAAAAATCTTCACCGAGAGACTGCTGGGTTCCAGTAATGGTCGGGGCCAGGCCCGCATAGTATTCCAGCACCTCGGCGCCAGTTTGCACGTCCACTACCTCAGCTTCCTGAATCGGCTTGCCGGTGTCCTTTACCTCGACCATAGCCAACTCGTCGTTGCGCTCATGCAACAGGGCCACGGCTTTATCCAGAATACGGCGGCGTTCGGTCGCGGACATCAGGGACCAAACACCAAAGCCTTCTTTGGCGCTTTTTAACGCCTGCTCCCGAATAAAATCGTCGGCCTTTTCAACCTGGTAGATTACCTGCCCGGTCGCCGGGTTAACCACATCGAAGACCTCGCCAGTTTGATTGGCTAAAGCCTTGCCGTGAATGAAATTCTGATAACGCGGTAAACTCATGTTTAAACTCCGTAAGCCTGAATCAAGGTATCGATATGGGTCTTAGTGCGCCTTTCGGCTTGATCAAACAACTCATCGCCCCCCAGTAAGGCCGCCCTCAGCCAGAAACCGTCGATAATGGCGGCTGTCGTCGATGCCGCTTGTTGCGCATTGTCACGGCTCATCATCTGCTTAAAGGCGTACTTCAAATTGCTTTCCAGCCGCTTGCTGTTAACCCGCTGCAAACGATGCAGGGCCGGGTCGTGCATGGATTCGGCCCAGAAGCTCAGCCAGGTTTTGGTGGCCCGGTCTTCACGCTGTACCGAGGCAAAGTTTGTCTCCACGATACGATACAGGCGGGTCTTGGCGTCCACCGGTTCATCGGCGATGTGCTTAACCAGATTGTTATGCAGCTCGGTCAACAGATAACGTACGGTGGCCAGGATCAGCTCCTTCTTGCCTCCAAAGTAGTGGCTGATAATGCCGGAAGACAACCCAGCCTTTTTGCTGATGGTATTGATGGTGGTGTGCTGCAACCCCACCTCCGCTACCGACTCTAAGGTAGCTAAAATCAATTGTTTGCGCCTGACTGGCTCCATTCCCACTTTTGGCATAAGACCCCAGTTTTTGTTAATTGACCGTTCAATTAAAATAAATATTAACGAGATCCCCGGATCCTTTCAAGCAGAGTTCAAAATAAATCTGTAACGCTACGCTCCTCTATGTAAACTCTGAAAGCCCGTAAAACCGGCCATCGTACTGATATAACTACAAAACCTCAGACAGTAATGGAGCGATAAATAGTTAGTGTTAAATGGATTTTTTGGGCAGGAGTAAACTCAAGCACGGTGGTTTCACATAGCTAGTGCTCTAAGGATCTCCATCTCTCCCCTGATCCCCCCAGCCAATATCATCGTCACCGAGACTCGATCAGGGGTCCATTTCCAACTTGCCGAATGCGGTAGGCCAGTCCCTGGCGCACCGACCCCTTTTAGAAAGACCTAAAAGGGGCGAAAAGGTCTATAGTCGCTCCTGACTTTACAGGAATCTTACCGACTCAAGGCTCTGACTACATCGAACAAGTATTCTACAAGGCTATCGCCTCACGAAATCATCCAGGGCTTCGCGTTAGATTGAGCCTTGGCACGGCAGGGGAAAGTCAAAGCGACAAGGACTAAAACCAACCTTTACTCATCCCCTTCAACACCTCTTGAGCCACATGACTGACATATAATTTTCGGTTTTGCACCCACGGCCCGTTAAAACACCCTGTGGCGGGCAGGCGCCGGAAAAAGTGGGTTAAATATCAAGGATGAGATTTAAGCGAAGACGAACAGGGAGTGAGTGTGAGCGACCGACTTTTTCCTAGCCTGACCGTCATGTTTAGGGTGTCCACGGGCCACTAGGTCCTTTTCGCCGGTTTTGTGAGTTGACAAAACCGGCTGGCTCGCCAAGGAAGGCGAATCATATTCAAGCAGGGAAAGCCTACCCTAAATTTGAGCTATAGGACTGTACAAGAAGCACAAAGGTTGGGCTAATAAGGCTGACACTTTACCAGCACAACAGTAGTACAGAGGAGAGTTAATCCCGGCGGCGCCAGTCGGCCAGCGTCAGCTTGAGGCTGCGGCTACGAGCCCAGTAGGTAAGCAGCAGACCATCGAGCAGTAGGAAAATGGCCACCGTCCAGGAAAAGCGGAACTGCTCCCCGGCGGCCATCGCCAGTTGCAAACTGATATCCAAAAACAGGCTAATCAGTACCAACGGACGAATAAAGGCAAACAACCCCAGCCACTGCTTCTGCCACAGCCAACGCCGGTATCCGGCGATCACGGCGGCCAACAGCGCCGGTAAGCCCACCATCAGGCTTAGGTAAAAGTCCCGGTTGTCGGGATAAAACAGCGACAGGATCAGAGATTGATCCTTGATGTAGGACACTGAGGCCACCAACAGCAGATAGCCCCGGTTTAAAAACACCAGAGTCCACCACAGCCAGCGAGGCGGCCTTATACGCCCCTCATCGTCATAACGCTCGAGCGGCAGAATAATACGGGGAGCCGGGCCTGTTGATTTCTGAGTCATCAGATATAACGGCGCTGTTCGGCCAGGTAACCCATAAGCAAAAAGACGGCAACAATCACTCCACCCCGCCAGACCGAGGGCAGCAATAGAATGCCTTGCTTGATAAAGGGCGTGGCAAACAGGATAAAGGCCCCATAACCAAAGGCGCACACCAGCACAAACACCAGAGTGCGAAATACAAAAGGATAAGGCGTCAGCATACGCTTAATGTGTTTGTTAACGACATCGCCATACACCACCAGTAAAGTGGCGATAAAAGTCATCGCAATCTCGCTGTAATAGGGGCTGAGCCAGCCGGTCAGTGTCAGAAACGCCTCGCTCATGGTGCCACTCCGTGCTGTTCAAACAGCGCCAGCATCTCGTCTTCACTCATCACCTTAACGCCCAGCTCATTGGCCTTGGTCAACTTGGAGCCGGCCTTTTCACCGGCCACCAAACAGTGGGTCTTGGCCGACACACTGCCGGAGACCTTAGCCCCCAATGTCTGTAATATCGCCTTGGCATCATTACGGCCTAAGGTCGACAAGGTGCCGGTGAGTACAAAGGTCTGTCCCTCAAGCGGCTGTTCGCCCTCTGACGGCGCCTCGATCTCAGGCCACTGAAGGCCTGCCGCGAGCAGCTTGTCGACGACCTCACGGTTGTGGGCCTCGGCGAAGAAATTCACGATGTGCAGCGCCACTACCTCGCCTACATCATTGACCTCCTGCAGGGCTTCGGCGCTGGCCTGACGAATGGCCTCCAGAGTTTGAAAATGCAGCGCCAGATTCTGCGCCGTGGCCTCCCCCACCTCGCGAATTCCCAGCGAATACAAAAAGCGCGGCAAGCTGGTGTGTTTGGCCTTATCCAGCGCCTTGACCAGATTGGCGGCGGATTTATCGCCCATACGCTCAAGACTGGACAGTTGGGTCACATCCAGACCGAACAGCTCATCCGGTGAATGGACCCAGTCTTTCTCCACCAATTGCTCGATGATCTTATCGCCCAGACCATCGATATCCAGTGCTTTACGAGAGGCAAAGTGCTTTAAGGCTTCCTTACGCTGAGCACGGCAGTATAGGCCGCCGGTACAACGTGCGACCGCCTCGGCTTCGAGCTTTTCGATGCGCGAGTCACAAATGGGGCACTGCTGGGGAAACACTATCTCGCGGGCATTATCAGGTCGCTTGTCCTTAAACACCGACACCACCTGAGGGATCACATCTCCGGCCCGACGAATGCTGATAGTATCGCCGATGCAGATCCCAAGACGCTTGATCTCATCCTGGTTGTGCAAAGTGGCGTTAGACACGGTCACCCCACCGACAGATACGGGTTTCAGTCGCGCTACCGGAGTAATGGCACCGGTGCGGCCCACCTGAAACTCCACATCCACAAGCTCGGTGATCTCCTCCTGAGCCGGGAATTTCCAGGCAATGGCCCAGCGCGGCGCACGAGCCACAAAACCCAGGGCTTCCTGAGTCTCAATATCGTTGACCTTATAGACGATACCGTCGATGTCATAATCGAGCCGTTCACGGCGTTCCAGTAACTGTTCGTAGTAGGCCTTACACTCGGCCATATCCTTGGCGGTATCGGTTTCCGGACACAGCGGCAGGCCCCAGCTCTTGAGCTGCTGCAAACGCTCAAACTGGCCCGCGGCCAACTCAACTTGCCCGCCTTCCACTAACCCCATGGAATAAGCGTAAAACATCAAAGGCCGTTTAGCGGTAATGCGCGAGTCCAGTTGCCTAAGGCTACCGGCGGCGGCGTTTCTGGGGTTAGCAAATACCTTGTTGCCCGCCTTGCGCTGATTGTCGTTGAGCCTTTCGAAGCCCCTGTGGGTCATAAAGACCTCGCCGCGCACTTCCACCCGGACTGGCAGATCATCACCACGCAGCTTGAGCGGGATGTTTTTAATGGTTTTGACGTTTTCGGTAATGTTCTCGCCGGTGCGACCGTCGCCGCGCGTGGCGCCGCGCACCAGCACGCCATTTTCATAGAGCAAACTGACTGCCAGACCATCCAGTTTAGGCTCGCAGCAGAACTTAAGGTTGTCGTCCTGCTTTAACCGGTCGCTGATGCGCTTACGAAAGGCCTTAAAGCTGTCCTCATCGAAGGCATTATCCAATGACAGCATGGGCACTTCGTGGGCCACTTCGTCAAATTCCGATAAGGGTGCGGCCCCTACCTTCTGGGTCGGTGAGTCGGCGGTTTTTAATTCCGGATGCCCGGCCTCGAGCTGTTTCAGCTCTTCCATTAACCGGTCGTATTCGGCGTCCGGCACGCTGGGGTCATCCAGCACATAATACTGATAGTTGTAGTCGTTCAGGGTTTGCTTTAGAGAATCAATGCGTTGCTTGACGTTATCTGACATAGGGCTACCAATAGACAAAGGCGGCGGGCGCCGCCCGGAAAAGCGTTAACGATTACGACGGATCATACGGCGACGTTCAAATTCGCGGATTTTCTCCACATATTGCTGCACACTCTGCTTGGTCAGGGCGCTGCGTCGCCCATCCAGCACCTGAGCCCCAAACTCATCGGCCAGTTTGCGAGCCGCATTGTGCATCATATTAAACACCTGATGAGGGTCACCATCGATGGGCAGGATCATAAACAGCGATACGCCCTGCGTAGTGAAATGCTCCATGTTATCGATATCAAACACGCCCGGCTTAAACATATTGGCCAGGCTGAACAACACCGGTCCCTTGCCATTGCTGTTTACATGGCGGTGGAAGATATCCTGATCACCAAACTTAAAACCCAGAGTCAAAAGCGCCGGTAATAAAGCATCACCGGTAATGGGCTTACCATCGGGAGTTTTTACATTCAGCACCAGTACTTCCTGCTCTTCGGGCGGCACATCCTCAGCAGGCTTGGACTCAGCGACCTTGGGCTCCTCTTTGGGCTGGTCATCGAAGTCCATAGTGATCTGGTCTTCTTTGACCTTGGGCGTGCGACGCTTACGATTTTTGGAGGCAGAGCGACTGAACCCCTGACGCGCACGCTCAGCCAGGCTGGGGGCTTTCTTTTGCTCGGGCTCAGGCTCACTGGCGACAGTCTCCGGCTCAGACTCAGGCTGTTGCGCCTCAAATTTAGGCTCTGGCTCGGCTACCGATGTGGGCAGATCTCCGAATGTGGGCTCTTTACGCTCCGGCTTCACTGCCGCGGCGGGCTTGTGTTGCTCTGGCGCTTCAAACTGGTCGCCCGACTCGAACTTAGGTCCGGTGTCTTGCTCTGTAATTTCTGGTTTGTCAGTCGTGGGCGTCTGGTGCTCCGTCTTATCCGACACCTCTGGTGCTGACCGAGACTCTGATACCGTCTCCTGTTGCTGAGATTCACTTGCGTCCGGCGCGGATTCACGGCTTTGTGTTTTTGGCGTGTCTTTAAGCATAAAGGCCGGAGGTTCCGGCATATCCGGCTCGTCATTGTGGACTGCATCGGACTCCGATGGTTCTTCAACCGGTTTGAATTCCGGCTCCTGACGCGCTTCACGGCTGACCACCCGCACCGGCCCCAGCCCCAGTTCGTCCAGTTCTTGCTCATAAGACGACGATTGGAAATCCGAGTCGCTGTTCTCTTCTTGCTGCTCGCTCTGCTTGTGCTCAATTTGGCCGCCAGGCTTGTCGTCTTTACGACGCTGCTTTCGCACCGTCCATAAGCCATGGGCCAAAATCCCGGCTATTGCCAGCGCCCCGAAAACTAAAAATGTCAGACGTAGTTCTTCCATCGTCACTTATTATAATTCGGCGAGGGCCACGGCTTCATCCACATCCACTGACACCATCCGAGACACACCGGGCTCGGCCATGGTGACGCCAGTAAGATGAGTCGCCATCTCCATCGCAATCTTGTTATGGGTGATATAAATAAATTGCACACTCTTGGACATCTCGGAGACCAGCTTACAAAAGCGCCCCACGTTGGCGTCATCCAGCGGTGCATCCACTTCATCCAGCAAGCAAAACGGCGCTGGATTGAGTCGGAAAATTGCAAACACCAATGATAAAGCGGTCAGGGCTTTTTCTCCACCACTGAGAAGGTGAATAGTGCTATTTTTCTTGCCCGGTGGTCTCGCCATGATGGTAACACCGGTTTCTAACAAGTCATCATCGGTGAGGTCCAGATAGGCCGCACCGCCGCCGAACACCTTGGGGAACAGCATTTTCAGGTCTTCATTGACCTGCTCGAAGGTCTCCTTAAAGCGGGCTCGGGTTTCCCGGTCGATCTTACGAATGGCCGACTCCAGAGTTTCCAGCGCCTCGTTCAGATCCTGCTGCTGAGTATCCAGATGCGCCTTACGCTCTGCCTGAGACTCATATTCTTCCACAGCGGCCAGGTTTACCGCGCCCAGGCGGGAGACCGCCGCGGTGGTCTTATCCAGCGCCTGTTGCCAGACGTCTTCTTCCGCCTCGGGGTCAAGGTTTTCCAGCACCGGCTTTAACGCCTGATCCATTTCCTGAAGTTGCTCCAAAACCGAATTGGCCCGTACCCGGTGGCCTTCGTATTCCAGCTGCAGGCTCTGTCGCTGCTCTTTCATTTGCGCGATCTTATCCTGTACGCCTTGTTGGTCTTTCTGGGCGTCGGTCAACCACTGTTCCACCTCGGCCAGGGATTCATTGAGCTGGCCTTTTTGCTGTTCCAGTTCGCCCTGCTGCTCCAACAACAATTGCAACTCTTCCCCCTGCTCGCCAATGGGCATTTCCAGCTCCATCAGCTCTTCGCGCAGCGCTTGCTGGCGCTCCTGCACCTGAGTCAGTTGTTCTTTATGCCGGTGAATGCCCTGCTCGGCGTTTTGATACTGGTTTTGCAGCTGCTGGCGCTGCATGGCCTTGTCATGGGCCTGCGAGCGCAGGCTGTTGTGTTGTTCCCTGAGCTGAATTAGCTGGCTTTGCAGTTGCTCACGTTCATTTTCTACACTCTGCTGAGTGGATTGCTGCTCTTCCAGTTGTAAACTCAGCTCTTCCACTTGCTCTGCCAATTGAGAGACCTGCTCCTGGTCCTGCTCAATCTCATCAAGCTGACGCTGGTATTGCTGCTCCAAACGAGTGTGGGTGTCTTGCAGACTTTGATACTGTTGCTGCACGTGCTCGGTCTGCTGTTTAAGGGACGCAGCCTGTAATTCCTGTTGGCGATGGTCGTGACGTTTTTCGGCCAGCGCCTCTTCGGCCTGCTCCAGGCTGTGTTGGGCGTGCTGCACCTGCTCGTCCAATTGTGTTTCCCGAGCTTCTAAATTCGCCAGTTCGCCCTGCAACTGACGAATCTCGCTGGCCCGGTCGAGCATACCGGCATTCTGCTCGGCCACGCCCTGAACCTGCCAGTCCGGCCCCTGCCACAAGCCTTGGGCGGTAATGACACTTTGCCCCGCTGGTAATTCGCTTAAAAGTTGTTTCGCCTGCTCGCCCGACTCGGCACAGTGGATCTGGGTCAGCCAACCCGGTACCTGCTCGCTTAACACCTTCGCTGCCAACGTCCCGCCAGGCTTATTCCGGGTAAAGCCTTCGGCAAAGAGCCAGCGGCTACCGGCGATATCGGGGCTCTGTCCCTGTGTGATCACGGGAGTGGCCAGCCACTGAGACAGTGCCGTTTCCAGAGCTTTTTCCCAGCCCGGTTCGGCACTGATCATCTGCCAGGCCTGTTTAACGGGCTCGTCCTGACTCTCAAGCCAGTCATTGATGGCATCGCCCTGCTCGGCGGCCGATTCCTGTAACGTCTTTAATGAGGTCAGACGTGCCTTGCTCTGCTGACGCTGCTCACGGCAGTCCTGCCACTGTTGATGGGCCTGCTGTAGCTTAGCCTTGGCCTGCTCGGCGTGTTCTAGGGCCTGGTTGACCTCTTCCTGACCTTTTTGATGCTGCTGTTCAGCCTCTCTATGCTGTGCTTGCAGACGTGTTAATTGCTGCTCAAGTTCACCGCCATCCAGTTCACCGAGTTGCTGCTGTAATTCCTCGGCACGCTGGCGGGCACGGCTGATAAGTGTCTGCTGGGACTGGATCTGCTGCTGTTTGCCGCTGAGCTGTTGTTGCTGTTGGTAAAACGCCTGTTCCTGTGCTCGCCAACCGGCGTTTTTCTCCGCCATCTGCTGCTCTAACGAGGCCAACCGCTCGGCCACATCCTCGGTCTGCTCGTTAAGCAGCTCCGCTTCCGGACCGACCTCTTCGAGCTGCCACTGGCATTGCTCCAGCTGTTCCTGCTGTTCGCCTAAGGCGCTCTGATGCTGTTCCAACTCGCCCGCCAGACGGGACAGTTCCTGCTCTATTTGCTGCTTGCGCTGACGGCTGTGGAGCTGAGTCTGCTCGATACGGGTAATCTCGTTACCCAGCTTAAACATCTGATTTTGCAGCGTATCCAGTCGTTGTTTGAGATCGTCCTGGCGCTGCTGATGCTCGATGATGCCGCGCTCGTCACCGCGCTGCTGAGCGATAAACTGTTCGATGTCGGTATCCTGCCTGGCCATGCGCTGGTCCAGCTCGTCCATCAGCTTGTTGTATTTCAGCCAGCGCAGCGCCGCCAGTTCGGTTTTGTATTTACGCTCATCGGCTTTAAGGGCCTTATAGCGCTTAGCCGCAGCGGCCTGTCGCTGAAGTTTTTGCAACTGCTGATCCAACTCGGTGAGTACATCTTCCAGTCGCTCCAGATTCTCGCGGGTGTGCCTGATGCGATTTTCCGTCTCCCGTCGGCGCTCCTTGTATTTGGAGATGCCCGCCGCCTCTTCGATAAACACCCGAAGCTCCTGAGGCTTGGACTCAATCAGGCGCGAGATCATGCCCTGTTCGATAATGGCGTAGCTGCGCGGACCCAGGCCCGTGCCCAAGAAGAGGTCGGTTACATCCCGGCGGCGGCATTTACTGCTGTTCAGGTAATAATTTGACTGGGCATCGCGGGTCACCACCCGCTTGACCGACAGCTCGTTATAGCTGGCGTATTCGCCCTGGATGCGGCCGGAGGAGTTGTCAAACACCAGCTCCACACTGCACTGCGAGACCGGCTTACGCGCCGAAGATCCGTTAAAAATCACATCGGTCATGGCATCGCCGCGCAGGTTTTTGGCCGAGCTTTCTCCTAATACCCAGCGCACCGCATCGATCACATTGGACTTTCCACAGCCGTTCGGACCGACAATGGCGGTCATGTCGTCCGGAAAGGGGATGGCTGTAGGGTCCACAAAAGACTTGAACCCGGCCAGCTTGATTCGTTTCAGCCGCATGGATGGAGTTAGCGCTATTATTATTGTTCGCTGTAAGTCACCTGACTCTACCAAAAGTCACGATCTGTAACAATTGAACCTGTGGTATCTGCCCCCATGCTTAGGTACTCTCTGAATAAAAGCAACAACAAGGACTCAGCACTATGCAGACACAGCCCAAGAGCGGCCCCGCCTACTTTATGCAAGGCTTTGACTTGATCTTCACCAAGGGTCTCAAGCGATTTGTGTTTATCCCGTTGATGGTCAACCTGCTGCTGTTTTCGGTGGCCTTTTATTATCTGTTCCAGCAAATTGACCCGGCCATTAACTGGGTACTGGGCTTTATTCCCGGCTTTTTAAGCTGGTTGCGCGATGCGCTGATCTACATTCTCTGGCCGCTGGCAGTACTGATGATACTGGTGACTTTCTCCTACCTGTTTACCACCATCGCCAACTTTATTGCCGCGCCCTTTAACGGCATGTTGGCCGAGAAGGTGGAAAAAAAACTTAGCGGCCGCACTCTGAACGACGAAGGGCTAGTGGGCCTGATGAAAGATGTGCCGCGCACTGTGGGACGCGAGTGGACTAAGCTCGTGTACTACATTCCCCGCGCTATTGGCTTTCTGATCCTGTGGTTTTTACTGCCGGTGGTGGGCCAAATCATCTGGTTTATCTTTACGGCGTGGATGATGGCCATTCAGTATCTGGACTATCCGTTCGATAACCACAAGGTGACCTTTCGCGAGATGCGCAACCAGCTCAGCCGCCGCAAGGGTAAATCCATCGGCTTTGGTGCCACCGTTGCGCTGTTTTCCATGATTCCCATCGTCAACTTCCTGGTGATGCCGGTGGCGGTCTGCGGTGCCACTGCCATGTGGGTGGATGAGATTCGTAAAGATACCCTCTGAGTCATAACACCATACCGGGGGCCCTGCTATGACAGGGTCCTCGCTATTTGGCCACTGGAAGGGCAACATACCCGGCTAACTCCCAGCCCGCAGTGATTTGGAAAATGCCACCACTGCCATAATCCCCACAAGACCCGATCCCAACCCTGCCAAATTTGCATAGATGAGCGAGAACACGACACCGATTGCAAATGTCGAGCTCATCCTCGCGCCCTCCGCTATTGGCGCCCAGAGCTCAAATACAAGGTAGATATAAGCCAGATAACTGCCAACCAAACTGGCCCATGCACCGATTTTTGCCTGTTTGTTATGCACCATGTGATACAGGCCCAGAAACAGCAGTGGAATCACCAATGGCACAAGGTTAAACAAAAGATTGCCCATATATTCCCAAAAGGTAAAAGGCAGGTAACTTCTTAAGTGGGGAAAAATGGTTGCCTTTATGAGATCACCATTGGCCGTGAGAAAACACAGTAGTAAAACAAGATAATAGCCTTTGCCCATCGTTTCTCCTTAAACTGTTATCGCTCCCAGACCTTCAGTATGGGTAATGCTTTATACTACGCTAGCATGTTTCGCTTGTCGGCTACCATCAACTGGCTGTGATCATCACGCCGAGCGTGCCTATGTAAACCAGCAAAACTGACGCACTTTCAAAGCCGATTCGGCCAATGCCATAGGTTTCGCGCCGTAACATACCCAGTAACAAGATGGCCGTCATCAGAATACTCACCAATCCCCAGGTCATCTGAACCGACGCCATATCGTGATAAATAGCTCCCCCGCTATAGCCAATATCCGCCGCAGCAATGACCAGCATATTGAAGCAATTGGTACCAAAGATATTACTGACCGCCAGTGTCAGCGCGCCCAGACGTATGGCCGCAATGGTGGTGACCAGTTCCGGAGTCGAGGTCGCTATGGCGGTCAATATGCCCCCCACCAGCGTATCGGACACTCCGCCCTGATCGGCGATGTGTTTGGCCGCTTCCATCAACACCCAGCCTGCCACACCGGTTATCAGCGCCATAGTGATAAACCCGATCCAGACCGTCATGGTTTGTCCACGAGGACGTTTTTCCGGTTTGTCGGCAACGGTTTGATGTGTCATTCGTGGAAACCACATGGGCTTCTCGCGGCTATGGTGGACCAGGCGAAGACCAAACAGATAGGCTCCGACAATAACCGGAGTCACCGGATGCACCACCCACTGCGCTGGCATTGGTGTCACAATCGCTAAGATGGGCAAGGTCAGAAGTACGATCAACAAGGCGGCCAGTAGCAGGTTCACATCGGAGGCGGCAGCGTGTTCCAGATTGGCGCGACGGTAAACGATATCGGCAATCCCCAAAAACACCAGATTCACCGCCATGCTACCCATCACATTACTCATAGCGAGATCGGGTCGTGCATCCATGGCCGCACTCAGGGTCGCCGCGAAATCGGGCAAAGAGGTAATGCCGGCGAGCAATAACACCCCAAACAGCGCCTCGCCCAATCCCGTTCTGTCGGCCAGGGTATCGGCCCATTTCGCCAGCAGACTGCCTGCCACCACGATCACCAGGGCCGCCGCGCTAAACGCCGCAATGCTGTATACCAAGGATGAAAACACCGCCCTCTCCCTTGCTCTTTATCGCCAAGTGTATATCAGAGAACGGATAGCCGCGAAGTGAGCGGAAGGGGGATTGTCAGGCGTACTAACGATGCAAATAGTCCACCTTTAAGCGTTAGTGTCGTCTGCCAGCTCTATATCCTTTAAAACCTGTCGCCAGTCATTAAGGTAACTGGCACCGTTTCGGGGGATCAGAAACAGTCGCAATGCCACCGCAAACAAAACCAATGCCAGCGCGGATGCCAGCAACAGATGGATTTCATAAAACATGAGAAAGAATGCCCCCGAGAACACCGCATAAATAAGCGCCACTGTGGTTGTTTCATAACCAATAATGCGAGGCGGTTGTGACAATTCATGAAAGCGTGACAAGGCCGCCCCCCATGAATGGACAGCGCTTTCGGGATCAAGCTCATCCAAAGCTGTTAAGTACGCGCCATTACGGAAAATCTTATACGCCAGGCTGGCCAGATAAAGCCCCGAACAGAACAAGACGGCAAACGACGAGACCAGGGTGATTAAGGCAAAGTTCTCACGGTCGGCTATGGCGATAAGTCCTACTGCGATGATGGTTGGGACCAATGTCTGCAAGGTACGCTCCTGACAGCCGCGCAACTCGTTAGCCACCTGTTCCCGGTTAGACTCAAAGCGCTTGCTATCCGATGTACTAAGCTGACGTCCTAACATGTAGCTTTTGCTATCCACTCGATTCCCCCAAACAGTTCTATTCACCCATTTCACGCTGGCCCCGTGACCGGCGAGCGACTATTCAGAACTTATACCTTAGTTCTGCCCGTCGAACCAATATGGCAATGCTATCCCGATTCAATTAAAAGCCACCGGCATGTGTCAGTTGGCTTACAACTCACCCGATAAACGATCAGTTGACTTTGCGCACTTTGGAAACCACGAACGCCAAAGGTAACACCAATAATAGTTTGACAGTGGGTAGGTAGAAAAGCACCAAGGCTGCAGTACTGCCGCCGCCCTGACGAAAATGCATGGAATAGAGGGTGTAGCCATCCAAAGCCAACATAATACCGGCCGCCACCAGATAGATGCTCGACGCCAGCTTGTTTCGCAGAACAATCAGCACCACGTAAGAAGCCAGAGAGTAGATCAGCAACAGGAGTTTAACCCGTATCAAACGTCACTATGGACAACGACACGCCGCTAAGCATGGCGGCCAGAATCAGCAAACCCGAGTTCAATAATCCAGATTTCATCGCGCTGTCGTTATCCATAGACATTGATACTTCCCTCAAGGGCCTTACTGTCGAGACTCAGTAGGTACGCAGGTTTATATCCTGACTAAACGCTTCCCCCTCGACGTCCTTGACCAACGCCTGCCCAGCGATTGGCGTCTGCCCATTAAAGGTGAGAGTCGGACTGCCATGCAACTGCCAGCCATTGTTTAACGGCCTTGTTAGAGTAAGGCGGTGCCAAAAGTTATATTAATTGTATTACCAGCAAAACCATATATACCAACTACAAGGCCAAAGTGGTACCAGTTACCATTATTATTGGTCTCATAAATACTAACCTTATCGTTAAAAAGGCTAACAAGGAAAAAGATGGGCAGTAAAAGTCCATGCCAAAGTCCTGATAGGAAACTCGCAGGTTGTCCATCTGCTCCTTTGTACTTTGAACTTATACCTGGCATAGATAAAGAATTAGTCATTTTGTATCCCTATATGATTAGTACTCTAACGCTTCAAATAACCGACACAGACGAGTTGGCTAAACTTTAAAACAGCCAACGCGGATGTGTCCGGTTGATTTGTTTTGTTATGTTTCATAGATTGTCTCTTTGGTAGCGTCGGAATGAGAGATACAAAAACACGGCTAGCATTGCTGCGGCAAAACCACCCATGGTTTTTTGAAATGCGGAAAGCGCTATGATTACTTCATTTTTGTATTCAAACTTCGCTTGCTGTGATTCCACCAAATCAACAAGTTTACTGTTGTGCTGAATTTCAATTTTGAGTTCTTCGAATGGAGCTAGTTCTCTTTCCAGTCTTTCTGAATTTGGCTCAATAACTATCGCTACCCATACTTGAAGTAAGGCTAAAAGCAATCCCCAGGTGATGGGGTTCTTATAGAAAAAATTTAATGTACCCAAGTTTCCTCCATGAAATATAACGCCCTGTTAAGGGGCAAATTGTAGTTGGCTAAAATGTGAAGCGGAGCGGAACCAGCCAACTGTAATTTGTCCCGCTTGAACAGCTTGTTATGTGCTTTTAAAGGCAATCTGCGCCTACACTACAAGCAGTTAGCAATGCAAAAACAGGAAACAATAACCCCAGTAACATTGATGATATCGCAGCTATTATATGTTGAATGTTATCAGGCTTTTTCTTACTAAAGACAATTATGCTGAACATTATTACTAAAGGTACTGAATAAACAATTGCATTAACCACCAACAGCATTGATGCTCTATTTTCTCTTCCGTAGTCAGAAGCCTCAAAAAAATAAGCATAGTAATATAGACTTATAAATACAAAAATAGCGAAGAAGATTAAACCACTAATCTTAAAGCGCTTTATTATTAGGTAACCTAATTCCAAAAAGACAAAGCCAACCAAAATTGCAGTAATAAAAATAGATATCAACTACACCCCTCCATGAGCACATAACAGTTATTAGTGTGCACGCGCGATAAATACAGAGAGCTGGGAGCTTATTTGGAGAAGGTGCATTGAATAACTCCTTTTAAAACAATCCTTTAATGGCTAGTTGGCAGGTTGCCATGCACCAGAATTTATGTAGAAAGTGAGCACAGTCTAACCGAGCGCTCGCTAAAAACACAAGCTTGTCAAAAAACCTTTTAGTATCAGCCAGATAAAAGGATGGCTTTGGAGAAAGCGAGCGTTTTAATAGCGGCGTGGCACCGGTTTCGATGCAAACTCTATTATACCTGTATAAGCGGTGAGCTATATGACTCGGGTTTTCCCTGCTGGGTATGACTCGCCGTCCGGGCGAGCCCGCCCCTTTTAGACAGACCACAACGCTTTCGGGAAAAGCGTTGAACGTTGGAGCGAAGCGACGACAGCCCTTTAGGGCGAGTATCAGGACGATACGAGTAAAAAGGGGCGAAAAGGTCTTTAGTCGCTGCTGACTTTCCGGGAACCTTGCCGAATCAAGGATCTGACCGCATCGAACCGGCTAAAGATAGCATCCTGCGAGGCTATCGCCTCGCGAAATCGTCCAGGATTTCGCGTTCGATTGAGCCTTGTTTCGTCAAGGGAAAGTCAAAGCGACCAGGGAGTCAACCCAACTACCAGTCATTACTTTCAACACCTCATTAGCTTCATGATTGAGACGTAACTTTCGGTTTTGCTTTTGGCCCGTTAAAACACCCTGTGGCGGGCAGGCGCCGGAAAAAGTGGGGCAAATATCAGGGAGAGATTTGAGCGAAGACGAACAGGGAGTGAGTGTGAGCGACCCGCTTTTTGCAAGCCTGACCAGCACCTTTAGGGTGTCCACGGGCCACCTCGGTCTTTTCCCCTGTTTGTGAGCTGACAAACAGGGCGGCGCGCCAAGGAGGGCGTGTCGTATCCGGCATGGAGGCCAGAGGTGAAATCCACCTCAAAAGCAGGATTCGGGATACTCCGAAAACTCAAAGGACTGGACCCCGGCCTTCGCCGGGGTGACAGTATTGTCGAAGCACTAAGCCACATTCGGGGCGACGTTCATTTAACCCCAAAAACAAACACACCGCCGGATGGCGGTGTGTGGTCTTACTTTATTGAGCTTTGCGATGGCAAAGCTCACAGGACCTTACTCGACGATCACCATCTCTTCGAGCAGGTTATCCGCTTCGTCCACATGCTCCATGATGTAGAGCATATAGCGGCTGTCCACGTGGATGGAACGATTCAGATTATCGTCAAAGTGCCAGTCGCCGATAATGCTCTCGTACACACCGTCAAACAACAGGCCCACCAGCTCCGCCTTACCGTTCATGGTGGCCGAGCCGGAGTTACCGCCGGTGGTGTCCACGGTGCTTAGGAAGTTCACCGGCACCGAGTCCAGGCTTTCCAGTTCATAGCCGCCGTGGAATTCCTTGTCGGCCAGCTTCAGCAGCTTATCGGGCGAGTTAAATGGCTCCTCGCCGGTTTCCTTCTGCAGCAGTCCGCGTAGCGAGGTGAACGGTGTCATATACACACCATCTTTAGGCGAATAGCCTTTCACGTTGCCATAGGTCACGCGCAAGGTGCTGTTAGCATCGGCGTACACAGGTTTGCCCAGGCTTTCCATGTAGGCGATAACCGCCTCCATGTAAGCCGGACGCAGCGCCTGAAACTGACCACTGCGTTCCTTTTCTTCGGCTTCCATGGTCATCGCCTTGTCGTACATGGTGACCGCGTATTGGATAAAGGGGTCGTCGCTGTTTTTAAACGCCTCTACCGAGGCGTTCATCCACTTCAGACGCGCGTCTTCCTCATCCAGTTCGGTGTTGGCGTACATGGCGTTAAGCTTATCGCGTAGTTTGGCCTCGTCGAAGCCATCACCCAGGCCGAAGAAGGCGTCAAACTCGGCGATGTGCTGAGACTCGGGCAGTTGCTGATAGTTTTTAATAAAGTGCAGCAATACGGCCTTATCTACTTCGGCATCGAAACGACGCGACAGACGGGTCATACTCTGCTCGAAGCGTTTCATGTCCCGCTGTTGGTAGCCACTCTCGCGCTCCATATCCGGCTTTTGGCGCTCGTGGGCCAGACGATAAAGGCGCTGGGCCGTTGGCAGCAAGGCTGTGCGGTTGATATACCCCATGGCCAGATCACGCTGCTGATGTGCCTGCTCGGCTTCGATTAAGGCTTGCAGCTCGTCGATGGCGCCACCGAAATGGGCCAGACGCGCCTCGCTTTGGTTCAGCCAGTCCATCAGACCATTTTCAAAGGCCTGCTTTTGCTGCTGAAAGCCGCTGCGCTCGTAGCTTTGGATCATGCTGCCATAGTTTTTGGCGTAGTTGGCCAAACCGGCAATGGTGCTCTCGTACTTTATCCGCGCATCACTGCCTTCAGGGGCCGTGGTTTTGATCACATCGATCATTTCCTCACGGTATTGCTTAGCCGTCGGATAAGAATAGGTAAAGGCGGCTTCCACTTCATCGGCGGTACGATAGCGATTAGTGCGCCCCGGGTAACCGGCCACCATCACAAAGTCACCCCGCTCTACTCCCTTGGCAGACACTTTTAAAAAGCTCGGCGGCGTGAACGGCTTGTTATCTTCGCTATAATCGGCCGGTTGACCATCCGGGCCCACATAGGCGCGATAGAAGGAAAAATCCCCGGTCTGGCGCGGCCACATCCAGTTGTCGATATCGCCGCCGTATTTACCTACCGACATGCTGGGTGCATACACCAGTCGCACATCGCGGATCTCCAGCGCCTTGATCAGGTAATACTCCAGCCCGCCGTGGAAGCTGTAGACCTCACAGCGATAGCCTTCGTCCTGTTCACATTCAGACACCAGCGACTTGCTGCGCTGATCGATAAGCTGATAGCGCTGTTGTCCGCTGAGATCCTCGTCCAGATCTTCCTTGATACTGGCGGTAACATCGGTCACTTCTTCGGTCACATACATACGTGAGCCCGGCGCAGCGGGTAGCTCCTGCTGTAACGCTCCGGCCAGGAAGCCGTTTTCCAGATAATTGTTTTCAGGGGTGGAGTTATACTGAATGCTGCCATAGGCGCAGTGGTGATTGGTCACCACCAGGCCCTTGGGGCTAACAAAAGAAGCGGTGCAGCCGCCAAGGCTGATCACCGCATTCATGGGAAACTCGGTGAGCTTGGAGATGTTTTTGGGGTCTATCTCCAGTCCCTTTTGCTTGAGGATAGATTCCAGCTCCGGCAACTGATGCGGCTGCCACATGCCCTCGTCGGCGCTGGCGGTGAAGCTCAGCATCAACAGCAAGGCTGAAGTGAATTTTTTCATTATTATGTTCCTGTCGTTAGAATTTTGCGTACAGATCGCAATCAAATAGCATACTAAATTCATTAGAAAGCGGGATGCTTAAAAGTAACAAAATATTACTCACTTTCACCGGCATGATGAGCAACAATGACATGCGTCCAACGGAGCAGTTATGGCAACACTCACACTGACTATCGGCAATAAGGCCACCGCGTCCTGGTCACTGCGGCCCTGGCTATTAATGAAAATGAACGACATTGATTTCGACGAGCAGGTTCTGTCGACTGAACAAGGCCGCACTGCAAAAAAGTTAAAGCAACACTCCCCATCGGGCAAATTGCCGGTGCTCAAACACGGCGATACAGTGGTATGGGATTCGCTGGCAATTATGGAATATTTAGCCGAGGTTTTTCCCGGCATAAGAGGCTGGCCAGACGATCGTGGGCGACGCGCTCACGCCCGCTCGATCAGCAACGAGATGCACGCCGAGTTTATTTTGGTGCGCACCACCCTGCCGTTCGACTGCCGATTGCATCTGGCCGATTACCCGGCCTCGCCAAAACTGGAAGCCGAAATACAGCGCCTGCAGGACCTGATGCAGAATTGTCTGCAAAACTACGGCGGTCCCTTTTTATTTGGTGAATTTAGCATTGCCGATGCCATGTTTGCGCCCATTGTACTGCGGTTTCATATTTATGATATTGAACCGGGCAGCGCTGAGCTACAGCAGTATTTTCAGCGCATCCGATCGCTTTCGCCCATTCGTCAGTGGCTGAACGAAGCCAGGCAACATAATCAGTGATAACGCAGTTCGCTGGCCTTACCGTTAAAGATGCGATACACGAACACCGTGTAGGCCAGAATGCAGGGCAGCACAATCGCTACGCCAACACCGATAAAGGCCAGTGCACTGTCGGCACTGGCTGCCTCTGCGGCAGTTAACTGTCCCGGCACCACATAGGGGAAAAAGCTGTAGGCAAGGCCAAAAAAACTCAGTACAAACAAGCCTGCCACCCCGGCAAAGGGGAACCAATAACCCACATCGTCCTGTGTCGGCACCTGTCGCAGGTAACGATCCACCAAAAAGACCAATGCCAGACACATGAGCGGAATGGGCACCAGTAAGATCATTGCAGGCAGCGTCAACCAGCGCTCGGCCACCATGGGACTGACCAGGGGATTAACCACAGAAATGGCCACCAGGCCCAGGATGGCTAACCAACCGGCCCGGCGTGTCCAGAACGCAGCCCGTTTCTGCAGTTCGCCCTCGGTTTTCATCACCAGCCAGGCGCCACCAATATAGGCATAGGCGGCGCTTACGCAAACGGCACTTAACAGGGCAAAACTGTGCGCCGCCAAACCAGGTTCAAAACCCAGCACATAACGGCCAAGCATGTAGCCCTGAGATAATGACGCCAGTAACGAGCCGGCTTTAAAGGCCCAGTCCCAACGCCGCCTCAAGGCCGTGACGGCTTTGGCGCGAAAGTCAAAAGCTACGCCTCGCAGGATTAGGCCCACCAGCAGTAGGGCTGTGGGCAGATAAAGCTCGGTCAGCACCAGAGAATGAGCCTGAGGAAAGGCTATCAGCATGATGCCCACCGCCAGTACCAACCAGGTTTCATTGGCATCCCAGAACGGTCCAATGGAAGCAACCATGGTATCCCGCCAGGGCTCTTCGCTCATGGGCAGTAAAATACCCACGCCCAGATCATAACCATCCAAAATGGCGTAAATCAGCGTCGCCAGCCCCAGAAGGCCTAAGAATATTTCCGGTAGATAGTCTTGCATCAGGCCTCCTTAACCCCGGCATACGCCGGACTGTTTAATTCGCTGTCGTCAAATTCCGCGACTTCTACCGACTTACGCGCCATATAAAACAGGGTGTGCACATAGGCCACCAACAACAGCGCGTACACCGTTAAATAGATCGTCAGAGAGATCCCCACATGTGCCGTTGGCACTGCCGTAACGGCATCGGCGGTTTTCAATACGCCAGTCACCAGCCAGGGCTGACGACCAACTTCGGTGACATACCAACCCGCCAGCGTGGCCCCCCAGCCGGAGATGGTCATCACTACCAAAACTCGCAATAACCAATTTGGCAGCCGGTCTCGCCGATAAAGCCAGACACTGCTAAGCCAGCTGACTACCAGCATCGCCAGGCCAATACCTACCATCAGGCGAAAACCCAAAAAAAGAGGCTTCACCGGCGGATGGTGTTCAAAGCTATCCAGACCTTGCAGCTCACCTTGCCAGTCATGCGTCAGGATGAGGCTTGCCAGTCCGGGCACCTGCACCGCCCAATGGGTCGTCTTGGCATATTCATCGGGCCAGCCTAACAACACCAGCGGCGCGCCCTGCTGCGTATGCCAGACGCCTTCAACCGCGGCAATCTTTTGTGGCTGATGCTCCAGGGTATTCAGGCCGTGCAGGTCGCCCACCCACACCTGCACAGGCACCAGTAATGCCGCAATCAGCATACTGGTGCGCAGCGCCGTCTTAGGTGCCTGCTTGGTATCGCCTTTGAGTAGGCGATAAGCCGAGATTCCAGCCATGAAAAAACAGGCAGTGAGCGCCGAAGCCAGCAGCATATGCGCTAGTCGATATGGCATGGAAGGATTAAAGATAATGGCCCACCAGTCAGTGGGGTGCACCACACCGTCAATCATTTCAAAGCCGTCGGGTGTGTGCATCCAGCTGTTCAGTGACAAAATCCAGAAGGCCGATAATGTCGTGCCGATGGCCACGAGGAAGGTCGCCAGAGTATGCAGCCAGTTCGGCACCCGGTGACGGCCAAACAACATGACGCCCAGAAAGGTCGCTTCCATAAAAAAGGCGGTCAGCACCTCGTAGCCCAGCAGCGGTCCGGCCACATTGCCGACCTTTTCCATAAACCCGGGCCAGTTAGTCCCAAACTGGAAGCTCATGGTGATGCCGCTGACCACCCCCAGGGCAAAAGTCAGTGCAAACACCTTGACCCAAAAACGGTAGATGCGCATCCACACGGGATGGCCGGACAAATCATGACGCAGCTTAAAGTAAGCCAGTAGCCAGGCCAGCGCGATAGTAATGGTGGGAAACAGGATATGGAAGCTAATGTTCGCGGCAAACTGAATGCGCGACAGCATCAGGGTGTCGGCCAGTATGTCATTCATGAGGCATCCTCCCGACCTGGCCGAATGCGATCGGAAAACTGCAACAGCTTACCCACTCCGGTGCCCAGCTTCATTAGCGACTGCAGGTGTTCCGGACGCATGGTTTGCATATCATCAAACCAGTGACAGAATAGCTCCAACAGGTCGTGCATCTCCTGCAGACGCTGCTGAGCATGTTCTGAGGTGTCATTTTGATCCGCATCCATCAGTGCGCCGCGCAACATAGACAGAGTTGGGTCCACCTCACGCTTTTTCCGCTCGGCCATTACCCGCTGCGCCAGCTGCCACAACGAGCCATTCGGCACGTAGTAATCCTTGCGGTCCCCCGGCTTACGCTGAGTACGGATGAGCTGCCAACTCTGCAACTCCTTGGTAGCCATACTGACGTTGCCCCGGGATACACCTAAGGCTTCGGCGATCTGATCGGCATTCAGCGCGTGCTCGGTAAAAACAATCAAGGCCAGCATCTGGCCCACAGTACGATTGAACCCCCAGCGGCTACCCATCTCACCAAAATGAACCACGCAATCTTCTACCTGCGGCGTCAACTTCATAATAATTACCGTACTTTCAGAAATTACTGAAAATTTAAAATATAAATTGAACCAGATCAAGTTTTAGGCAGGACACAATGAAAAAAGAACGATAGAAAAAGGGGGAATAGGTACAAAAAAAGCCCCCATTCACAGACTCCCCCCTTTCGTTGGGGCACCTGCGCGGCGGCATCGCCGCACAGGGTCTGTAAATTTGGGGCTTGCTTATATTTTTTGTTTGTCCGGGTTTTAAGTTATCCCTTCGCTGAACTGAGTTCGGTGGCCTGAGCATCGGTCAACACTCTCTCACCGCCACCAAACAGTCGGCGAACATCATTGAGAATCAGGTACAGACAAGGCACCAGAATCAGAGTGATGACGGTCGCAAACAGAATGCCGAACGCCAGAGAGATGGCCATTGGGATCACAATCTGCGCCTGCAAACTGCGCTCAAAAACAATCGGCATCAAGCCCATAAAGGTGGTCAGAGAGGTCAACACAATGGCTCGGAAACGTTGGGTTCCCGCCTGCACGGCAGCATCGAACAAGTGATGTCCTTCGCGTCGGGCACGGTTCACAAAATCCACCATAATCAGGCTGTCGTTCACCACCACACCGGACAAGGCAATAATGCCACATAGCGACAACACGCTCACCGCATGGCCTAGCATCAAGTGTCCGACAATAGCACCGACAATACCAAAGGGGATCACCGACATGATGATCAGCGGCTGAGCATAGGACTTCAACGGAATAGCCATCAAGGCATAGATGGCAAACAAGGCAAACAGTGCGCCCTGTGCCAGACTGGCCAGAGCTTCACCCTGTTCCTTGGATGCGCCTTCCAGGCCAAAAGACACGCTCGGGTAACGCTCCAGCAATTCGGGAATAAAGCTCTCGCGAACTTCCCCGACCACCTTGTCTGGCTCTACCCGCGCTTTGTCCACCTTGGCCGAGACCGTAATCGAACGCACACCATTGATGCGAATAATGGAGCCGTAGCCCTCACCCAGCTCGATATCAGCCACTTCCGAGAACGGCACCTCTTCCCCGGAAGGAGTACGCACACGCATATTCTCAAGATGGCCGATGGAGGTCCGTTCATTCTGGGGATAGCGCACCATCACTTTAACTTCTTCGTCGCCGCGCTGAATACGCTGTGCTTCGGCACCATAGAAACCATAGCGCACCTGCTGCGCAAGCGAGGCCAGATTCAGGCCCAGCGCTTCAGCCTGGGGCTTAATTTTCAGGCGTACTTCATCGCTGCCACCGCTGAAGTTATCGTTAATGTCCACCACGCCATCGAAGCTACTCAGATAGTTTTTGACTTCATCGGTGGCTTCACGCAGTTTGGTCAGGTCGGTGCCGGAGAACTGCAGAACAATGTCACTCCCCCCCGGCCCCATGCCGCCAGAACCAATATCCAGGGTTTTCAAACCCGGGATCTCTGGCATGGCTTCACGCCAGCGATCCTGAATCTCGAAGGCGGTAATTTCGCGGGTTTCCCCCTTGGACAATTCCACAAACACCACGCCAGCGTTGTTGCCCTGGTCAAAGGCCATGGCATGCTTTACGACGCTTTCGCCAGTTTCCTGCTTAACTCTGTCATCCATGTCATACAGTGCTTCAAGCATCCTGTCGATAGCCTGATTTCGCTGACTGATGGACGAGCCGGGCTGCAACTCAATAGAGCCCTGCATAAAATCGCTGGGAATATCCGGGAAGAACACAAAGCGCACCATGCCACCACCGAACAAACCGATGGTTAATATCAGCGCCGCCACAAACGTCGCCAACGTGGTATAGCGATTACGGATGGCCCGCTCAACAAAGGGCTTGTACTTATTTTGCACAAATACCTTGATGCCTTCGGCGAAGATATCGCGAAACTTCTGCAAGCGGTTGGCTTTGGCCGGGTCGTAGGGCTCGGATTTCATATGCACTAAGTGGGCTGGCAGAATCAGCTTGGACTCCACCAGTGAGAACATCAGACAAAGAATCACCACCCAGCCGATGGTCTGCCAGATAATGCCAAAGTCCCCAGGCACCATCAGCATGGGTGTAAAGGCCGCGACAGTGGTAAGCACCCCGAAGGTGGCAGGCATAGCGACTCGCTTGACCCCAGTTATCACGCTGTCAGCACTGTGACCCTTACGATCTATTTCTGAGTAGGCGGACTCCCCCATAATGATGGCATCGTCCACCACAATCCCCAGCACCAGAATAAAGCCGAACAGGCTGATCATATTGATCGATAGCCCCAGCATTTCGGTGGGCATCAGTAGCAGAGTGCCTAAGAAACAGACCGGCAGACCCACAATGACCCAGAACGCCAGACGAATCTTTAAAAACAGCGACAGCACCAGAAACACCAAGAGCGCGCCCATACCCATGTTGGACAACATCATATTCAGGCGGTCTGCCAGATAAAAGGAGCCATCGCCCCAGACATCGGCCTGGATATTGTTGGGCAACTCATCGCGCTTCTTGTTCAGGTAGCCGTTAACCGTCTTCGAGATCTCCAGCGAGTTTTGATCGCCCACGCTACGTACCCGCACATTGACCGTCTCCTTACCATCAAACTGAGCAAAGTTTTGGTCTTCCACAAAGCCATCACGAATCGTTGCGATATCGCCCAGCTTTAAGCGAGTCCCGTCGGGGCGGGTAATGAGAACCAGATTGGCAAATTCGTTACCCCGGTAGGCCTGCCCCTTGGCCCGCAGCAGGATATCTCCGTCATCAGAGCGAATGGAGCCGCCGGGCAAGTCGATAGACGACTGACGCACCGCCTGCACCACCTCCTGAAACGTGAGGCCGTATTCCTGCATGCGTGCTTCAGAGATCTCGATGGCCATTTCATAATTGCGATCGCCCACCACTTCTACCGAGCTGATGCCCGGAAGATTGGCAATCTCATCACGCAGTGACTTGGCCGCCTCCTTTAACTGGCGTTCGGTCGCTTCGCCGTAGAGCGCAACCCAGAGCACGGTTTCAGTATTCTTAAGTCGGTAGATCACCGGTTTTTCGGTGTTCTCCGGAAAGCTGGGAATGGCATCCACCTGGACTTTGACTTCATCCAACAATACCTGAGTATCATAACCATCCTGGACTTCAATGGTGACCGTGCCCATGCCCTCATTGGCAGTGGAGGTCACCTTCTTAATGCCTTCAATGTCCTTGATGGCTTCTTCAATCTTAATCAGTACGCCTTCTTCCACTTCCTGCGGCGCAGCCCCCAGATAGGGAACTCGCACATTAACCACATTCCGATCAAAGGTAGGGAAGATCTGCTTTTTAATGGTGAAGGCTGCCATGATTCCGCCGATGATGATCACCAGCATCAACAGGTTAGCCGCGACCGAATTGCGCGCAAACCAGGCAATCAGGCCTTTATGAGTGTCAATCATACTCATGGGTTTTCTCCTGCGCTGGCCAGTTCTGTGGCGCTCTCTTCATCCAGATCCCCACTGGGTGACTTATCATCGGGCAAACGAACCACCATGCCTTCATATGGATTAGGTATAGCGGTGCTGGTAACCAGATCACCACTTTGCAGGCCACCGCTGACATAAACATAGCGCTCATCGGCACGCTGCACCGTCACTTCACGGATGTCTAACTGGCGATCGTCGCCGACCACCAGTACGGTGCCATCCAGCCGCAACACATTGCGTGGCAGTACCACTATGTCTTCGGCTTGATTGCCCTCAATAGTCGCCTGCACAAAACGGCCAAACTTCAACGGAGCACTGGCTTGTGACTGGTCACGCTGATAGGGGTCCTGCACTTCGGCGATGGCATAAATCACCCGGCTGTCCGGATCCACCACACCCTCACTACGAACCAGTTTCGCTTCCCAGTTAACGGAGCGTCCGGCTACATTAGCGCTTAACGTCACCTTTGCCTCGCCCTCATTCTGCGGCAGCTCTAAGTAAGCCAGGTCGCTGTCACTGAGCGGCAGACGCACCTCGGCCACCTGAGTGCCATAGATCATCCCTAGCTGACTGCCGGGATTCACATATTGACCAATATCCACATTCTTTGCTTTGACCAAGCCATCGTATGGCGCGCGAATAACGGTGCGTTCCAGATTACGACGCGCCCGCTCCACCATGGCTTCTGCGGCGCTGACATTGGCTTTTTCCTTAGCTAGCTGAGGCTTGCGCAGGCCCAGCTCCGGCGGCGTGCTGGAGTCCACCGAGCGCCATTCCTCTTCGGCCACCTTACCTCTGGCCTGCTCTTCTTCAAGCGCAGCACTGGCGCGAGCCAGCTCGGCCTCGGCACTTTTGAGTTCGGTGATGTAATCGGCCTGTTCAAGCTGCACCAGCACATCACCCTTTTTAAACATACCGCCTTCAATAAACTCGTCAGCGATGGCCTCCACTTTTCCACCTACCTGAGCACTGAGGACCGTCTGAACCTTGGGTTTTACGGTTCCCTGCGAGTCCACCATAAAGTGAATATCGGTTTTGCTCACTGGTTCGGCATCCACCAGGAAGGGTTTGGTTTCTTTTTGTTCCTTCTCCGGCGGCTGACGGCTGGCCATCATGACTCCGGCAATCACCACGGCAATGCCTAAAATGCCAATGGGTAACAGTACTTTCTTTATAGTGCGGTTCATCACTGAATCCTTATGAACTTGGCTCATCGTAAACTGACGTTATTGTAACCCGATCCAAACCCGAAAAGATGTCAGCAAATGTTAAATTTTATGTCAGAAAGAATTTGGCTTAAGAAAGCCGCTGCCCGGGGCACTCGGTATGACAGCGCCGGAGTATTTGTTACCCCTGACGACACATTTTCCGACCGGTAACAAATTGTTTACTAAGATCAGAAAGTTTGTTTTTTATGCGAAATTGATCGCTGCTTTTTTAGACGGACGTGCTATAACTATTTTGTAATTTTATTACAGAAGGAACCCTGAGTCATGAGCGTTAAGAAGCAATACCTGAAAACCAAACCAGTGTGCAAGGTGACCTTTCGCCTGAAAAAAGACGAGGCTGGTCAGGCCCGACAGGTGCGCCTGCTGGGAGACTTTAATCAGTGGGATTATCAGTCCAGTCCCATGAAGCGCTTGAAAAGCGGCGACTTCACCACCACTTTAGAACTCCCCAAAGATAAAGAGTATCAGTTCCGTTATTTACTGGACGACAGCCAATGGGAGAACGACTGGCATGCGGATGCCTACCGTCCATCTCCCGTTTCTTACGACGATAACTCAGTCATCCGGGTTTAGACCCTCTATACTCTATCAAACAGTCCTGACGCCTGCCCCTGGCAGGCGTTTTTGTCGCGCTTTACACCGCCTTCAGGCTCCGAAAGCCAGTCCGGTGTTCACTTTTTAGCGCCAAGGCTTTATTGTAATAAAATTACAAAATCAAAAACCGGAGGCAGCGATGAGCCAAACGATCGACCATCAGTTAATGGATACTGTCAGAGAAATGGGCAGCATACTGGGCGAAACCATTAAGGCCCAGCTGGGCGAAGACTGGTTGGAACGCATCGAACAAGTCCGTATCAATGGCCGCAAAGCCCATCAGGGGGATAAAGACGCAGCGGGTCAGTTACAGGATCTATTTCAGAGCCTGGACGATCAGTCCCTGCTCACGGTTGGCCGGGCCTTTGCTCAGTTTTTGAATCTGGCCAACATTGCTGAACAGGAGTTTAACAGTTCCCAGCACAGCAGTGATCCATTGGAGAGTCTGGCCGATAAGCTCAATCAAGCCAGTTTTAATGACACCGACTTCGATCAGGCTCTAAGCCAGCTACAGATGGATTTGGTGCTCACCGCCCATCCAACGGAGGTGACCCGCCGCACGCTCATTCACAAATACAGTGAACTGGCCGACTGTCTGAAACACTTACACCATGATGCGCTGGATGAAAAGGAACGTCTCAAACTCAGCACTCGCATTGCGGCTCTAATCACACAAGCCTGGCATACCGAGGAGATTCGCTCGGAACGACCAACGCCCGTAGACGAAGCCAAATGGGGCTTTTCTGTGATCGAAAACTCGCTGTGGGATGCGGTGCCGGACTTCCTGCGGGATCTGGACGATAACCTGCAACAACAGTATGGCCGTAGCCTGCCCATCGATTCAGCCCCAATTCGGTTCTCCTCCTGGATGGGCGGCGACCGCGATGGTAACCCTTTTGTCACGGCTGACATCACCGAGCGCGTGCTGCTGCTTGCCCGCCAGCGTGCCGCGCGGTTGTTCCATAAGGACATCAGTCAATTGCAGGTAGAGCTGTCCATGAGCCATGGTTCTGAAGACTTAATGGCCGAGGTCGGTAACGCCGGTGAGCCTTACCGCAAGCTCTTAGGCCAGCTAAGAGATAAGCTGCAAACGACTTTTGAAGGCATCGACGCCTGGTTGGCCGGCGAGCCGGTCAATCCGAAGCACTGGATTCAGCATCAGTCGGAGTTACTGGACCCCTTGATGCTGTGTTATCGATCGCTGATGGATACGGGGCTGGAAGTGGTGGCTAACAGTGAACTGCTGGATACCATTCGTCGGGCTCACAGTTTTGGTATCCACCTTTTAAAGCTGGATGTACGCCAACACTCGGAACGTCACAGCGAGGTTCTCAGCGAAGTAACCCGCTACCTGGGACTGGGCGATTATCTGAGCTGGAGCGAGGAGGACAAGCAGTCGTTCCTGATGCGGGAACTGACATCCAAACGTCCGCTGTTTCCCCGCAACTGGCAACCCTCGGACAACGTACGTGAAGTGCTTGAGACTTGCCGGGTCTTGGCCCAAACCAGCGAAGACGCTTTGGGCATTTACATTATTTCCATGGCCAGCCTGCCCTCAGATGTGATGTGCGTACAGCTATTGTTGCAGGAAGCAGGCATCGACTGGCCGATGCCGATTTCACCGCTGTTTGAAACCCTGGAAGATCTCAATAACGCTCCGGAGGTAATTGGCAAGCTGCTGGATAACGACTGGTACCGGGGTTATGTCAATGGCAAACAGTATGTGATGATCGGTTATTCCGATTCCGCCAAGGACGCGGGTGCCCTGGCCGCAGGTTGGGCGCAGTATCAGGCCCAGGAAAAACTGGTGGCCCTGACCGACGAGCATAATGTGGAGTTAACCTTATTCCACGGCCGCGGCGGCACCATTGGTCGCGGCGGTCTGCCTGCGCACGCAGCCATCCTGTCTCAGCCTCCCGGCTCGCTGAAAGGCGGCTTCCGGGTCACCGAACAGGGTGAAACGATTCGCTATAAATTTGGCATGCCTGCGCTGGCCAAGCGCAGTTTTAAACTCTATGCCAGCGCTATCTTAGAGGGCATGTTGTTGCCACCACCCGCACCAAAGGAACATTGGCGTGAGCTGATCACTAGCATGGCTGCCGATGGACGGGATAACTACCGCGGCGTGGTGCGTGATGACCCCGAGTTTGTGCCTTATTTCAGAGTAGCAACTCCAGAAAGCGAATTGGGCAAACTGCCCCTAGGCAGCCGCCCGTCCAAGCGTAAGCCTGACGGCGGAGTGGAAAGCCTGAGGGCCATTCCATGGATCTTCGCCTGGGCGCAAAACCGTATGGTGCTTCCGTCGTGGCTGGGTGTTATGAAGGCGGTTCAGGTCGCCATCGATCAGGGCAATAAAGCAACCCTGGAAGAAATGCTCAACGACTGGCCTTTTTTCCAAACCCGCCTGTCCATGTTGGATATGGTGTTTGCCAAGGCCGACCCTAATATCGCCGAACAGTACGATAAGCGTCTGGTACCCGAAGAGTTACAACACTTTGGGCAACGCCTGCGTGACGAGTTGGCTCATAGCCAGAGTCTGCTGTTAGAACTGATGAAACAAACCAGCGTAATGGAGCAGGATCCTCAGGGTAAGCAGTCCATGCAAATTCGGGCCGATTATCTGGAGCCGCTGCACCTGCTTCAGATAGAGTTGCTGGACCGGATCCGCAAGGCCAAGCAGGATGATCCCATCCAGCAAAAGGCCATGATGGTCACTATTGCCGGTATCGCCATTGGTATGCGAAATACCGGCTAACCTGTAAAGCCCTCCCGCCTTGTCGGGAGGGCTGTGCTCCAGCTCATTGAGTTTCCGCGAAATCAATGTTCGCCACTTCCCTTTAAAACTCGCCTGACATAGACTGAAATCACGACTGAGTTGAAAGAGGCGCGTTTATGGATGCATTTCTGGCTGCCGCTATCGAACAAGCTCAGAAGGGACTCAACGAAGGCGGCATTCCCATCGGCTCGGTGCTGGTGCATCAGGGCAATATTATTGGCGCGGGTCATAACCGCCGGGTCCAGCAAGGCAGCAGTATCTTACATGGTGAGATGGACGCGCTGGAAAACGCCGGACGCCATCCGGCCCGGGTTTATAAGGAGTCGGTCCTATACACCACTCTTTCCCCCTGCGCCATGTGCAGCGGGGCTATTCTGTTGTATGGAATTCCTAAAGTTATCATCGGCGAAAACCAAACCTTTATGGGCGAGGAAACCCTGCTCCGTTCACGCGGTGTTGAGTTAGAGGTCGTTCAGGACCCAACTTGCGTGCAACTGATGCAGGATTTTATTCGCCAGCATCCTGAGCTTTGGAATGAAGATATTGGCGAATAGACTGGGGGTCCTGCTCTTAGCAGGTTTGTGGATAATATCGGCAGCCGCGGCGGAAACAACGATCAAGGTTGGGGTATACGATTACCCCCCCTATGCTGTTGAGACCAATCAGGGCTTTGAAGGCCCGACGGTGGCACTGGTCAAGCTGTTAAATGAAGTCCAGACCCGTTACCACTTTGTCCTGACGCCCACTACGGCACGGCGGCGCTATAAAGACTTTGCCAGCGGCGAGTTTGACGTTATCTTCTTCGAACAAGTTCTGTGGGGATGGCAAAATTACCCGCTGCTGGAATCTCAGCGCTTTGTGAGCGGGGGCGAAATCATGATCACCCAACTCAAAACCAGGCGCAATCAAGACTACTTTAACGATATAACCGATAAACGTTTACTCGGTGTGCTTGGCTATCATTATGGTTTCGCCGACTTTAATTCCGATGTGGACTACCTGACCCAGACGTTCTCGATTCACTTGGTCAAGAATCAGCAAAAAGTGATCGAGTTAATCGTTCAGGAGAAAGCCGATATTGGGATCGTGGATAAAGCCTATTTCCTTTACTATCTCCGCAAGCACCCTGAATACCGCGACGAACTCTATTACTCGGAACATTACGATCAAAGCTATCAACACGGTGCCCTACTGCGTGAAAAAGGACCGATCCCACTGACGGCTTTTAACCAAATGTTGCAAAAGCTCAAGCAAAACGGACAATTAGCCCGCCTTTTGCAGCAATATGAACTGGACGAGTTCACCTCAACCACTCACAACTCAACATCGAGGTAATTCATGCGGGATCATTACCCTCTGACTAATAAGGTTGCCGTGATTAGCGGCGGCGGCAAAGGACTGGGACGCAGTCTCACCGAGGCACTACTCGAACAAGGTATGAAGGTTGCTATCTGTGGGCGCACCGCCAGCACCATCGATCAAACGCTCACGGAACTTGGCGGCCGTTTCGGCAATAACAATATTTTCGGCCAGGTTTGCGATGTCAGTGACGCCTCACAAGTCGAGAACTTTAAACAGCAGGTGTTGAAGCAGTTTGGAACGATACACGTACTGATCAACAACAGCGGTTTTGGAAAGGAAACGCTGATCGTGGATACGCCGGAGTCAGACTGGGATGAGGTAATGGACACCAATGTCAAAGGGTGCTACCTGATGTGCAAGGCCTTTGTACCTGCCATGATAGAGAACCGCGAGGGCTATGTGCTGAATATCGCCTCCCAGGCAGCACTTAATGGCTACGCCAACGCGGGCGTCTACTGCGCTTCTAAGTTCGCCATGGTTGGATTAGGCAAGGCCCTGCAGGAAGAGGTTCGTCAGTACGGCATTCATGTGCACTCCCTAAACCCGGCGCTGATTCAATCACAGCGACAAGCGGATGAAGCGGTTGACCCGGGATTGATTCAAAATGAAGATTTGGCTGAGATGGCCGTCTATCTGCTTCAACAGCCTCGACGGCTTAAGATCGACAATATCGGCTTGTGGGGTTTTTAGCACTGACCATGAGACCAGGGATAGTCCTAAATATCAAAAGTCTTGGGCGTTCTGCCATGATGGTTTTACTCGTGGGTGTGTTTACAGTGTCTGCCACACAGGCTGCCAGCATGGATGTACTCTATGTGCCTGAGCCCCGTTCAGACCTGGATCAGTCCCATGGCTACCATACCCGTTTATTAAAGATGGCATTAACGGCCGCCAGCGGTGGCCGCAGCGTTCCCCGGATTGAGTCCCGAGGCAGTATGGTGGAGTCCCGGGCCGAGAAAGAGCTGGCTCAGGGTACATTGATCGATGTATTCTGGATGGGGACCGATCGCTACAAAGAGCAACAATTGCGTGCCATTCGAATTCCCACCACCCGGGGATTGATCGGTTTTCGTAAGTTTATTATCCGCCAGGACTCGGTGAGTCACTTTGAACAAATCGACAGCCTGAAGGATTTGAGTCAGAAGGTTGCCTGTCAGGGCAATGACTGGCCGGACACCACTATCCTGGTCAGAGCCGGTCTGCCCGTTACCACCACGCCAATCTATGAAAGCCTGTTTAAAATGGTACAACTGGGCCGCTGTGACTATTTCCCCCGAGGGTATCATGACCATCAGCAGGAATTGGCCCTTCGCAGCGACCAATACCCAGAATTAACCAACTACGAAGGCATCATGTTGCACTACCCTTTTGCGGTATATTTCTTTACGGCAAAGGACGACCCACAGCTGGCCAACTGGATTGAGAGCGGCCTGGAGGCATTGATCGATAATGGTCAGCTACTGGCGTTAATGAAGCGCCACCCACTTACCCGAGCCGCATTCCCACTTAATGCCAACCCGCCACAGCACCTGTTTTCTATCGACAACCCAACCCTGCCTACAGATACTGCCTACCAGGACTCCAGGTACTGGTTTCAGCCAGAAGCTTTCCGTTTATAAGCGGATTTCATGTCGCTATGACTCTTTCGGAGGTCGATAACCAAGGTCTCGGCGATTTTGTCCTGAATGGCCTGACGATTCGAGTCCCAGAATAATTGCAAAAAGCCTAATAGCCCGGTTGCCAATCCGGCACCGTAACCACCGTAGCGTCCGAAGCTTTCCCACAAATTCATGGGACTGGCGTCCAGTTTCACAATCCGGATCCCCATCAGTTTTTTACCGGGAGACTGGCCATTCCACCAGGCACCAAATACGGTGAAGTAAAGCGCGGCCCAACCAAAGCCCAGTCCCAGGTCCGAAAGAATGCCTTTAAACCATGCTATCAAACTGTTGGATTGCGATTGCGCGGGTGACTCAGATTTAAACGGCGAGATAATAACCGGCTCTTGCAAGCTGAAGCCTGACGGAACAGAGTCACTTGCGCCAGCCTTTGACTGGCTGCTGCTATTTGCCCCTTTAGACTCCGCAAACGCCTGGTCGATATAAACGGACAGCTGTTGCCGCTTCTGTGGCTCAAGAGTCTGTTTGGTGGCCTCCAGAATGGCGTCCTTGACCGCAGCTTGCTGTTCCTCAGGCACAGAGGCGACTGCCTTAACATCCATTACCTGATCAACAAACGTCTGCCAGCAGATCAACGGAGGCTGACAGCTACCACTTTGAATGCTCGCCTGGGTCTGCGTTGCTTTTACCATGGTTGCCAGGGTCAGCCCCGCTTGCTGAATCTGTTCGCTAGAGTTCGTGAGGTTTTGTGCATCGGTGGGAAGTTGGAGCTCCTGCTTGTAGGATTCAATCACCCCCAGTATCGCAACAAACAACAAGACCCCCGCCATGCCCACCAGTAACTTCCTGAGCAACGGAAAACGATGCCGACGACGCAGCTTGCCCCCGACTCTCACGAGGACCGCAGCGGTCACCGCCGCTAACACGATGCTGTTAACGTGAGTCAGTAACCCGACCAACAGCATATCAATGCTAATGGCTAAGGCTCGTTTTAATGGTGAGGCCAGAGGTGTTCCCAGAATCTCATCTGAGACACCAAATGCATAAGGGGTAACAATGCACTTATCATCAATGTTTCTTGCATCATGCACAGCCGGTTTATTCCTTAGTGTGGAGCTCATTCGCCGAATTTCTTGTTCGCTGAAAACAGACTAATATCTTACTCTAAAATGCCTCAAAGGCACCGTCAGTTAATAAGACAGAAAGGGATAAATGTAAGGGAATACCCGCTCAATTAGAATAGGTTTCGTAATGTGATTTATAATAACGAACCCTGGAGGTTGTAATAGCCAGCTTTGTACTCTGACAGAGTTTCAATGGGTGGATCCTGTCAGAGCTGATTCTTAGCCAGTTCAAACCATGAGGGAGCTCATTGATGCAACCGGGAAGCGCCTGTCGCTTTGTTAAAATCAGCATTTGCCTATTCTTCATCATTCTCGTTTCAGCTGGCATAACCAGCCAACCCACCCACGCCAATACCTTATTTGTCGTGGGCGCCCCCTTCCCGAGAATATCGGTAATCGATTCCCGTGGTCATCCGTCAGGCTTGGGAGTTGAAATTGTCAGGCAGATTGCACAGCAACTCGGTTATAAAACGAGTATCCAGCTGATGCCACTTGAAAGAGCACTCAGAGAAATGCGTTTAGGCAAGGCGGATCTGATGATTGGTCCCTATTATTCTGACCAGCGTGAGCAATACATGCGGTTTAGTCAGTTTCCTTTTTATAGTGATCCTATTCTGCTTTACGTGCGCAAAGATTACCCCTTGGATTGGAATGGCGAGCTACCCGTTCTGGAAGGCCATCTAATCGGTCTCAGCCGTGGCTGGAACTATGGCCAGGCATTCAATCGGTATAAGATGCATTTATCCACTTACACCGTGAACTCCGTTCGTGCCAATTTTATTCGCCTCGCCAAAGGCCGCATTGACGTATTCTTATGCCACCCGAGGCACGCAACCGCGCTCATTGAACAACTTGGCCTTGAAGCTGAGATAACCGCTTTACCCCACCATCTGACGACCAATCATGGTTACTTTGGTTTCTCGAAAATCAGGCCAACCGAAGCCTTTCAGCAGCGGTTCGAACGTGCCTTCGACGAGCTTAAGAAAACTGGAAAACTAAACCAGTTAAACAGGCACTACGGTCTCACGCAGGCGGCAATCCCAAAGCACCTTTAACTTAATGACTTAATCCCCTGCTGGATACCGTCTAACGTCATCGGAAATAGCTGACCTTCCATAATCTCTTTAATGAGCTGAATGGAAGGATAGTAGCGCCAGTAATCCTGATGCTGAGGGCACAGCCAGATATTGTTGGGGAAATGGTCCCGTAGCCGCTCTAGCCAGACCGCACCGGGCTCTTCGTTCCAATGCTCAACGCTGCCACCGGGATAGGTGATCTCATAAGGCCCCATGGTGGCATCGCCCACAAAGATCAACTTATAGTCGCTGCCGTATTTGTGCAGTAAGTCCCATACTGGGATAGTCTCATTGTGGCGACGGCGGTTGTCCTGCCACACGCCTTCGTAAACACAGTTATGAAAGTAGAAGTATTCCAGATACTTAAACTCACTGCGCGCGGCGGAGAACAACTCCTCGCACTGTTGCACATGGGCATCCATGGAGCCGCCCACATCGAACAGCACCAGCAGTTTTACGGCGTTATGTCGCTCTGGCACCATGTGCAGGTCCAGCATACCGCCCTGACGGGCTGTGCCACGAATGGTAGCATCCATATCCAGCTCATCGGCCGCGCCGGTGCGGGCGAACTGGCGCAGCTTACGCAGTACCATCTTGATATTACGGGTGCCGAGTTCGGCATCCCCGGCCAGGTTTTTAAACGTGCGTTTATCCCAGACCTTGGCCGCCGAGAAGTTGCGATTGCCATCCTGACCGATGCGTACCCCTTCCGGGTTATAGCCATAGGCCCCAAAGGGCGAGGTACCACCGGTGCCTATCCACTTATTGCCGCCCTGGTGGCGCTCCTTCTGTTCTTCCAGCCGCTGCTTAAGGGTCTCCATCAACTTATCCAGCCCGCCAAGGGCCTGAATCTGACGTTTCTCTTCCTCGGTGAAGCGCCGCTCAAACTCCTTGCGCAACCAGTCATCGGGAATGTCGTCGCCGAACAGATCCAGCGACTGGACGCCTTCGAAATAATCGGCAAAGGCCCGGTCGAAACGATCATAGTGCCGTTCGTCCTTCACCAGCGTTAGTCGGGCCAGGTAGTAAAACTGCTCGATATCGGCAAACACCACATGGCTTTTCAGCGCCGCCAGCAAATCCAAAAGCTCACGGATGGTGGCCGGAACCTTGTATTCTCGAACCTTAAAGAAAAACGAAACCAGCATTTAGCGCCTTGCCATAAAAGCCAGTTTTTCAAACAGCTGGATGTCCTGCTCATTTTTGAGTAGGGCACCATAAAGCGGCGGAATGCTGCGTCCCTGGTCCTTGCTCTGCAGCACTTCAGGCTCAATGTCCTCTGCCACCAGCAGCTTCAGCCAGTCGATCAGCTCGGACGTCGAGGGCTTTTTCTTTAGCCCCGGCATATCGCGGATCTCGAAGAAACAATCCAGCGCCTCGGCCAGCAGTTGCTGCTTGAGCCCCTCGAAGTGTACATCCACGATGCGAGTCATCTCGTCCTTCTCTGGAAACTGGATGTAGTGGAAAAAACAGCGGCGCAAAAAGGCGTCAGGTAACTCTTTTTCATTGTTGGAGGTGATCACCACCACCGGGCGCTGTTTGGCCTTCACCGTTTGCTGAGTTTCGTAGACGTAAAATTCCATCTTATCCAACTCTTGCAGCAGGTCGTTGGGAAACTCGATATCGGCCTTGTCGATTTCATCAATGAGCAGCACCGGTCGTTCTCCAGCTTCAAAGGCTTCCCACAGCTTACCTTTCACGATGTAGTTGCCAATGTCCTCCACTCTGGGATCGCCCAGTTGCGAGTCTCTTAAGCGGGATACGGCATCGTATTCGTACAAACCTTGCTGAGCCTTAGTGGTGGATTTGATATGCCACTGAATCAACCGGGTATCCAGGCTCTCCGCCAGAGCCTCGGCCAACATGGTTTTCCCCGTGCCCGGCTCACCTTTAATCAATAGTGGCCGCCCCAGAGTGACGGCGGCGTTAACTGCCAGTCGTAACTCGTCGCTGGCGATATAATCACTGGTGCCTGTAAACGCCATGATACTCCTCAATCTAATGTCTCATATGATATAGCGAAAAAGCAGTTTGAATTTTGCTGTTCCGACTTAATCTTGTTGGTGTACTAAATTTTAAGGCCAAGCATATCAATTAATTGCTGGTCAGTAACCGCAAGGATCAGTTTATGGATTTTTACAAAGACAACTCCGAGTCCATCGGCAAGACTCCGCTTGTTAAGCTCAACCGAGTGACCGGTGGCAATGTATACGCCAAGATCGAAGCCCGTAATCCGAGCTTCAGCGTAAAATGCCGTATCGGCGCCAACATGATTTGGGATGCCGAGAAGCGCGGCGTGCTGACCAAAGACAAAGAAATCATCGAGCCCACCAGCGGCAATACCGGTATAGCACTGGCCTTTGTGGCTGCCTCTCGCGGCTACAAACTGACTCTGACCATGCCCAGCTCCATGAGCCTGGAGCGCCGTAAACTGCTTAAAGCTTTGGGTGCCAACCTGGTGTTAACCGAAGGCCCCAAAGGCATGAAGGGTGCCGTAGCGAAAGCACAGGAAATTCGCGATTCAGATCCAGATAAATACGTACTGCTACAGCAGTTTGATAACCCGGCTAACCCCGAGATTCACGAAAAAACCACGGGGCCTGAGATTTGGGAAGCCACCGACGGTAATATTGACGTATTTGTGGCTGGCGTGGGCACTGGTGGTACCATCACCGGCGTCAGCCGCTATCTGAAAAAGACCAAGGGCAAAGACGTGCTCTCGGTAGCCGTTGAGCCTACTGATTCTCCGGTCATTACCCAAGCCAAAAATGGTGAAGAGCTCACACCCGGTCCTCACAAGATTCAAGGCATTGGCGCGGGCTTTATTCCCGGAAATCTGGATTTGGAGATAGTGGATCGCGTTGAACAGGTATCCAATGACGACTCGATGGCCATGGCCCATGAACTGATGAAGCAAGAAGGCATCCTGGCCGGTATTTCATCAGGTGCTGCCGTGGTGGCCGCCAAGCGACTGGCCGAAAGCCCGGAATACAAGGACAAAAATATCGTGGTAATTCTGCCAAGCTCCGCAGAGCGTTACCTCTCCAGCCCGCTGTTTGAAGGCATCTTCGCCGAGAGCGAACTGCAACAATAACCCTCACCATAAAAGGGAGCCACTCGGCTCCCTTTACTTTTTCTCCCCAACCGAGCAGACTTAAGTTTGTGAAAACAGGTAGGAGCAAACAACGTGCGAAATCTTGCCCTTGTCGCATCGATTATCGTGACCATTTTTATCACCGGCTGTCTGGACAACGGACAACCTGAACGTAAGTATCCAGGCGTTACCGAAGGCTCTCCCGAGTACACGGCGCTTGAGTTTTTTAATTATCTGTACAACAGCGACAGCCTGGATCCGGTGCTCGCGCTATCGACACCCAAGATGAAAACGCTGCTGCGGTCCTACCACACCAACCGCAACGCACAGCGTCATGTGGTCAATTTGGTGTTTAGCGATGTGGAAATGCGCGTTGATGCGGGCAACCGCCGGGTGCGTTCCGAGTACTCCAAAGAATCCACGGTAACCATCTTTTTTGTTGGCAACTCTCACGGCAAAAAAATTCAGGACTTACGCACCGTCGACCTTATCCGCGAAGGTGGACAATGGTTGGTTAAAGATGTGTATTCCGAGAGCTATGGCGGTCGATAACTGCCCAGTTAAGATATAAAAAAGCCCGGCCTGGTGCCGGGCTTTTTTCAGGGAGAGCACCTATTCAAAGGTGCCTTTTACAACACATTGGCCTTGCTCTACCATCCTGCGTCCCTTAGCCCACACCGAGTCAATCTTCAAACTATCGGCCTCGGCCAGTATCAGATCCGCATCGGCACCGACCTGAATCCGTCCTTTATGGGACAGACGCAGGATATCCGCCGGAGAGCGGGTAACCGTGCTGATGGCATCGCAGATGCTGACCTTATATTTGAGTACTGCCTCGGTGAAAGCGGCGTATAAGCTGCTTACCTGACCGACTTCCAGACCGACTAATTGCCCCTTCTCGTCAAACACAGGAAGGCTGGCGTTGCCATCGGAACTCATGGTCATCTGAGCGGCCGGCACGCCTTGTTTCAACCCATAGGCAACCGCACCGGCAGCAGGAATTTCTCCCTCTTCGATAAACTGCTCATTGGTGCTGGCAGTAAAGTCGATATAGCCGCCCATTTGGGTCCATTCCACCCCGGCATCCAGCAGGCTCTGATTGCGGTTCATGTGAGTCGGATAGAACTGCTGAGCAGGAATATCGGTCTGAGTGGCAACCTCTTTGAGCAGAGACAGCTGATACTGACTGTCACCCACATGAATGCTGACGATGCCCGCCTTACCCGAGAGCATACCCCCAACCCGGGCCTCAGAGGCCACGTGGGCAATATCCTGCATGGTCGGCTGCGATGAGCGATGGTCAGCAATGGCCACCTCACCCACACCGATAAACTTGTCGATCAGAACAATATCATCATTCACATTAGCGGTGATGGTTCTGGCGGGCAATTGATAAGAGCCCGTGTAGCAATAGGTAGAGAGCCCTTCTTCTTCCAGCCCCCTGGCCTTGGCCAGAAGGTCAGGCAAGGTGCGAGTGGTGGCATCGGTGCCTAAGGCGCCAATGACCGTCGTCACCCCGCCCTTTGTGGCATCGGTAAGTTGCATCTCCGGCGTACGGGTGGCAAAACCGCCTTCCCCGCCACCACCGGTGATATGCACTAATGAATCCACCAGACCCGGCAACAGAATTTTACCCTCGGCCTCAATAACTTCCACCGCAGAGTGGCTATCCACCTGCGCACTGATATCAATATTCTGGCCAATAGCCGCGATTTTATTATCGCAGAGCAATACATCCTGCTTGCCCAGAGCTTGAGGTCCATAGACGTCCGCGTTTTTAATTAATTTAATCATTGTCATTATTGATAATTCACCATTACTGCCAGGATGACGGCGCCTACCGCCAATCCCATCATTAAAAGTACAAACTTCCAGGCGAAGCGCGCCCATACTGCCCAGTCAACTCTGGCTACCCCCAGACAGCCAATCAGCGAGGCCGAGGTAGGAATAATAATATTGGTCAGGCCGTCACCCAGCTGGAAGGCCAGTACCGCAATTTGTCGACTCACCCCAACCAGATCAGACAACGGTGCCATCAGAGGCATGGTCAAGGCCGCCTGCCCGGAGCCGGAGGCGATAAAAAAGTTGAAGATGGACTGAAAGGCCAGCATAAATACCGCCGAGCCAGTTTCAGGAACACCAGCCATGGCGCTGCCGGCATAATGCAGTAGCGTATTGAGTACCGACGGACTGGTGGGATCATCCCCACCTAAAATCAGCACAATCCCCTTCGCCATGCCGACAATCAGCGCGGCCGGTAGCAGGTCTTTAGCGCCTTGCTGAAAAGCCGCCGACGCGTCATTCAGTGACATACGACCCGCGAATTTGCTGATGGCCGCCACCACCACACCAATAGCGAAGAACTGACTGGCAATTTCAGGGATATAGTACTGATGGACTGTTACGCCCCAGATAACCCAAATAATCCCGGCCAGTAGGGTCAAAAGAATGCTGATGTCCGTTTTTCCGAAACGGGCCTCAACACCGCTGTCCTGCTGCTTGCGGAAGTAGGCGTCAGTATCATAGCTGGGACTGGACTCTGGATTGGCCTTAATGCGACTGGCATAACGTAAGGTAAACACCAGTCCGGCCAGCGTAAACACCGCCCACACCGCCATTCGATACCCGCTGCCGGACATGGGTGGCACATCGGCGATCCCCTGAGCAATCTGTACACTGAAGGGGTTCATCCAGGAGGTGGCAAAGCCAATCTGAGTCGCGATATAGGTAATCAGCACCGAGGTAATGGCATCATAGCCCAGCGCGATCACCAGAGGCGTCAGCACGATACAAAAGGCGATGGCCTCTTCACCCATACCGAATACCGCTCCGCCTAACGAAAACAGCAGGAACATGATGGGTAATATCAGCTTATCGGCCGTCTGAGTCCGGCGTATCAACGCCAGGATACCGTTATTGACCGCCCCCGATTGCATGATAATGCCAAAGGCACCACCGACCACTAGAATAAAGGCCACCACGCCAATGGCGGCGCCCCATTTCGTGCCGGAAACCATGCCTTCGAAAGCATAATTAAAAAAGCCCTGTCCCCCACCACTGGCAAACAGGCTTGCACCCGAGTGTCCCTTTTCTGCCAGGGTGTAACTGTCGGGCTGGATCACCGTGCGGCTTTGCTCCTTGCCGTCCACCACCGTGGTCACCTGCTCCACTTCGAAAAAGCCTGCAGGCACAATGTGGGTTAAGACAGTGGCAATGACGACCACAAAAAACAGGATGACAAAGGCATCCGGCATCTTACTGGCCAGCTTGTTTGCTGCCGCATTGGTTGAAGTTTGTTCTTGTTGCATAGACAACACCTGAATAAGCACAGTAAAACGAGCATGCCAGTGTAACGGCAAACGCTCGCTGCTGTGTAGAAAATCAAAACAGCTCGTCCCTGAGCAATTTATCGTCCCTGGCTGTCTTGCCTAAGTTGGAATGTTGTTGTGTGTTTTAGGCAATGGGAGAGGTCACCCCCTCCCGGACTCGCAAACGAGTACCCTATTACTCAAAGAAGTAAGTAAAGGACACCCGATAGGTCGTACCATAGGCATTGGCGTTATATGAATCGAAGCCTCTGGACGAGCCATAAGCCAGAGGTGGCTCACGGTCAAACAGGTTGTTAATGGTCAGGTTAAGGTTCGCTTTCTCGAACTTGTACCCTGTTGACAACTGCACCGTAGTCCAGGAGCTGACTTCACGCTCACCGTTTGCATCCAGTGCGCCCAACTCTTCTAGCTCGTCAAGGTTGCGGCCACGCAGACCGTCAATGTCATCCTCGTAAGAACCGGTGTAGTAAGCTGTCAGACCAGCAAACCAATCCTCGGCATCCCAGAACACACTGGCACTGGCGATATCTTCTGGATAAGTCCAGGTACCTGCCAGCTCTTCGATTTCATCGGAGCCTGGCTTGTTTCGGTCAAACTCCAGATAGTGTGTGCCTTCCAGAGACAGAGACAAGTCACCACCTTGCAGCTCGAAGCGATGGTCGAAACGATAGTCGATACCGCTGACTTCCTGAGTACCGGTATTTTCCAGCAACAGGATATGATCGCGGTTGAAGTCCAGGTAATCACCACGGGCCAAACCGGCGGCATTAGAGGCTTCCAGGATTTCGTACAGGTTCGCACCCTCTTCCTCGATGGTACGGCCTTGCGCATCTGTCAGCGCAGGGTCATTACAATACGCAGGATTATAGGCAATACCGATTTGACCATTTGGCACCAGACCACAATGGCGCAGAGAGGCATCGTCGATGGCACGAGCCAGAACACCGGTCATATTGGTATCAACCAGCTTTTCGTGCTCAAAGGCCCAGTAATCGACCGTGATGGTAGTGTTGTCGGTGGGGCTGTAACCAAAGCCCAGGCTTACCGAGTCAGACTCTTCGGCCTCCAGATTTGGGTTACCCAACTCCAAGGTATTAACACTAACTTCGGTACCATCTCCTTCACAATACAAGTCAGCCACGTCCTGGTTCGCACCACAGTCAAAAGTGGACGTCGTGGTGCGCAGCTTTACACCAGCCTGAGTCAGAGATGGCGCACGGAAAGACGTCGCCCAAGACGCACGCATGATCAAGTCATCAATAGGACGATAGCTCAGCGCCACTTTCGGATTGAAAGTACTACCGAAATCATCGTAGTCGTCGAAACGTCCCGCCAGTTGCGCTTCCAGGTTTTCGGCCAGAGGCACGTATAGCTCCGCAAAGGCCCCCCACTGCTTGCGGTCCGCTTCGGACAAGCTGGAGCCAAACCCGAATACACCAACCCGGTAGTCATTTTCAAACTGGGCCCGTGCATTTTCCGACGGCACATCGGAGATCTCTTCCTGACGGTACTCAAGACCAAACGCTGAACGGATGTAGTCGTTATTGAACTCCATCAGATCACCGGCAATCTTAAAGTCCCAGCCGTAGACCGTGCTTTCACCGTCCCGAGTGGGCCGTTCCTGAGCCAAAGCCAGGATGGCATCATTGGCTGAGTCACCCACCAGGAACGGGTTATACATGCCTGCCAGACTGCCTGCACCGCAGCTTAGGGTATCTGTCGAGTCATCATAGGCGGCGATAGTCCCGTCACTGCACAGCTCTCCGGCCAATGCCGAATGGTATTTAAGACGGTTATAGATACCCTCAGATGCCACTTGCTCTGATTCAGAGCGAGAAATCGTAACCGCAGAGTCCCACTCCCAGTTACCGATAAACCCACTCAGTTCAGACACTAAACGGAACGCATCGGTTTCAACTTCAACCGTCCGAGGCGTTGGGAAGCGGCTGTCAAAGCGGAAGCCCCAAAGCTCTTGGCCTGCGGGGGTCAGGAACTGATCGATCCACATATTATCCAGCAGCCCGTTACGCACTTCATCTGAATAGATGTCTAATGCAGACTCAGGCACATAGGGACCATCACCGTCATAGATCTGGTTTGGAGAGCTAAACACTGCTTCCCAGGTATAATTCAGAGTTTGCAAAGGAGCCGCAGGTGTTGAGATCGAGGTAGACTTGGTCCGGCTGTAGAAAAAGTCCGTATTCCACTCAAGATCGCCCACCATCGTATTGTAGATAAAGCCGGCAGACTGGCTCTCTAATGGGGATTCCAGCCAATCGTCTTCATTGCTGTAGTAAGGGCAGATAGTTTCGCCATACTCAGTCTGGATATAATCGCGCTTACATTCAGGCGCCGGAATTTCATAGAAATCACGAGCGGACTCGTAGTAAATATTTGGCACTTCTTTAGGCAGATACGAGTAATTGGACTCCAGTACCGGATCCCGCGTGAACGCACGATCTTTAGCGTGGAAAGCATTACGGTCATACAAATCCGCAAAAACGGTCAGGTTGCCACCGGCGACTTCACCACCCCATACCAGGTTGATATTGGTTTTGCCCTCATCGGAGCTGGCTGTGCTGTTTTCGTAGCTGGCGTTAAACTCTGCACCAATATAATCATCCTTAAGAATGTAGTTGATAACCCCGGCTACGGCATCGGCACCATAGGTAGCAGATGCACCGGTAGCAAGGACTTCAACGCGATCGATCGCGGCCAGAGGAATACTGTTGATATCCACAAAGTTTTCAGTCCCTGACGCAAAGGAGCTCGCGGCCACACGACGGCCGTTTATCAGAGTCAGTGTTGAGGCCGGTCCCATACCACGCAGAGAGGCAGCCGCCTGCCCCGGAGGCGTTGAATTAGACGTCGCACCACTTTGTGCGGTCGTAAAAGAACCTTGTCCACCACGAGTTTGTGAAATGGTATTCATCAACTCAGAAATGGTATTGGCGCCAGAACGCGCAATATCATCGGCATCCAGAACCGTCAGAGGTTGAGAGCCCTCCAGGTCAACACCCTTAATATGGGAACCGGTTACCTGGATTTTTTCTACAGATTCTTCAGCAGTTTGCGTTTCTTGCTGTGCCTGTTGAGCCAGAGCCTGGCCGGAAAAAGCCATTCCCAAACCTAAACTCACGGCATAGTGCAGTTTATTGAGTTTCATAGTCATCACCTTGTTGTGGTCTTTATTTGTTGTTTTCACGTGCCGACGCACGACGGTCTGGGCGCAATGACCCAACACCTAATTAAAAAGTTATAAGCAGAGGTTGCCGGACGGGAGCTAAGTCCAGCCTAGTTTGTGGGGAGGTGTTCTATTCGTCGAACCACTCAGACAAATAGAAGTTTTGGTAGTAGTAGTTGGTCAGGTTGACCGCTTTTTTCAGCATAATTTAACGTTGTTTCTTCGCTCTGTCGCGTTGAAATAGTTATTCAATCTGGGTCAGCTTCGACCCGTCAATGTTAAATTGACATACTCTTATAGATACCGATAGCGTAAAAACTTGTCAATAAAAAGTTAACATTCCTCTGGAGAAGCAGCCCCCTATGAAACCTTTGTTACTGAGTACCTTTTTGAGTCTTGGACTTGGTGCTACCTTTGTCGCGAACGGTAGCGAAATTGACAACAAAATCAGAAAAAATGCTGACTTTCAGGCAGGTAATTACCAGTTGATGTTAGTGGGCGGAGGTTTATCAACCTGCTCAAGCCTGGCTTCTGGCAACTGTCTCGACGCCGATTTTGATGACACGACCCGACAACAGAGTCATTACCTGATCGATGAAAAAAACATCGATGCCATACTCACAAGTCAGGCCTTTTCATCCCTTACCGGTGACAAACGAGAAAAAGTCAAAAACCTGTTTATGGGTATTTATGCAGAATACCAGAATGAGCATCTGACAAGGGATGAGTTAAAACGCGCCTTTTCCAATGCCGATGCTGGCGGTTTCGATGGTAGCGCCTTTTACAACTCAATGTCCGATGAGCTGTACTACACCGTATTGGACCATCTTGAAGCCCCAGATCACCTTCCCTCTGGCGAACGCCGCCAGGAGCAGGTCGATCTGAGTCAAAACAAGAACCGCTACGCCAAGTACATTTACGAACAGTTTGTGGCTATGGCGGCAGCCAGAGTTGATGACAGCAGCCAGTCCAAACCTAAAATCGCTGTGATTACCGCCTCCTCCAGAGACCCTTTTGAGTCCGCGGACTTTTACCAGTCAGCCTTTGAACAGGCGGGCGCCGAGGTCATCTGGCTGCCTCTGGATCAAAGCTATCAGCAAGCCAGAGAATGGCAGGACAAGGGGTTTGATGGCTGCGGCCGGCTCACCGAGATCCGTGCCGACAATGGCAGTTTTAACCGGGAAGCGATCTATCCTGATCGCACCGCACTGCAACTGGAAATGTGCAGCAAACCGGAATTGATGTGGAAACAACTCGAACAAATTCAGGGAGTTTTCTTTAATGGCGGTGACCAGAGCCTGACCCGCAAAGCCTTACGTCGCAGTGACGGCAGTGACAGCCCGGAACTGAAGCTGATAAAGCAGCGCTTTGCCGAGGGTCAATTGGTGGTAGGCGGCACCAGTGCCGGCACGGCCATTCAGCCCGGCGGACAGTTTAACCAACGTCCTCTGCCGATGATCTCTAATGGTGACTCGGACACCGCCTTCGAGCGCGGCGCCTTTGCGGTTTATCCACCCAGCCAGCGCTGCCAGCCAGAAACGCCTTGTGACAGCGGTCTGTTGGCGTCGGATCTTACCTATGAAGCCGACGGTGGCTCAGGCCTGTTCAATCTGGGCACTCTGGATACGCATTTTTCCGAGCGTGACCGTGAAGCACGCCTGGCTCTGCTAGCCGCCTTCACCGGCACCCGCTTCGCCTTTGGTGTGGACGAGGCCACCGCGCTTGTGGTGGGTAATCAAACCGCCCAACAAACACCGATGGCCGTGATTGGTCAGGGTGGTGTATGGATGGTGGACACTCAAAGCGGCATCTACAAACTGCAGAACAACAAGCGGCAATTGGTGGCCATGAGCCACTACCTGAACCACGGTGACACCTTGAGTTATGACCATCAGGAGCAGGCGCTCAGCTTTAGCTTAAAAGGCGAGCCCCTACAGCAAATCAAAGCCACTACCCCACCTGTTGAAGACGGGCAGTGGCGGCAGCAGCTTTTCGGGCACTGTGGCAGTAAAGAACCGATACGCTGGTCGCAAGATGGCATCGCCTTTGTTGCAGCGCCCAGCGAAGACACCCGTTATTTCCGCCTCGAAGATGATGAGCTGGCCCGTTGCAGCTACATCAACCTCTCCTTCGGCATGGAAAATTAACCAATCCATCCAATGGCTTCTGCAAAGGAGCCATTGCTCCCCCACTCTACTTTTCGGTAGAGTACATTCAGCCGCTGCCTTTGCCTTGTGTGTTTTTTGCGAGATTTTCTATGAGAGACAATCAGGCCCTGATTAACACCCACTGGCTATCCGAGCGCCTGGCCTATCCGGGCCTGGTACTATTGGATGCCAGCATGACCGAGCCGCTGCCCGGCAAACACCATGCTTTGGCAGAACGGGTGATCCCCACCAGCCAACGCTTTGATATGGAGCGTGTCGCCGTCGATACGGACAGCGCACTACCTCATACGGTACCTGACGAAGCCACCATGCAGGATTACTTAAGTTCGCTGGGCGTGACCAAAGACTCTCTGATCGTTATCTATGACAATCAGGGGTTATTCGCGGCCCCCCGGGCCTGGTGGCTGTTCAAACTGATGGGCTTTGATAAGGTCTATGTGTTAAATGGTGGCCTGGGTGCCTGGCTAAAAGCAGGACTCCCTACTCAGGCAGGCTATGATAGCACTCTGATTCCCTCACAGGTGACAGTCAACGTTCGGCCACAATGGCTTATCGACAAGCATACTCTTTCTGATGCTGTCGAGAACCAAACCGTTCAGGTTATTGATGCGCGAAGCGCCGATCGTTTCTATGGCCGTCAGCCCGAACCGAGAGAAGGGCTAAGAAGCGGCCATATTCCCGGTGCTATCAACCTGCCCTATACGGAATTATTGCAAGACGGTTACTTACTGAGCCCACACCAGCTCAAGCGCACCTTCTACCGCCTAAAGCTGAGCCATCAGCGTCCGTTGATCACCAGCTGCGGTTCTGGTGTGACCGCCTGTATTCTTGCTTTAGCGGCCTACGAGCTTGAGTTTACCGATATCCGTGTCTACGACGGTTCCTGGTCTGAATGGGGAGCGGATGAGCGCTTACCGATAGAGAGCTAGCAACAGCCCACTCGCGCTCTATAATCACTGCCCAGACTCGGGTATAATCGCCGCCCAAATTTTGAGCCGGTAGCCGAGCATGACTGTAAAAACCTTTACTCCCAACAATACCACCACTTCCGAAATCCCGGTAAAAACCCTGAAACAAGGTGAATCGGTGAACTTAGGTGGTGGTAACCGGATTGGTTTTATTTCCTTAGGCTGCCCCAAAAACCTTGTGGATTCGGAGCGGATTCTGACTCAACTGCGCACCGAAGGCTACGATGTAGTCAACACCTATCAGGATTCCGATCTGGTGATCGTCAATACCTGTGGCTTTATCGATGCCGCCGTACAGGAATCTCTGGATACCATCGGTGAAGCTCTGGCAGAAAATGGTAAGGTGATTGTCACCGGCTGTCTGGGGGTTAAAGAAGACGAAATCCGTGAGGTCCATCCCAACGTGCTGGCTATTACCGGTCCTCATGCCTACGAAACCGTGGTGGAGCAGGTCCATGAGGTATTACCCAAACCCGAGCATAACCCTTTTACCCAGCTGGTACCGGATCACGGAGTTAAACTGACCCCTCGTCATTTTGCCTATTTGAAGATTTCTGAAGGGTGCAATCACCGTTGTACCTTCTGCATTATCCCCTCCATGCGGGGCGATCTGGTCAGCCGCCCTATCGGTGAAGTGTTGGACGAGGCCAAACGCCTTAAAGAAGCAGGGGTCAATGAGCTGCTGGTTATTTCGCAGGATACCAGCGCCTACGGTGTGGATGTGAAAGGCCGTACCGGATTCTGGAATGGCATGCCGGTTAAAACCGATATGGTCGCCCTGTGTGAAAAACTCGGCGAGATGGGGATCTGGGTACGACTGCATTATGTTTACCCTTACCCATCGGTAGATAAGGTGATTCCACTGATGGCCGCAGGCAAGATCCTGCCTTATCTGGACATCCCGCTTCAGCACGCCAGCCAAAAGGTTCTTAAGCTAATGAAGCGCCCTGCCGCCACAGCCAAAACGCTGGAACGCATCAAGAAGTGGCGTGAAATCTGCCCTGAGCTGGTGATCCGGTCTACCTTTATCGTCGGCTTTCCCGGTGAAACGGAAGAAGACTTCCAGGAGTTGTTGGACTTTCTGGATGAAGCGCAATTGGATCGGGTGGGCTGCTTTAAATACTCGGATGTTGAGGGTGCCAAAGCCAACGAGCTGCCGGATGCGGTTTCCGAAGCGGTCAAGGAAGAACGCTATGCCCGCTTTATGCAAAAGCAGCAGCAGATCAGCGCCAAACGTCTGGAGCTACGTATTGGCACCGAAATGGACGTACTGATAGATGAGGTGGATGAGGAAGGCGCTATCGGCCGCACCTACGCCGACGCTCCTGAAATCGATGGCATGGTCTACCTCAATGGCGATACCGAATTACAACCAGGCGACAAGGTCCGGGTGCGCATCGAGCACTCTGATGAATACGATCTTTGGGGTGTACGACTGGACTAGTTCACCTGCTCACTGCATAAAAAGGCGAGCACAAAACGCTCGCCCATTAACTTAGGCGGTCGGCATCATCCTCGGCCAGACAAACACAGTTCTTCCCCTGCGCCTTGGCTTTATAGAGTGCCTGATCGGCACGCTCTAACCACGCATCGAAACTCTCACCTTTATGCAACTCACTGACCCCAAAGCTACACGTCAGGTCCGGCACGGCGCTAAATGTGAAATTATTAATTTCCTGTTTCAAACGAAAGGCGACAAAACGGGCGTTGCTGATATTGGTACCCGGGCACAGCAGGATAAATTCCTCCCCTCCCCAGCGGCCCACCACATCTACTTCACGGGCCTGTTCTTCTAAAAGCTCGCTGAGTTCCTTGAGCACCTTATCACCGGTATTGTGACCAAACTGATCATTCAGCTGTTTAAAATCATCAATATCCAGCAATACGATGCTGCAGTCGTTCACATCCCGGCTTTTCAGTTTGACCTGCTCACTAGCAGCCACAATAACCTGTGTGCGGTTATACAAGCCGGTCAGAGGGTCGTGCACCGACAGGTAGGACAGTTCCTTATTACGATCTTCCAGCTTTGCTCTGAGCGCTTGTAGCTCGGCATTGGTAGCCGATAGACGTTCATTATACTGACCTAACAAACGGTAGCGGTAGGCCAGGAAAAAAATCAACAACACCAGCGGCAGGCTAATCTGCCAAACCAGATCGTGATCGGTTTTGTTATACGGTTTTATATGATTCCAACGCTGGTAGATATCAATATGATGCTGTTCGGTAAGCTGTTGAATATTCTGGTTAATGCGCGACAATAAATAACTGTACTCTGGTACCACCCCGACTCTGAGAGCATCGTCGAAGCGAGTCCAACCGACAATTCTCAGATTGGTCAGACCTTGTTTCTGGATGCGATTATTCACCAGATACATGGAGCCGACATACACATCAAGCTCACCATGCTCGACTTGACGAAGCCCCTCGTCTTCACTGGCCACAGGCACAAAATCAATCTCCGGGTAGTGAGTCTGGATGTATTCACTGATGCGATATCCCTCCACCGCACCAACTCGATAGTTTTTCGCCGCCGAGAGACTGCCGATCACCGGCAGTTCAAACCGCGAAACCAACACATTCGCGGCCCGAAGATAGACATCACTGAACTCAAGGTACTGGCTGCGGGCGTCGGTCTTATTGAGCATCAATACAATATGACAGTGTCCCTGCTTGGCACGCTTTAGCGTGTCACTCCAACTGGAGGTCGACAACAAACGGGTTTCAGGCAAGCCTTTAAACAACAATTTCCGGTAATCGGCTGACATGCCCTGATGCTCACCATCAATAATGGCCTCATAAGGCATCCAATCCGGATCGATGCAGTAATTCAGTGTCTGGGGAAGTGTTTCCAGGGAAGACGTTTGAGCGGCCGGCGCATGAGCACCGGACATCATTAATAGACAGAGCATGACAGCGGTTATGGCTCTGCGAAATCTCCCCATTACGCTACCTCTGCTAACTAAAATCAGGACTTGTAACTATTTATCGGACCAAACCGCCAGCTCATTACCGCTGGGTTCAGTAAAATGAAAGCGACGACCACCGGGAAACTCGAAAATAGGCTGGGTGATTTGCCCTCCGCCTCGCTCCACCTCGTGCTGGGTTACTTCAAGTTGTGAACTATAAAGCACAACCAGAGCCGCTCCCTGCTCCGGCCGTGACGTCTTATCAGCATGGAAGAAGCCACCGTTTACCGTATCACCGCTAAAGGCAGTGTATTGATCACCATAATCAGTAAAATGCCAATCGAATACCTCCTGAAAAAAGGTCTTCGTCGCTGACAAGTCCTTGGCGGGCCATTCGATATAATTAATCTGTTTAGAAATACAATCAGCCATTGTTGAATTCCTGAATGTGGCGTCTCACAATTGAATAGCGGGCTTAAGGCGTGAACTCATCATCCGGATAAGATGTATCGACCGTCGCCAATATAGCTTAAATCATACGTCGCTATTGTCTCTGAGTGTAGTCTATTCTGGTGACAAGCGAAGGCTCACTGCCTCTGTAGCTGCTCTCGCAGGGATAAATTCACTTTATTTTGCACATTAATCCGATTCACCAAGCCAGCAATGATCTGGTCTTTAATCAGTTCTCGAATCCGCGCCGGCAGCATCCGGAAGCTTTCCTTATCGAGCTTTAGTGCTACCACGGTCTCAGTGGCAATCACGGTTGCACTGCGCGGTTCGTTGCAGATAAACCCCATCTCACCGATAAACTCACCGCCGGTCACGGTGCCAACAAATTGTTGGTGCTGGAAAACCTGAGCCTCACCCGAGAGCAATACATAGAAAAAAGGCTCATGGGAGCCCTCCACAATCAGACGCTTCTTCGGTCTGAAACTGACAAAGTGCTTAGGCATGCTAAGGATATAGTGACGCTCGTCACTGGTCAGCCCGCGAAACAGCGGCAGCCGTGCCAGTATTTCCATGATCCTCACCTGACTAAGCATAAGTTAGTCCTCTTCAACGCTGGCATCAGACGTCAGTTGCGAACTCAACTTCTTACTGGGCTGGATCCCCATCTGCTTGAAGCTCTCCACCTGCCTGACAAGATTTCCCCGGCCACTACTAAGCTTATTCATGGCTTGTTCGTAACGCTTATTCACCGTTTGTAGGCTGGTTCCTACTCCCTCCAAATCCTGGGTAAAGCCGACAAATTTGTCGTACAGCTTAGCCGCCTTAGCGGCGATGTCCTGAGCGTTCTGATTCTGGTATTCATACTGCCAGATATTATTAATAGTACGCAGCGCCACCAGCAAGTTTGTCGGACTGACCAGCATGATGTTGTTATCCAGTGCCAGTTTGATGAGATCCGGGGCCTCATCAATGGCAAGCAAGAACGCGGGCTCCACCGGCACAAACATCAAAATGTAATCCAGCGTCTTAACGCCTTTCAGATTCTGGTAATCCTTGCGGCCCAGTTGCTTAATATGAGTGCGCAGGGAATCCACATGCTCTTTAAGCGCACTGACCCGGTCAGTATCCTGGTCGCTGTTAAAATAGCGTTCATAGGCCGACAGAGACACCTTAGAGTCGATGATGACCTGTTTTTCATTGGGCAGGTGCACCAACACGTCGGGCTTGAAGGCCTTACCGTCATCGTCCCGATAGTGTCCCTGCGTTTCGTATTCATGCCCTTCGCGTAAACCGGATTCGCTGAGGATTTTTTCCAGTACCACCTCACCCCAGTTACCCTGCTGCTTATTGTCGCCTTTTAGCGCCCGGGTGAGATTGGCAGCGTCTTCGGTAATTTGACGATTGAGCTCCTTCAGGCTCAGGATTTCGGTTTTCAGAGACGCACGCTCCTGCCCCTCTTTTACGTACTGGTCGTTAACCTGTTTCTTGAAGCCGTCGATTTGTTCTTTAAGCGGGTTGAGCAAGGCACTCAATCGTTCTTTGGAGCTTTCACTGAACTTCTCTGTCTTCTGCTCAAAAATGCGGTTCGCCAGATTCTCGAACTGTTCCTTCAAGCGCGCCTCGCTGTCCTGTAACACCTTAAGCTTTTCTTCCTGACTCTGCTGAGCCTCTTCGAAGCGAGCGGCCTGCGATTCATACTGGGTTCGCAGTTCACCGAGCTGTTGACTGGTCTGTTGCCACTTCTGCTGCCATTCATGGGCGTCTTGCTTGAGCTCCGCTACACGCTTGGCGTCTTGTTTGGCCTCGCCCAACTGGGCGTGTAACTGCAGTTCAGTTTGTCGCTGCTGCTCGAGCTTCTCGGTTTGATTCTCGAGTTGCTGCTGTGTCTGTTCCAGCTGTAACTGCTGCTGCTGACATTGCTGCACCGCTTCATCGAGTTGCGACTGCAATTGGCGCTTGCCATACAACAAACCGCCAAGCCCGGTCAGGACCGAAGCTGCAGCCAGTACAATCCACTCCAGTTGGGTTAGATCCAAAGTCATCTTTTAAGGGTTCCTTAAATCGTGCTCAGCATTCAACGACAACGGGGCGCCCGTTGGACGCCCCGTCAGATTACAGCAATACGGACAGAGCCACCGGCTTAGTTTTCGAGGCTCTTTTCCAGATCTTCGATTTTTGCCTTCCAGATAGCCGGACCCGTTTCATGAGCATTGGCTCCTGTGCTGTCCACCGCAACAGTGACCGGCATATCTTCCACCTCGAACTCGTAGATGGCTTCCATCCCCAGATCTTCAAAGGCCACCACACGAGACTTCTTAATGGCTTTAGAGACCAGATAGGCCGCACCACCCACCGCCATCAGATAGACCGACTTGTGTTTAGCAATACTATCCACGGTCGCAGGGCCACGCTCGGCTTTACCAATCATGCCAATAAGACCGGTTTGCTCCAGCATCATATCGGTGAATTTATCCATACGCGTAGCGGTCGTAGGGCCGGCCGGGCCGACCACTTCGTCGCCCACGGCATCCACCGGTCCCACGTAATAAATAAAGCGGTTGGTAAGATCGACGCCTTCCGGCAAGCCTTCACCACTTTGCAGCATACTCTGTATGCGTTTATGGGCTGCATCCCGGCCAGTGAGCATCTTCCCGGACAGCAGTACGGTTTCGCCCACTTTCCAATCCTGAATGTCCTCTTTGGTAACCTCATCCAGGTTCACCCGACGGGTGTTTTCGCCCACTTCCCAGGTCACTTCCGGCCAGTCTTCCAACTTGGGCGGTTGTAAATCCGCCGCGCCCGAGCCATCCAAGGTGAAGTGCGCGTGGCGGGTAGCGGCGCAGTTGGGGATCATCACTACCGGCTTAGACGCCGCGTGCGTAGGCAGAGACTTTATTTTCACATCGACGACCGTAGTCAGACCGCCCAGACCCTGAGCGCCGATGCCTAGCTTGTTCACCTTTTCAAAGATGTCCAGGCGCAACTTTTCTTCTGTCGTCTGTGGGCCGCGTTCCATCAACTCCTGAATATCCACCGGATCCATCAGGCTTTCTTTGGCTAATACACCGGCTTTTTCAGCCGTACCGCCAATGCCAATCCCCAACATACCCGGTGGACACCACCCCGCCCCCATAGTCGGCAAGGTTTTCACCACCCATTCTGCGATGTCATCGCTGGGGTTGAGCATGGCCATCTTGGATTTGTTTTCCGAGCCGCCGCCTTTCGCCGCGATCATGACCTCAATCTTATCGCCCGGCACCATATCCAGGTGCACCACCGCCGGGGTATTGTCTTTCGTATTCTTACGCGCACCAGCCGGATCCTCAACGATAGACGCCCGCAGTGGGTTGTCGGCGTTGGTATAGGCGCGGCGTGTGCCTTCATCGACCATCTGCTGGACCGTCATATCGGTTTTATCCCACTGCACCTGCATGCCAATTTTGACAAAGCAGGTAACAATGCCCGTATCCTGACACAGAGGGCGATGGCCTTCGGCCGACATCCGGGAATTAATCAGAATCTGCGCCATGGCGTCTTTGGCGGCCTGGCTTTGCTCCTTGTTATAGGCTTCTTCGACTGCCTTAACATAATCCAGAGGGTGGTAATAGGAGATAAACTGCAATGCATCTTCGATGCTGTCGATAAAGTCCTGCTGACGAATAACGGTCATAATTACCCCGAAAATGTGAATCGTGCTGTACAATAACCGGGCGGTTAATGCGCCAGGCACTGTGGTCTTTTTAAAGTTGCAGTATGATACCCCGACATTGAGTGCGGATTAAAGTCATTCCCCAATAACCAGCGATGATCTCATGAGCCAACCCATCACCCTGACCGAATTGGACATTGCCCCGAGTAAGGACATGACCGAGCTCTTTGCTCATTATCAGGCAAGTGCCTGGGCCATGTTGCTGGATGCCTCCGGCGCCGAGCACAGCAATGCTGACTTCGATATTATGGTTGCCCAGCCCATTGCCACTCTCATAACCCGGGGTGACCATACCCACATTGAGCATCCTGACGGACACTGTACCAGTGAGGCAGACCCTTTAACCCTGCTTAAGGACTGGCAACAAAAATTGCTGGGCCAACAGGCGTCCTTCGGGGACTTACCCTTTATCGGCGGCGCAGTAGGTTTTTGGGGCTACGATCTGGGACGACGGTTTGAACAGTTACCCTGTCAGTCAAAAGACGACTATCAAACTCCGGATATGGCGGTGGGTTTGTATAGCTGGGCCGTGCTGAAAGACAAGCGGGCCGGATGCTGGTACCTGATTCGTCACGAGAGTTATGACGCCCCCGACCCGGGTCATTTGACCACGTTGGCTAACCAAACAGCCGAACAAAACACACCGTTCAGCCTTACTCAGCCTTGGCAGTCTAATATGACTGAGGCCGAGTACAAGAAAAAGCTTAACCGCATTCACGACTATCTGCTCAGCGGTGACTGCTATCAGGTCAACCTGGCTCAGCGCTTTACCAGCGCTTATCGAGGCGATGAATGGCAGGCCTACCTGAAGCTCCGACAAGCTAACCAAGCGCCGTTCTCGGCATTTATTCGTCTGGAGAACGCCAGCATTGCCAGTATTTCACCAGAGCGTTTTCTATCGGTTCACTCCAGTGGCAAGGTGCAAACCAAGCCCATTAAAGGCACCCGTCCGCGCTTTACCGATATGGCGCAGGATTTAGCCAGTGCCAATGAACTGAGCCAGGCACCAAAGGATCGCGCCGAGAACCTGATGATTGTGGATTTGCTACGTAACGATATCAGCAAACAGTGCCAGCCGGGCTCAGTGAGTGTGCCAGAATTGTTTGCCATCGAAAGTTTTCCGGCGGTGCATCACCTGGTTTCCACCATTGAGGGGCAGTTGGAAGACAATGCCTGCCCGCTGGATTTATTGCGAGGGGCCTTTCCCGGCGGCTCTATTACCGGCGCACCCAAGATTCGGGCTATGGAGATCATCGACGAGCTTGAACCTCACCGACGCAATATCTACTGTGGCAGCATTGGCTATTATTCTCTGTGCGGGCGTATGGACACCAGTATTTGCATCCGAACCCTGCTATGTGAGCAGGGCAAGATTCACTGCTGGGCCGGTGGTGGTATTGTACTGGACTCTCAGCCCGACGAAGAATACGCAGAAACTTATCATAAGGTGAATAAGATCCTACCGGTCCTAAGCGGGGAGGCTGGCGTTGAATAAGCAGACTTTTCTGCAGCGGTTTTATCATAAGCAGCCGGTTCATCGGGAGAGAGATTTTCCTCTGCCGAAGCCCGGTCGTCCCGCTGCCGTGCTTATTCCCATTGTTGAGCGTCCACGGCTGAGCATCATTTTGACGCGGCGGGCGGCACATCTAAAGCATCATGCCAGTCAGATCAGCTTTCCCGGCGGACGCTTCGAAGCGACCGATCGCAACCTGCAACACACCTCCTTAAGAGAAACCGAAGAAGAAATTGGCCTCAGTCCAAGCAAAGTGCGAGTGTTAGGCCAGCTACCGCCTTACCGGACCATCAGCGGTTATCAGGTAGTCCCCTTCGTAGGGCTGGTCAAACCACCCTTTGAGTTGGAAAAAGATCCCAATGAAGTCGAGAGCATCTTCGAAGTCCCGCTGGAGTACGTTATGGATCTCACTAATCATCATCCCCATTGGATTGAGCGAGGCAGTGACCGGCACACCGTCTACTTTATTCCTTGGAAGAACACCGCCATCTGGGGCGCCACCGCCGCTTTTATCCGCAACCTGGCTCACCACCTCGCCGACTAACCTGAAAAGAAAACTTTACAGTTGCACGCTCTTCCGGCTGCAAAAAGTTATCCGACTTGTCTGAACAAGTGCAATCACGCATAGTAGCGCGCCAAAAGTACTCTACACTAAAAAAACTATGATCAGCGTATTCGACATGTTCAGCATCGGCATTGGCCCGTCCAGTTCCCATACGGTTGGTCCCATGCGTGCCGCCAAGGCGTTTATTCAGGATCTTAAAGCTCAGGAACTATTCCAGCGCACCGATAAGGTGAAGGCGGAGTTGTGTGGTTCACTCGGCCAAACCGGTAAAGGACACGGCACCGGTAAGGCAGTGATCCTTGGCCTGTTAGGTCATGATCCGGAAACCGTGGATGTGGATCAGGTGGATGCCATGCTTGAAGAGGTAGAAGACAGCCAGACGTTGTCGTTGGGTGGTGAGAAATCGATTCGCTTTCCACGACAGGGCGCCATCGTATTTCACCGCCGTAAGACCCTGAAATTGCACGCCAATGGCTTGATTCTCCATGCTTATGCGGGAGACGAGCTGCTTTTCAGCCAGACCTACTACTCCATCGGCGGCGGCTTTATCATTAAAGAAGAAGACTTTGAGGATGAGAAGGTCACGGCTTTGAAACACGCCGAAAAGCCCGTGCCATTTCCCTTTGAAACCGCTGCTGAACTGGTCGGTCACTGTAAAGATAACGGCATGCGCGTCAGTTCACTGATGCTCAAAAACGAGCAAGTCTTCCAGCCCGAATCTGAGGTGCGCCAAAAACTGGCTGAGATCTGGCAAGTGATGCACGCGTGCATCAACAAGGGTTGTAACACCGAAGGTATTTTGCCTGGCGGGCTCAAGGTCCGCCGGCGCGCGCCGGATCTATTCCGCCGCCTGCAAAACGAGAAAAATGGCGATGCTATGGCCGCTATGGACTGGGTTAACCTCTACGCGCTGGCGGTTAACGAAGAAAATGCCGCCGGTAGCCGGGTAGTGACCGCGCCCACCAATGGTGCGGCAGGCATCATTCCGGCTGTACTGTGCTATTACCACAACTTCGTGCGCCCGGTGGACGACGATACCGCTTGTCGTTATCTGCTCACCGCTGCCGCCATCGGTATACTGTACAAGAAAAACGCTTCCATTTCCGGCGCCGAGGTAGGCTGTCAGGGAGAAGTGGGCGTGGCCTGCTCCATGGCTGCCGGAGCCCTGACCGAAATACTCGGCGGTAGTGTACTAGCGGTGGAAAACGCCGCCGAAATCGGCATGGAGCATAATCTGGGCCTGACCTGCGACCCCGTAGGTGGTCTGGTGCAGGTGCCTTGCATAGAGCGCAATGCCATGGGCGCCATCAAAGCTATTAATGCGTCAAGACTTGCTCTGCGCGGGTCCGGCGAACACAAAGTCTCACTGGATAAGGTCATCAAGACCATGTGGGACACCGGCAACGATATGAAGTCTAAGTATAAAGAAACGGCGAGAGGTGGTTTAGCGGTTAACATTATCGAATGTTAACCCAACCTCGAGCCGCTTCTTTACCGAACATGGAGGTTCGGCCATGGGATTGAAGCCAAGCAAAATCACACTTTTGCGCTGGCTGAAAACCCATGAACATGGCGATAAGCAGGATGCGCATCGCCAGAAAACAATCAACGGCGAGAGGTGGTCTGGCGGTCAACATCATTGAATGCTAAACACCTCCTCGGGTTTCGGTTTTATCTGTGAGTAAAGCCGTTTCTTTCCCTGACCACGGACGGTCAGGCGACGACCTGTTAAGCAGCAAAACCACGTTTTTACGCCCGCAACAGGTTGCCGGAGAAAGGCGCACAGCCGGACGCGGAGCGCCTAAAAACAGTCAACGGCTCGTGGAGGCTTGGCCGTTAACATTATCGAATGTTAAAGCCGTTTCTTTACCGAACACGGAGGTTCGGTCTAACCTGCTGCTTTCTGTCAACTTTCCTTATCAAGTTAAGTCTTTTGTTCTAAAGCAAATCATTCGTTTTTTACTGTTTGGCGGTTTTTCCTGATCTTGCATATAGTTTGAGCTGGTTGTCAGGGAATCTGCCCCATGCTTGAGCTCATTCACAGTCATCCTTTCTATGAACTCACCACCCTTCTGGTTATGGCCGCGCTTATCGGCCTCGTTTGCCTGCTATTGCGACAGCCAATGATCGTCGGCTTTATCGCCGTGGGTATTCTGGCTGGTCCCGGTGTGTTCGACGTGGTGCAAAACCAGCAAAGTATCCAGCTACTGGCCGAACTGGCCATTGCCGTATTGCTATTTTTGGTGGGACTCAAGCTCGACATCAAACTGTTTAAAACCCTGGGAACGGTATCGCTAGCCACTGGTCTGGGTCAGGTTATTTTCACCTCGGTTATTGGCATGGCAATTTGTCTGGCGCTGGGGATGGACTGGGTCACCTCCGCTTATGTGGCCGTAGCACTGACCTTTTCCAGCACCATCATCATCGTCAAGCTGCTGTCGGACAAGAAAGAGGTGGATTCCCTGCACGGGCAAATCGCCATCGGATTCCTGATTGTGCAGGATCTGGTGGTGGTGTTTGCCATGATCAGCCTGTCAGCCATGGGGCAAAGCGCCACAGAAGACCTCCATCCGTTACTAAGGGTGGCTGTCAGCGGTATCGGTTTGGTGTTGGCCGTGTTGCTGTTCAGCCGTTATCTGGCCAAGCCCATTTTGCATCAGGTCGCCAAGGTGCCTGAACTGTTACTGGTGTTCAGCATCGGCCTGGCGGCCTTACTGGCGTCCTTAGGCGATACTTTGGGACTCAGTAAAGAGCTGGGTGGTTTGCTGGCCGGCATTGCTCTGGCATCCACGCCTTACCGGGAGTCCATCATTTCCAGGCTCTCTTCATTAAGGGATTTCCTGTTACTGTTTTTCTTTATGGCGCTGGGCACCCAACTGGACTTAAGCCTGCTGGGCGAACAGATGGGAGCCGCATTGGTCCTGTCACTGTTTGTACTTGTCGGTAATCCGTTAATTGTGGTGATCATCATGGGCTATATGGGCTTTCGTCGACGGACGGGATTCCTGGCGGGACTCACCGTGGCTCAAATCAGCGAATTCTCCCTGATTTTCGTTGCCATGGGCATCAGCCTGGGCCATCTCAACCAATCTACGCTCGGCTTAGTCACCTTAGTCGGGCTGATAACCATCGCCTTGTCGGTGTATATGATCACTTATTCTCACTCCCTGTACGACAAGCTCGCGGCTCTGCTAAAACCCTTCGAACGCCAGCATCCATTTCGGGAAGAAGCCTACGAGGCCGACCCAGTGCACTATAACCGCCACTACGACGTGGTCGTTTACGGCTTAGGCCGCTTCGGTTCAGAGCTTGCCGAGTCGCTGCTTAATACCGGACTGACCATCGCGGTGGTGGACTTCAATCCGGATATCATCCAGCGCTGGCGAAACAGACAGGTGGATGCCTTTTATGGCGATGCCACCGACCCGGCACTCCTGGACTATTTGCCGGTTCTCGGCGCGCGCTGGATTATCTCGACTCTCCCCGGCAGCGCCCATCAGTTAGGCCATAATGATCCCAGAATTGCCCTGATCCAGGCCCTGAAGCATCACCAATACAGCGGCAAAATCGCGGTCACCAGTTATCACTCAACAGAAAAAGACAAACTATGGGCCGAAGGTGCCGATGAAGTGGTGATGCCATTCAGCGTGGGCGCTGAACATATTGCCAACTGGCTCAAACAACCTAATAGAAAGGATTGACAGGAGAATAGCCATGATTCGATTTAAACACATTCTGTTTGTATCCACCCCTGAGAGCAATCAGGACAATGCCGTGGCGATGGTCAAACGTTTCGCCGGCAAGCTTGACGCTAAGGTCACCCTGCTGACGGTACTGACACCCAGCACCTCTTTGTTTGGTTTGTCAGAAGGCCTGGATGCGCTGATGCAGGAACAGGCAGAGCACAACGCCAGGACGCAACTATCGGCACTGGCGGGTCACTTCGAAGACGCTGGCATTGAGGTCGCAATTCAGGTGCTGTGGGGGAATACTTCAGAGCAGGCCAGTCTGTGTGCAAGGCAACAGGCCATCGATTTAATCGCCATCAGCGCTACCGTTGAGCACTCCTTGCAAGGATACCTGTTTGGCACCACCGCCATGCAACTGATCCGGCGCTGTCCGCTGCCGGTCTGGGCCATCCACAAGGACGCCAGGATGCCCAAGCGCTTATTGTCGGCCGTTGATCTGCAGGCCGAAACGCCACAAACCGATGCCTTGGCCAGACGTCTGATTGACACAGGTATGACACTTGCGGACCAGTTAAATGCGCAATTTCATCTTGGTTGTGCCTGGGCGCTGGAAAACGAGGGCTACCTACAGATCCGAGGCGGTATCGATGAAGCGGACTTTGAGCAAATCAATCAACGTCTGGAGCGTAAGCTGGAATCGCGGATGCAGACTCTTCTGGACGACACCGACGAAGCTTCAGCGGCAGAGGTGCACACCCACCTCAGGCATGGTTCGCCCGTCAGCACCCTTACCGGCATGGTTACCGAGTTACATATCGACCTGATGATTATTGCCAGCCTCAACCGCAAGGGCGTGGAGGGGCTGCTGATCGGCAATACGGCAGAGACCTTACTGCAACGCACCCCCTGCTCTATATTGGTTATCAAACCTCAGGCTCCTGAACAGACCGGACCAGAAACAAAAGAGCCCGGCTAAATTAGCCGGGCTCACTGCAATAATCGGACTGGCCCTTATTTCACTGGCAGAGTGAGATCCTTAAACATCTTCTCGATGTCCTCATTGGACTTCTGCATCATGGCTTTTTCCACCACATCCTTGGTCAGGTGCGGGGCAAAGCGCTCGATAAACTCATACATGTAATTACGCAGGAAAGACCCTTTGCGGAAGCCTATCTTGGTAGTGCTGTACTTAAACAGATGACTGGCATCGATTTTCACCAAATCCTCGTCCAGATCCTCATTCACCGCCATTGACGCGATCACCCCAATACCAACACCCAGACGCACATAAGTTTTAATCACATCGGCATCAGTCGCGGTAAACACAATTTTCGGCTCGTAACCGGCCTTTTTAAAGGCCTCATCCAGCTCTGAACGGCCGGTAAAGCCAAACACGTAAGTCACCAGCGGCTCTTTGGCGATATCATCAATGGTGATGGAAGTCTTCTTAGCCAGGGGATGGTCCCGATTAACGATAATACTGCGATTCCAGTGGTAGCAGGGCAACATTACCAGGTCGTTATAAAGATGCAGAGCCTCAGTGGCAATGGCGAAGTCGGCTTCGCCCTTAGCGGCCAGGTCACTGATCTGTGAGGGCGTCCCCTGGTGCATATGCAGGGACACTCTGGGATATTTGCTCATAAAGCCTTTTATCACATCGGGCAGCGCATAGCGGGCCTGAGTATGAGTTGTGGCGATATTCAGTTTTCCTTGATCCGGCAATGTGTGCTCGCGCGCCACCGCTTTAATGCTCTCTACCTTAGCCAGGATCTCTCGAGAGATATTGATCACTTCCTGCCCGGCCTCGGTCACATGAGTCAGATGCTTACCGCTGCGACCAAAGATCTGAATCCCCAACTCGTCTTCCAGCATGCGCACCTGTTTACTGATCCCTGGCTGGGAGGTGAACAGGTTCTCCGCCGTGGCGGACACATTCAGGTTATTGTTGAGCACTTCGACAATGTAACGCAGTTGTTGTAATTTCATCCTGAGGTCTGACTCTCGGTTATGTGGTGATTCCCATTATAATATTTAAATATACTGACAAACACAGTCATTCCATATAATTTTAGGAAATCCTGTTGTCAGTTTGGATAATGACAGGAAAAATGTGGCGAATAAAGGCCACTATTGATATAAAACCATATGATAGTTAATAAGTTAGCGTCGCTATGCATGACAGTTCGGACCAAATAGACTTCTCGTCGGTACTTGCCGCTGGGGTCCACGACATGAAAAACTCCTTGTGTCTGCTCTTGCAGTCCATCGAGAGCCTGAACGAACTGGTCCCCAAAGACGCGCCTGAAGCCAATGAAAACCTGGCTCGACTGCACTACGAAGCATCCCGGGTCAATACCGGCCTAATGCAGTTGTTATCACTGTACCGCGCCGAGAAACAGCGCCTGCCACTGAATATTGATGAACACGTTCTGGAAGATGTAGTGGACGATATCATCGCCACTCATGAAGGTTACATGCACAACCGCGGGCTCAGTCTGGAGGTGGAGCAGCAAGATCCGGAATTGACCTGGTTTATGGATGCGGATCTGGTTATCGTGCTACTCAATGATATTCTGGTTAACGCCATGCGCTATTGCCGCAAACAGATAAAGCTGACCACTTACGTCGAGGACGATCAGCTGTGCTTTCTGTTGGAAGATGACGGCGATGGCTACCCGGAACAAATGTTAAAAGCGGGCACCGCCGATATGCAGCACTTTGATATCAGCAGTGGCCGAACCGGTCTGGGCTTGTTTTTTGCCCGGATGATCGCCTCCGCCCATCAAAACAATGGCGTGCGAGGCAGTATTCAAATGGAAAACGGCGGCAGCCTGGGCGGCAGCCGATTTTTATTAAAGCTGCCCTAGGGCAGCGCCGCTATATAATGTAGAGACTTAAAAAGTGACCAGCTTATGTTTGCCATAATTATTGGACTGATTGTCGCGCTTATCATCGTGGCCGTCGTTATCAACGCAATCCAGCAACACAAAGAACAGGTGGAAGCCGAACGACGGGCGCAAAGTCAGAAGTTAAAGCTCGTCATCGATGAAACTGAAGATGCGCTGGCCGCTGCGGCTTATATCCCGGTGTCCAATAAATTACTTAAGGTGTTGCACAACCGGGTGTTGAATGCCCTTAAATCCATGCAGGACGTTAACCCCAAAGCCATGGACATCAAGAACCGTATCAAGGATGCCGAAGAGCGCGTATCGTCGATTAACGAGGACGAACCGCCACCAGCGGAAACTAATTTCACGATTCCGGAAAACGATAAACAGGTCATCACGCTGATTCAGGGCATTAAGAAGATTCGCACCATGCTTCGCGCCGAGAACAGCAAAGGCAAAGTCGACCCGCATGTGTTTAGCGAAGAGGACAAACGCCTGGACCGCATGCAACTGCGAGTAAATGTGGACACCCTGCTGCGTCGCGGTAAAGCCGCGTTAAGTGGCAATATGCTCGGTTCGGCTCGTCAATATTTTGAGAAAGCGCTGGTTGCCCTAAACGCACAGGCCGTTGCCAACGAATACACCCAGGCACGGCATCAGGAGATCACCGATTTATTGGAAGATATTAACTCCAGCCTGCGGGATGCCAACGCCGCCGACCGCGCCAGACAACGAGAAGAAAATAAAGACGAGCTGGACGAATTATTTGCCCCTAAGAAGAAGTGGTAAGCTGAGCCTGCCAGTCATAGGCGCTCAGTAGTTCCATACAGGCCTGAGCCGGTATCGAAATACTGGCTCGGCTACGCCGAAACACCCCGACTCGCCGTACCCCGGACCCCTTCTCCATTGGGCGGCACTCCAGGCCTCGGCGGGTCATCTCCCGCTTACACAACGCCGGGACCACTGCCACTCCCAGACCCGCAGACACCAGCTCCCCCACCGTGGAGAGCTGACTGGCTTCCGCCACCGGCGAGCTCTGCACACCGACATTTGCCAAGGCCCGATCACACCAGCTCCTAAGCGCTGAGCCCCGGTTCATCGCAATATAATGATGTTCGGCTAGGACTTCCCAGCCAAGCCGGTCTTTTGCACACAAAGAGTGGGCCCTGGGCATAATCATCAAAAATTCGTCATCAAATAGGGGGGTAAACTCCATCCCCTCGGCGCGCTCCGATTCAAAGCTGACCCCCAGTTCTGCCCGCCCCTTCTGCACCGACTCGATGACCCGTTCCATCACCACATCCTGTACCGTTAAATTTATCTGCGGCCAACGCCGGTGGAAGGCCGACAGTACGCCGGGCAACAAACTATTGGCAAACGACGGCATAGCGGCAATCGTCAGCTTACCCCGCTGCATGGCGAACAGGTTGTGCAGGTCACTGAAGGCTTCCTCCCAGTCATGCAGCAATCGCCGCGCCACTGGTAAAAACGCCTGCCCCTCGGGCGTCAGACTCACGGATCTTTTGGTGCGACTGAACAGCCGTCCGCCAATATGCTGTTCAAACTTACCCAAGGCAATGGATAATGCCGGTTGGGACAGGTGCAAGCGCTCGGCGGCCTCGGCAAAGGAGCCACTTTGTGCCAGTTGCACAAACACCTGCAGTTGCCGATGGGAGATTGCAGACATAAATTATTTTTATTAAAAGCTAAATTAAATCAATTTTACAAAAAATACACATTATCCAATACTTGTTCAACACTTACCCTGTCTGACAATAATAATAGGAGCAATCCCATGTCAGGATTTAATAAGGTTGTTGCCAGCTATGACGAGGCCATGGCCGGTCTGAAAGACGATATGACCATCATCGCCGGTGGCTTTGGGCTGTGCGGCATTCCCGAAGGGCTGATCGCTCAGATCCAAAAAATGGGCACCAAGGGTCTGACCGTGGTCTCCAATAACTGTGGTGTGGACGGCTTTGGCCTGGGCCTGCTGCTGGAAAAGCATCAGATCAAGAAGATGGTGGCCTCTTACGTGGGCGAAAACGCCCTGTTTGAAAAGCAGCTATTAGACGGCGAATTGGAAGTGGAACTGACGCCTCAGGGCACACTGGCCGAGAAGATGCGCGCTGGCGGCGCAGGCATTCCAGCTTTTTATACCGCCACCGGCTACGGCACACCCGTAGGCGAAGGTAAGGAAGTGCGCGAGTTTAACGGCCGCCCCCACATCCTGGAAGAGTCGGTGACCGGCGATTTCGCCATCGTCCGTGCCTGGAAAGCCGACACCATGGGCAACTGCATCTACCGCCATACGGCGCAGAACTTCAATCCCATGGCCGCCACCGCCGGTAAGATCACCGTGGTGGAAGCCGAAGAAATCGTCCAGCCGGGCGAGTTGGCTCCCACTGAAATTCAAACGCCGGGCATCTATGTGGATCGCGTGATCCAGGGCCAGTTTGAAAAACGCATCGAACGCAAAGTCACCCGCGACGCATAAAGGAGAACAACAATGGCACTAACCCGTGAACAGATTGCCATGCGAGTGGCGCAAGAATTTAAAGACGGCAGCTATGTGAACCTGGGCATCGGCATTCCGACCCTGGCCGCCAACTATGTCCCCGATGGCGTTGCGGTAATGCTGCAATCGGAAAACGGCCTACTCGGCATGGGCCGCTACCCCACCGAAGATGAAGTGGACGCCGATATGATCAACGCCGGTAAAGAAACCGTGACCGCCTCCGTAGGCGCGTCGATTTTCAGCTCGGCGGAAAGCTTTGCCATGATCCGCGGCGGCCATGTGGATTTCACCGTACTGGGTGCTTTCGAGGTGGACTGCAACGGTAACATCGCCTCCTGGATGATCCCCGGCAAGCTGGTAAAAGGCATGGGCGGCGCGATGGATTTGGTGGCCGGTGCCAAGAACATCATCGTCACCATGACTCACGCCGACAAACACGGTAACTCAAAGCTGCTTAAAGAATGTAAGCTGCCGCTGACCGGGGTTAACTGTATCACCCACATCATCACCGATCTGGCGATGCTGGAAGTCAAAGAAGGCGCCTTCCATCTGGTAGAGCGCGCACCGGGTGTATCCGTGGATGAAATCCGCGAAAAGACCGAAGGCGAACTGGTGGTTAACGGCGATATTCCGGAGATGCGTATTTAACCCCCTTTTACTTCTATAGTTGGGAGGAAGCATTGCCGAACACAGACACGCTGTGAATCCGTCCATGGACGCTCTTCTTCGACGTCCTGTCTCACAAGGTCTGCTTATCGACAATGCTTTCGCCCGATACATTCCCATCATTACCACTCCCCCGGCGAATCACTTTTACCCCAGCGCCCTTCGCGCGTATAATTGGCCTAACTTTCGCGTAACGGACACCTTTCTTGCACTTTTCTGAACTGCCCCTCGATCATCGCCTGACCCAAACTCTGGAGCGTAAAGGCTTCGAAGAAGCCACCGAGATCCAAGCCAAAGGCATTGCCCCGGCGCTGCAACATAAGGATCTTATCGTCTCTTCCAAGACCGGCTCCGGTAAGACACTGGCCTACCTGATTCCGGCCATTCAACGGGTGCTAAGAACCAAGGCGCTGAGCAAGAAAGACCCCAGAGTGCTGATTCTGGCCCCCACCCGCGAACTGGCTAAACAGGTGTTTTCCCAGCTTAAGAGCCTGACCGACGGTATCGGCCTGAAAAGCGCACTGGTACTGGGCGGCGAAAACTTTAACGATCAGGTTAAAGCCCTGCGCAAGGACCCTCAATTTGTGGTGGGCACGGCCGGGCGCATCGCCGATCACCTCAAAGACCGCAGCCTGTTCTTAAACGGGCTGGAGCTATTGATTCTGGACGAAGCCGACCGCATGCTGGATTTAGGCTTTAGTGAGCAGCTCAAGGCCATCGACGCCGCCGCTGACCACCGCAAGCGCCAGACCCTGATGTATTCAGCCACCCTGGATAACGCTGAACTGCACGAGCTGACCCGTGAGATGCTCAACGCGCCCCAGCGCATTTCTTTGGGTGCAGCCGGTGAAGAGCATAAAGACATCGAGCAGAAGTTTATCTTTGCCGATCATATCGAGCATAAAGAGGCCTTGCTGAACGCTCTGCTAAAACAGCAACACTTTCAGCAGGCGATCATCTTTACCGCCACCCGTGAAGATACCGACCGCCTCGCCAAGTTAGTGAGCGAGCAAGGTTACAAGAGCATGGGCCTGTCCGGTGAGCAAACCCAGGCGCAGCGCAGCCACATTATGAGTGAGTTCAGCCGCGGCCACTTTAAAATTCTGGTGACCACCGATGTGGCCTCGCGCGGCCTAGATCTGCTCAAAGTGTCTTTAGTGGTCAACTTCGACCTGCCAAAACAAGCCGAGGAATACGTCCACCGCGTCGGCCGTACCGGCCGTGCCGGTAATCAGGGCAGCGCCTACTCCTTTGTTGGCCCCAAAGACTGGAATAGCTTTGTCGCCATTCGCGACTTTATTCACCAACAGCCGGAATTTACCGAGCTAGACGGCCTGGCCGCCAAATTCAGCGGCTTTAAGGCGAAACCCAATAAGCGCACCGGCAAATGGGCCAAAGCCTCACAGAAAGGCGCTCAGGGTAATAACGGCAAGACAAAACAAAAGAAACCGGTCAAACGCATCAACACCTTCGCCGGTGAGGATGTGGGCGATAAGCCGCTGCTGATTAAGAAAAAGCCAAGGCCGAAACCCGAGGAAGAGTAACTATTTCGGTTACCGCCAGCCTCCAGATGGTGGCTGACAAATGGCTATCATCCAGTGTTGATAGCCCCCCTCTAAACAAGTTGAACCCAAGCATTTAGACCCCTTCCAGGCCCTCAGCAAAACTAACAATAAACTCTAAGCCGACAAAGCAAAATGTGACGGCAACCGCACCGAGTAACATAAGGTCACGGTTGTTTTTCTTATAGCCAACTATCGTTAATGCGATAACGCTTTAATGAGAGGCGAGCGCGAAGCGCGAGTCCTGCACGACCAGCGGGAGCGCCTTGCTCGATTGAATTGTTAGGCATGAACAACCCCCTCAATCATGAATACATTTTCAAATGCCTCTTTTCTTTGTCTTTCTTCGATTTTTATGCCAGCTTGAGAAAGCACTTCGTTTTCATGGCCATAATCAGAATCATTAAAATCGACACAAGCTCTCAGTTTTGCGTTCGACTCTAGCCTTAATATGTAAATGAATATCTGCTTGCCATTTGGCTGATGATTATGATGTTTTTTGGCGTGCCAAAAGGCATATCCCGGATGAGTCGAAAATGATACTGGCTTGATTTCGTGCTTGATTTGTTTGGCTCCACCATGAAAGAGTACGCACTTGTCATTTACAACAATACCACTTTGTATAATTTTTGAATTCAACGTGTGCCAATCGGTATCAGAAAAAGAATCACTTTTTTGCCTATATCGATCAAAAACCGTTTTCAAATCCTTTGCCGGTACCACCGCTGAAAGTAATTTATAATAAACACTCTCCTCAATCTCTCGATTGATTTTCCGTTCTTCATCCGCTTTATTCAATAAGTACTGAAAATATGCTGTAGCGAGTCGGTTGATGTCCATAGTTGTTGTCTAACAGCTTTTTATATTAAATTCTGGTTAAACCGCAGAGGACTTGAAGGGGCTATCAGCATAAAATCTCCTTATTTTTTAATATCCTGAGTCCATCCGGTCCCTGCCAGCGTTTGGATTGGCTTTGGGGAAAGCGAGAACCGGGTTTAGTCGGGTCTGTGTATAAACATAAGCTAATCGCATATGCTCAGTGATTCAAGAGGTTAGAACGTCTGCCTTTGGAGAAAGTAAGAAGTCGGTCGCTCACACTCACTCCCTGTTCGTCTACGCTCGATTTTCTTGGTCATCGGCTATCCATGCCTCTGCCCAAGTCCAGCTTCGGCATCCCTTGCCTTCGCGTTCAAACCTAAAATCGCTGCGCGCTCCCGCGATTTTTAAACGGTTTTCACCCCTGAAATTTAACCCACTTTTTCCGGCGCCTGCCCGCCACAGGGTGTTTTAACGGGCCGGTTGGTGCAAGACCTTGGTTTTCGTGATTATTTTGGAGACCCTGAGACAGGCTCAGGGTGGCTCTGGTGGTTAGGTTTAATCCCTGTCGCTTTGACTTTCCCTTACCGTGCCAAGGCTCAATCGAACGCGAAATCCTGGACGATTTCGCGAGGCGATAGCTTTGCAGGATGCTACCTTGAGCCGGTTCGATGCTGTAAGAGCCTTGGTTCGGCAAGGTTCCCGGAAAGTCAGGAGCGACCTAAGACCTTTTCGCCCCTTTTGGGTCTTTCTAAAAGGGGCGGCACGCCAGGGAATGGCGTGTCGTATTGGGCAGGGAGGCCAAAGGTGGAATCCACCTCAAATTCAGTATCTTGGCTACTCAGTAAAAACTAAAAGGACTAGGCCCCAGCCTTCGCCGGGGCGACGAGGGGGTATGCAGGGTACTCGCAAAAGAACTGGGCCCCGAACCAGTTTTGGGGTGGCAGCTCACTTAGGCTCCACAAGTAATATCGGCAATGGCCCCCTGATCGAGTCATGGGTCACCAAATGCGATTTGGCGATGGAGTAGCCAAAAACAACAAACCCGGCTCAAGGCCGGGTTTGGTTAATTAAGAAACCAGAAAGCCCTGATTACAGTTTGCTTTCCAGCTCGGGCAACACCTCAAACAAATCTCCCACCAGGCCGTAATCGGCCACCTGGAAGATAGGCGCTTCTTCATCCTTGTTGATGGCCACGATCACCTTGGAGTCTTTCATGCCCGCCAGATGTTGGATGGCGCCGGAAATGCCCACCGCGATATACAAATCGGGGGCGACAATCTTACCGGTCTGACCCACCTGCATATCATTGGGCACAAAGCCCGCATCCACGGCGGCACGTGAAGCGCCGATGCCGGCACCGAGCTTATCGGCAATTCCTTCCAGCAGCTTGAAATTGTCGCCGTTTTGCATGCCACGGCCACCGGAAATCACCACCTTGGCGGCAGTCAGTTCGGGACGCTCGGACTCGGTTAACTGCTCGCCCGCGAAACGGGACTTGGCGTAATCTTTTGCCAGATCCAGCGCCTGCACCTCGGCACCGCCGCCTTCGGCTGTATCTTCAAAGGCACTGGCGCGCACGGTAATCACCTTGATGGCGTCCGAAGACTGCACCGTAGCGATGGCGTTGCCGGCGTAGATGGGCCGCACAAAGGTATCGTCGCTGTCCACGGCGATGATGTCGGAGATCATATTCACATCCAGCAGCGCCGCCGCACGGGGCATAAAGTTTTTGCCCGTGGTGGAAGCCGCCGCCACAATATGGCTGTAGTCTTTACCCAGCTCCTGCACCAGGGCGGCTACCGGCTCGGCCAGTTGATGGGCGTAGTTGGCGTGCTCGGCGACGAGCACCTTAGCCACACCCTCATATTTTGCCGCCGCTTCGGCCATGGCCTGGCAGTTATCCCCAGCCACTAACAGGTGCAGCTCATCGCCCATTTGT